>JBGAIY010000558.1:0-4521 GCA_044225205.1 Myxococcaceae bacterium | reverse complement strand
GGCGTAAAAGGGAGACGACTCGAGCAGCACCGGGCGCGCGCCGTCGACCCGCGCCGGCACCGGCAGCTGCCAACCGGTGAGCCGCGTGGGCATGGCCTCGAGTGGGCGCCGGGCCACGGTCAGTGCGTTCTCACCCGACACCACTTCGAGCCCGGGCACGCCGTCGGCCCAGGGGCGGTAGACAATGCGGGTCGCCTCGGGTGAGTGGGTGCGCAGCCAGTCCCACCCTTGGAGGTCGGAGCCGAGCGGCACGTCGCCCCAATTGCTGTCGTGGTACCCGGGGCCCACCAGGCGCACGCCGAGGCTCGGCACGGCGAGCTCGACGACGCCGCGCGGAGCGATGGGGCGCCAGTGGTGAGACAGGCCGTCGACCAAGCGAAGCGGCGCCGACGAAGGGCCCTCGGCGACGAAGCGCAGGGTGACCTCGAGCGGCGCCGACCACCGGCCAGGCGGTTCGAAAAGGCGCACGTTCGCCCCGTCTCGGCCGTAGTGCAGCTGCGAGGGGCCCACCCGCAAGACCCGGCCTCCGTCGTCGACCGCCGCGCCGCGGTATTCGTTGAGCACCCACTTCAACCGCTTGCCGCCTCGGTAGAGCGCGAAATTCACCGCGCAGTGGTCGAGCGGCAGGGCCCCGCGCGAAAGGCCGCTCGAGTAGTCGGCCGAAAACAGGCTGCCCAGCATGAAAATGCAGACCCCGGTGAGGTCGCCGGCCGACACGTCGAAGTAGTACCACCGGTACGAGCCCGACACCGACGGCAGCTCGACGCGGTTCACCGAAGCCCCCGTTCGAAGTGCCGCTCGACGAGCTGGGCCGCGAACCGCCCCGACAGCATGACGAGCGGCACGCCACCGCCGGGGTGCGTGCCGCCTCCGGCAAAAAAAACGCCCGGGGTTCGCGCCTTCATCGGCGGGCGGCGAAACGGCCCCAAGCGGCCGTGCGGCACGAAGCCGTAAATCGAGCCGCCCGGGGCCCCCAGCCGCGCCAGGTCGAGCGGCGTGCGGTCTGACAAGACGCGCAATTCAGCCTGCCGCAGCTCGGGCCACTGTTCGCGCATTCGCGCCAGGCACCACGCCTTGAGCGCCAACCGCTGCTCGGCCCAGAACTGCTCGGCGGTTTCGTCGACGTCGCCCGGCAAGGCGGGCACGTTCACCATGACGTACAACCCGTGCTGGCCGCGTTCGTTCGAGCGCATCGACGGGTCGGTCGCTCCGGGGTGGCAGACGTGAATGGTGGGCTCGCTCGGCACGTGACCTTCGGCCAATTCGCGAAATTCGCGCGGGTAGTCACTTGAAAAAATGATGCTGTGGTGGGGCAGGTCGAGCGGCTTGACCGTGAGCGTCTTCGCTTCGACGAAGAACACGTACCCTGACATGCTGCGGGGCTCCGTGGCGCGGCCCTGGGTCGCCATGGGGTCGGCGTTGACCACGACACCGTCGAAGCGCTCGTCGGCGACGACGAGCTCGCCCGGCGCGTGCTCACGCCACCAGGTCTTCGAATTCAACCGAATGTCGACCCCCAAGCGGGTCACCGCCCGGGCCAGCGCCGAGACCAACGCGCCGACCCCGCCCTGCACATGGTGAACCCCGTGCGCGTGCTCGAGGTGGGCGATCATCGCGAAGGCGGCGTTCGCTTCGTACGGCGAAGCGCCGGCGTAGGTCGCGAAACGATTCACGAATTGGCGCAAGTGGGGCGACGAGAACGACCGGGTGGCCAGCGTGTCGAGCGTCGAGAGCTGCAAGCCGGTGAGCAGCGCGCCCAGCCCCCGCCGGGCCGCGCGCGCCATGAACCCCACCATCGACTCGTACGGAGCCTCCAAATAGGGCTCGCCGGCGGCTCGGTGAATGTGCGCCGCTCGCTCGTAAAAGCGACGCAGCGCCACAGCCCCGCCCGACTCGAGTTGCTCGGCCGACTCGGCGGCCCGCTCGAGGTCGGCCCAGCACGAAAACGTCTGGCCGTCGGCATAGTGGTATTGGGTCTGAAGCTCGAGCGTGTGCAGAGTGGGCAGCAAATCGCGGGCGCGCAACAGCTCGAAGGTGCGCTCGACGGTCTCGGGCATGGTCATCACCGTCGGGCCGGTGTCGAAGGTGAGCCCGTCTGACGCAAAGACTTGCGCCTTGCCGCCCAACGTCGGGCCGGCTTCGAACAACGTCACGCGGTGGCCAGCAGCCGCCAGGGCGCCCGCCGCGGTCAACCCGCCGATGCCGCCACCGATGACGGCGACCGACTTCACGCGGTGCCTCGCGGCAGCTGGGCGGGGAGCGACAGCCGGCTCGGTGACCACACGCACGCTTTGAACGCGAGCGCGAGCTTGCCGCCCAACGACACCCGCGCGCGACGCGAAAACACGTCGTACTGCTGGCGTTCGACCTCGCCCAGAATGCCGCCGTACACCGCCGACATGACGCGCACCACGCGCCCCGACCCCAGGCCGGTCAGGTGAGGTACGCCGAGGTGAGACCGCGCGTCGATTTCGCGGGCCCGAGCGATTTGAAATTTCAGAAATTCGCACCACCGCGGCCACGCCGGCGACGCCCTGGCCGCAGGGGCACAAAAGCGCTCGAGGTCGCTCTCGTCGAGCCCGAAGCGCGCCAGCTCGTCTTGCGGCAAGTACACGCGGCCGCGCTGCCAGTCTTCTTTGACGTCGCGAATGATGTTCGTGAGCTGCATGGCTACGCCGAGGTCGACCGCATACGGCAAGCAGGCCTCGTCGTCATACCCCAGCACGTGGGTCAGCATGAGGCCGACCACGCCCGCCACCCGGTAGCAGTACAACGACAGCTCGTCGAAGTTCGCGTAGCGCGTCTTCGACAAGTCCATCTCCATGCCGTTGATCAACTCTTGAAACGGCTGCTCGGGTATGCGGTACCGCTCGACGGTGTCGCGAAAGGCCGCGAGTTCGTCGTCGGCCCACGGCAATTCGCGCACGAGCGGCGCGCCCACCGACGAAGACCACACCGCGCCGAGTGAAGCGCGAGCCAAGTCGAGCCGGGCCTGGAGTTCGGCCGCGGTCGCCTGGGGCTGCGCCACCGAGCCGTCACCGGGGTTGTCTCCGTCGACCAGGTCGTCGAGCCGGCGGCAGAACGAATAGAGCGCGAACGCGGCGCGCCGCCGAGCCCCGAAGAGCACATTCGAAGCGAAGAAGAACGACTTCGCGTGGCGCCGGGTGACTTCTTTGGCGCGCGCGTACCCCGACGCGACCAACGCGCGGTGCAGCCCCGCCGACGCTGGCACCAGGGCCGACTTCATGTCAGGCCGCCGCTTTCACCGAAGCCACCGGCTCTTGGCCCGGGGCGCCTCGCGCGACCGACGGGCCCACCTCGGCGCGCTCGGCAATGGCCTGCACCGCGAGGTCGGCCGAAATCATGACGGTGGGCACGCCCGTGCCCGGCTGAGACGAGGCGCCGCAGAAGAACAGGTTGCGAACGTGCTCATCGAACACCTTGGGCCGAAACGGGCCGATCTGAAACATGTTTTGCGCCAGCCCGAAATTCGCGCCCCGCGCGAGCCGCCAATTTTTTTCCCAGTCGTCGGGGGTGACGACGCGTTCGACGGTGATGTGCCGCTCGAGGTCGCCGTAGCCGAGCGCCGAGAGCCGGCCGAGCACTTTCGCGCGCAGGGCGGGGCCTTCGCGGGCCCAGTCAAGGCCCGGCCCGGTCGCCGGCCGCGACGGCACGGGCACCAACACGTAGAGCGCGTCGTGGCCGGCGGGAGCCACGGAGTCGTCGCTGCGCGCGGGAGCCGCCACATAGAAGCTCGGGTCAGCGGGCACCTGGTGTCGGTTGAAAATGTCGTTGAACGAGCCTTCGAAGTCGCCTCCGAAGAACACGTTGTGGTGGCCGAGCCGTTCGACCCGTTGGTCGAGCCCGAGGTAGAGCATGTAGCCCGACGACGTGAAGCGCTTGGTCTCCAGCCGGGCGCGCTCGCGGGCGTTCGACGCGACCGTGTCGTCGAACAGGTGCTGCCGCGCCCAGGTCAAGTCGGCGTTGCACACCACGACGTCGGCGTCGAGAACCGAGCCGTCTTTGAGCACCACGCCGCGCGCTCGCCCGTCTTCGACGCGAATGCGCGCCACTTCAGAACGGTAGTGAAACTCGACCCCGAATTCGCGGGCCACGCGTTCGAGGGCGCGCGGCACGGCCGACATGCCGCCTCGGGGGTACCAAATGCCGTGCGCCAATTCGGTGTACGGCAGCAGCGAGAACACCGCCGGCGCCTCGTAAGGCGAGACGCCCAAGTACATGGTTTGAAAGCTCATCGCCTGGCGCAAGCGCGGCTCGGTGAAGGCTTTGGCCACGTGCGAGAACAACTTGCGGTGCGCGCCGATGCGAATGAAGTGCGGCACGTTCTCGGGTTTGACGAATTGCCAGAACGAGTCGAAGTGGCGAGTGACGAACTTCGACATGGCGGTGTCGTGTTGGTCGCGCCCCGCGGCCAGAAACCGCAGGTACCGCTCGAAACAGCCGGGTTCGAGCCGTTCGAGCTCTTCTCGCATCGCCGTCAGTTCGCTCGTGAGCGTGAGC
>JBGAIY010000557.1:0-4524 GCA_044225205.1 Myxococcaceae bacterium | reverse complement strand
CTCGCCACGAAGCAGCCGCTGCATCAACTGCGCACGACCGGGTACTTGCGCAGCATTCTCCCATCTCCCAAGAACAAGACGGTCATCAGGGCCGTGCTCGGTGCCGACTCCGTGGCCGACGCCGAGGTCGTGCTGGTCGACGTGGAGCAGGCCAAGGTGCTGCAGCGCTTCGACGCGGCCGAAGCGGCGGTGAGCTGGTTGCCCGACGGGCGCTTCATGCGCATCAAAGACGACGGGTCGATGTACACCGGTACCGTGGGTCAGCCTGAGCAACTGAGCGGGCACATGGCGGTGCCGGCCGACCACGTCGTCGGTTCATTTTGGGTGAACCCGCAGGGCACGAAACTCGCCATTCGGTTGCGTCACCGCGTCTGGCCGAGCGACGAAATCGACATTTGGGTCGCCGACATCGACGGGGGTCACCTCGAGCGCTTCACCGCGACGAAAATGACCGCCTATGCGGTGTGGTCTCCCGACGGCCAGTATTTGGCGTTCGACGTCGACAGCGGGTTGACCTGCTCGGGGGCTGGCTGCATCGGCGACTGTTTTCTGTGGTACGCGCCGGCGACCGCGCGAAACCTCATCGCGGTCTTCGCGTCTCACGACGCCCTGAAGTTTCAGGTCACGACCCACTTTGGCCAAACCTCGACCCTCGGCTGCGATCTGCTCGGGTGGACGCCGTAACCCTGGCCGAGGTTCGGTCTTGGTGACATGCTCCGCGCCGGCCGAGTTTCGCGTGGAGAGCCCATGAAGAAGTTTCTGTTTTCGATGATCGCCGTGGCGTTCGTTGGCTGCTTTCAGCCCGTCGCCGAACGGTTTACCGACGGCGGTACCAGTCAAGACGGTGGCGCGGGCGGTGGCAACTCTGGTGGCGGCCGCGGCGGCGGTGTGGGCGGTGGCGTGGGCGGCGGCAGCACGGGCGGCGGTGTGGGCGGTGGCTTCGGAGGCGGTACGGGTGTGGGCGGCGGGGTCGGGGGCGGCGTCGGCGGAGGCACCGGTGGGGGCATTGGGCCCGGTGGCGGTGGGGGCACGGGCGGCGGGAGCGGCACCTTCAGCTGCAGCCCGGCCAATTGCGCCGGCTGCTGCCAAGGCAACTTCTGCGTCGAGCCCAACATCGAGTCGTCATTCGCTTGTGGGCGAAAAGGCGAAGCCTGCTTCATTTGTCAAACGGGGGTCTGCGTCGCCGGCCAGTGCAAGGCCCCGCCTCCACCGTCGCTCGACGGCGGCGTCGGTGCTCCGTGCCTCTTTGACGGCCAATGCAAGGTGCCGTCGAACGCGGCCTGCATACCCGAAACGGTGCTCGGCCAGCCCACGGGGTGGCCTGGGGGGTATTGCACGGCGGCCTGCCAACCGAATTCGGGCTGCCCCGTCGGTTCGCTCTGCATCAACGTGGCCTCAGACGGAGGTGTCAACGACACCTGCCTCTCGACGTGCGGTTCGCCGCGGTTGGGCCAGTCGTCGTGTCGAACGGGCTACGTTTGCGAGGTCAGCGGGCCGGCCATTGGCCTGGGCATTTGCATACCCCGGTGCGAGAACGCGGGCTTCACCTGCTACCCGAACACCGTGTGTGATTCGACGAGCGGTTACTGCATCGTCAAGCGGTGAAGGGCGCCATGAATCGGCGCGAGCTGCTCCAGTGGTCGTGGTGGGCGGGGTCGTCGCTGGTGTTCTCGCCCAAGGCGTGGAGTGGGAGCACGGCGGCGCCGGTGTGGGCCAACGCGTCGATTCGCTCGGTCGCGGCGGCGCTCGCCGCCGGCCAGGTGACTTCGCGAAGTCTGTGCGAGGTGTACCTCAAACGAATGGCCGACCTGAACCCCCGGCTCAAGGCGATTCTCGAGGTCAACCCCGACGCGCTCACCATTGCCGAAGCGCTCGACGCCGAGCGGGTGAAGGCTGGGGCGCGCGGGCCGTTGCACGGTGTACCGGTGGTCGTCAAAGACAACCTCGACACCGGCGACCGAATGGAAACGACGGCCGGCTCGTTGGCGTTGCTGGGCTCGAAGGCGCCGCGCGACGCGTTCGTCGTGGCGCAGCTCCGCAAGGCCGGCGCGGTGATTTTGGCCAAGAGCAACTTGTCGGAGTGGGCCAACATGCGCTCTTCGCGCTCGTCGTCGGGTTGGAGCGCGCGGGGCGGGCAGGGGGTCAACGCCTACGCGTTCGACCGCAGCCCGCTGGGGTCGAGCTCGGGTTCGGCCACCGCCGTCGCGGCCGATCTGTGCGTGGTGGCGGTGGGCACCGAGACCGACGGGTCGATTACCGCCCCGGCCTCGGCGCAGGGCTTGGTCGGGCTGAAACCGACCGTGGGCTTGTTGAGTCGGAGCGGCATCATTCCCATCTCCGCGAGCCAAGACACCCCGGGGCCCATGGCCCGCACGGTCGAAGACGCGGCGCTGTTGCTCAACGCCATGCTCGGCGATGACCCGAGCGATGCGGCGACGCAGACCCTCGGCCGACGCGTGCAGCGCGACTACACCCTGGGGCTCGACCGAGACGGTCTCAAGGGGTCGCGGCTGGGAGTGGCGCTCAAGTTGATGGGCGAGGTACCGGGCGTGGCCCAGCTCATGACCCGGGCGCAAGACGACCTGCGTCGCCTGGGCGCCGAACTGGTGCCGGTCGAGGTGCCGAGCGCCACGCTGAACAAGCCCGAGACCGAAGTGTTGTTGACCGAGCTCAAGGCGGGCATGGCGGCCTATTTGACGACCCGTCGCCCCGACGCGAGCATGAAGTCGTTGGCCGACCTCATCGCGTTCAATGTGAAGAACGCCGACACCGAAATGCCGTTGTTCGGGCAAGAATTGTTCGAGAAGGCCCAGGCGCGCGGGCCCCTCACCTCGGCCGCCTACCTTGACGCGCTCAAAACGTGTCGACTCTGGTCTCGGGCGCAAGGCATCGACGCGGTGATGAAGAAACACCGGCTCGACGCCATTGTCGCCCCGACGCTCGACCCCGCGTGGGTCATTGACCCCGTGCTGGGAGACCGGCCGACGGCGGCCGCCACGACGCCGGCGGCGGTGGCGGGGTACCCGTCGTTGTCGGTGCCCATGGGCGACGTCGCGGGGCTGCCGGTGGGGCTCTTGTTCTTCGCCGGCGCATGGGCCGAGGCGACGTTGCTTCGCTTGGGCCATGCATTCGAGCAGGGCACGCGGTACCGCCGCCCTCCGGTCGGCTTGGGGTAGGCGTTGGCGGCAACCGGTGCACGGCGGGTCTGGTTCGCGTTCTTCACCGTCATCGCGGCGTGGGGCACGAGCTATTTGTTCATTCGACTCGCGATTTCGTCGTTCACCCCATTCGGCCTGGTGTCGACGCGCTTCGGGGTGGCCGCGGTGTTGTGCGCCGTGGTGGCGCGGGTGCGAGGCGAGCGCCTCCCTCCGTTGGGGCAGGCTTCGCGCTTCGCCGCCGTCGGCATGCTCATGATGAGTGGCAGCAATGGGCTGACCGCGTTTGCGCAAAAGACCGTCGCGTCAGGCATCACGGGCGTCGTTCATGCCTTGGGCTCGGTGTGGCTCGCCGCCTTGGGGGCATTGGGGCTGTGGGGCCCCCGCACGCCGGGCCGGGCCTGGTGGGGCGTCGCCGGAGGCGTCTTGGGCGTCGGCCTGTTGCTCTGGCCTGAGCCCGGGCACGCGCGGGCCGACCCGCTCGGCGTTTTAGCGCTGCTCTGTGCGACCTTGGTGTTCGCCTTCGCCAGTCTGCTGCAGCGCCGCGCCCAGGCCGAAGGGGCCACGGGGCTGTTCGCTCAGCTCTCGGTGCAAATGTTCGCGGGCTCGGCGACTTCGGCGGCCCTGGCCGTGTTGACGGGTGTGGGGTTCGTTCACGGCCCGCTGACCCCGACGTCGCTCGGCGCGGTGGGGTTTCTGACCTTCGTCTCGTCGATTGCGGGGTTCGCAGGGTACGCGGTCGTGCTGCGTGAATGGCCGGCGGCGCGCGCGGGCAGCTTCGCGGTGTTGAACCCACTGGTCTCGGTGTTGCTCGGGGTGTTGGTGCTCGACGAGCCATTGACGGTGCGCATGGTGCTCGGCATGGCGGTGACGCTGCTGAGCGTGGGGTGGGTACAACGCGCGGTGCGCTGACGTGTGCCGTTTGGCTCAGGGCGGCGCTTTCGACTTCGTGCCTTCGGTGCATTCGACCCTCCCTCCGGCGGGTCGACCCAGAGGTACCGGCGCCGAAGCCCCTCCCAGCAACAGGCCGACCGGGGCGATGGCGCCCAAGCAAGGCGTGGGCGAGCCGCCGTGCGCCGACATCACGGCGGTCCATTTCGGCGAAAGTTTGCGGGGGGTCGGCCTCCGAGTCTCGTTCGGCGCGCTCGGCGGCCCTCGCTTGCCCAATGAAGAGGCCGCACCGTTCTCAAACGCCGCGGCTGTGCACCACCCCGTGGTGCGGAGGCGCAGGCCGTTCAGCGAAAGCACACCGGCACCGGCAGGGAAATTACCGTTGGCAGGTCATGCGGTTGCCGCAGGCGGCGGGTATCGGCTTGCACGACGTCGCGAGGTTGTCTTTGGTGAAGTACTCGCAGTCGCGGTCGCCAAG
>JBGAIY010000556.1:0-4548 GCA_044225205.1 Myxococcaceae bacterium | reverse complement strand
TGGCGACGCGCGCGCCCGGCGTACGAGCACGTCGAGGGGGCCATTGCCGTGCTCTACCCCGAGCTCGACGTCAGCATCGACGAACGGTACGACGGGTTTCTCGAGCATCGCACCGACTCGAACCTGTTCGACGATGACGGCGTCACCGGCAACCACGCCATCGAACGCATTCTGTGGGCCGACGCGCACCCCGACTTCGTGGTCGCGTTCGAAAAAGAGTCGCTCGGCCAGAAGTACGTGGCCGCCGCGTTTCCCTCGAGTGAGGCCGAAGCGAGCGACTTCAAGAACAAGCTGTGTGCCCGTTGGGCGCGGGAAACCGCGCAAATGCGCGACGACTTCGCGCCGCTCGCGCTCGACCCGGCGGCGGCCTACCGCGGCGTCATTGGCTCCATGGGAGAACAGCTCGAAAAGGTCAAGCTCGCGGCGAGCGGCGAAGAAGAGTCGCGCTACGCGCAGTTCACGCTCACCGACATGCGCGCGAACCTCGAGGCGGGGGTCACCACCTGGCACGCGTTCAAGCCGTGGCTCGTGGCCAAGGCGGCGGCGGGCGCCGACGTGGCTTCGAAAATCGACGCGGCTTTCGCGCGAATGCAGGCGCTGTACGACGTCTTGCCGGGCGACGCGATACCGCAGCCGCCCGCGACGTGGAGCTCGGTGTCTCCCTCAGACGCCGACAAGCAAACGCCCTTTGGGCGCCTGTTCGTGGGCATTCAAGCCGAGGCCGACGACAAGACCCCGGGCACGCTGGTCTATGAATTGACCCAGTCGGCCGACTTGCTGGGCATACCGCAACTGCCGCAGTGAGGGCCGAGCGCCTGGGGGCTCTGCTCAACCCTGTGGTGGGCAGCTCCCTCGCCGTAGCGGGCATGCCCAATTCGTGAGAAGACAGACCCCGTGTCGAACCTGCCGCCGGGAGTGATTCGTTCAGCGCGGAGGCCCGTTGGCTGGGTCGCCCCCGGCCCGGCGCCCCGGGGTGACGGCGGGCGGCCCGACTTGTCGCCCCAACCCGGCGAAGACCTCTCGTACCTGTGTGGCGACTGGCGGGTGTTTCAAAAACAGAAGGGCCACCGTTGGAGCCTCGACGACTTGGTCACGGCCTGGGTGGCCGTCAACGAGCGCCCCGACGCGGGTGAGGTGCTCGACCTGGGGTGTGGCCTGGGCAGTGTGCTGCTGCTGGTGGCTTTCAAGCTGCCTTCGGCACAGGTGACTGGGCTTGAAGCCCAAGCCGACCGGGCCGAACTGGCCCGTCGGTCAATCGCGTACAACGGGGTCGACGACCGGTGCGTCGTGCACACCGGTGACTTGCGTTCGACGTCGTGGTCGACCCGGTACGACCTCATCACGGGCACGCCTCCGTATTTCGCGCCCGGTACCGGCACCGAGTCGAACCACGCGCACGCCGCGCCCTGCCGCTTCGAGCACCGGGGCGGCGTCGAGGCGTATTTGGCCGCCGCGGCTGTGCATTTGCGCGAAGGCGGCCGCTTCGTGATGTGCGCGTCGTCGCTCGAGCGCAGCCGAATTGCCGACGCGGCCGGGGTGCACGCCGGCGTGTTGCTGCGGCCCACCTCGAAGGTGGTGCCGCGCGAAGGCAAGCGCGCGCTCGTCACCGTCGACGTGTTCGAAAAAGCACCCGCGACGGCGGCCAGGCCACGCCAGTCGCTGCTCACCGTGCGCGACGCCTCCCTCCGGTGGACGCCCGCGTTCAGTGCGCTGCGCGAGCAAATGGGGCTCCCGCCGACGCCCCCCGAAAGTCAGGGCACGCCAACGTGAGTTCATTTTCGCCCCTTTCAGACGACGCGAAGATGCCGGTGGTGTTCATTGGCCACGGCACGCCGCTCAACGCCATTGAAGACAACCCGTGGAGCCGAGCCTTTCGGGCGCTGGGCGAGCGGCTGCCGACCCCGAAGGCGATTGTCGCCGTGTCGGCGCATTGGCAGGTGCCGGGGTGGCAGGTCACGGGCAACGAAGACCCGAAAACCATTCACGATTTCGGCGGTTTCCCTCGAGAATTGTTCGCCGTGCAGTACCCGGCGAAAGGCGCGCCGGCGTTGGCCACGCAGGTGGCTGCGCTCTTGCCGTACGGCCAGGTGAGCCTCGACTGGGGGCTCGACCACGGCGCGTGGAGTGTGCTGCGGCACCTGCGGCCCAAGGCCGACGTGCCGGTCGTGCAGCTGAGTCTCGACCAGCGCTCGAGCCCCGGAGAGCACCTGGCCGTCGGTGCGCGGCTGGGGTCGTTGCGAGAACAGGGCGTGTTGGTGGTGGCCAGCGGCAACCTCGTGCACAACCTGCGGCATGCGTTTTCGAGCCTGCGCCAAAAGGTGACCGAGACGCCCGCGTGGGCGACGCGGTTCGACGCCGAGGCGACCCGGGCGCTCGAACAGCACGACGGCCGCGCGTTGGCGAAGCTGCTCGAGACCGAAGACGGGAAAATGGCGCACCCCACGGTCGAACATTTTTTACCGGTGCTGGTCGCGCTCGGAGCGACCGACCGCCACGACAGCGTCACGTTTCCCATCACGGGGTTCGACATGGCGTCGCTTTCGATGCGGGCCGTTCAGTTCGGGTGACCGATGCTTGACTCGACGTGGCAGCAGCGACTCGACGCTTTGGGGCGTGACGTGGCGGCGCTCGACACCGGCACCCCCGTGCATGCCCACGTGCGGCTGCGCACGGCGAGGCGAGAGGCGGGGGTGTTCTTGGGCAATGCGAGCCGCACCTTCGGCGAGGTGACGGTCGTCGACTGGCAGGCCGCTCCGCTCGCCGAGACCTTTTTTCTGTGCGACGAGGGAGAAGCGTACGAAATCGAAGACCATGGCCGGGTCATTGCCGGCACGGTGCTCGAGAAGCACACGCTGGGCTTCGAGCGGGGCCACTTGGTGCGCGTCGACACCCCGACGCAGTCTTTTCAGAGGCCCGATGCCGCGTCAGCGTGGCAAGCGGTGCCGTTGTCTCCCGCGCCGGCGCTTGAACTTCGGCCGCCCGAGGCGCGCAAGCCGTTTCGGTCTCCGCTCGAAGTGAAGCTCGATGCCGCCCAGCAGCGAATTGTCGACCTGCCGCCTTCGATGAACGCGCTCATTTTGGGCGAAGCGGGGTTCGGCAAGACCACCGTGGCGTTGCACCGGCTGGTGGCTTTGCGCGAGAAGAACCTCGAATTCGCAGGCGCGGTGTTGGTGCCGACCGAAGGTCTGCGGCGGCTGACGGCGCTGATGCTCGAGCGCCGAGGCATCGAAGACGTCGAAGTTTCAACCTACGACGCCTGGGCGGCGCGGTTGTCTCGGCGCGAGTTCGTCGACCTGCCCAAACGAGAGAGCGCCACCAAGGCCGCGGTGACGGCGCTCAAACGGCACCCGGCGCTGCGACCGGTGCTGCGCGAGTTTGCCCAACAACGCCCCGAGCCCACCGTCGACGAAGAGCGGCCGACCCATTCGAAACAGCTGGCGCGGCGGGCCGACCTCGAGCACCTGTTCGGCGAGCGCACCGCTTTGCAACGCGTGGTCGATGCTGCGGGCGGGGCGTTGCGCCAGACCGCGGTCGCCGACGTCGCCGAGCACACCCGGGTTCAGTTTCTCGATTCGACCGAGACGCAATACGCCCACGTTGACCGCGCGGCCCTGGCGACGGTCGACGGGCGCGCCATCGACGACGGCACTCCCACCGAAGACGCCGAGAGCGTTGACGCCGAAGACCACGCGGTGTTGTTCGAACTCGAGCGCTTGCGGGCCGAAGCGAAAGGCCGGCCGGGGCTCGCCCTCGAAGAATACGACTGCATCGTGCTCGACGAGGCGCAAGAATTCGCGTCGATCGAGTTGTCGTTGATCGGGCGAACGCTCAAGCCCACGGGGTGTCTCATTGTCGCGGGCGACGCCGCTCAGCAGGTCGACCCGTCGTCGTTCTTTTCTGGCTGGGAAGCGGCCATGGCCGACCTCACCTCGCGACCGTACGAGCGTGCCGTGCTCGAGGTGAACTACCGGTGCCCGCCTGACGTGACGGCGCTCGCGAGGTCAATCATCGACCCGGCGTTGCCGCGCCCGAGCGCCTGCCCGTCGGTGAAGACGGTGGTCTCGCCGTCGCTCTTTCACCAGGCGGTGTGGCTGGGGCCTGCCCTGCGAGAAGCCCAAGTGGCCGACCGCAACGCGTCGATCGCCGTCATTTGCCGAACCGCCGAGGGCGCGGCGGCGTTCGCGAAGGCCGTTCGCCACGACGTCAGCGTGAAAATGGCGTTGGGCGGTTTGTTCGACTTCAAGCCCGGCATCACCGTGACGTGCGTGCCCGAAGTGAAGGGGCTCGAATTCGACCTGGTCGTGCTGCCCGACGCGAGCGCCGTGGTGTACCCCGAGACGAACGAGGCGAGGCGGGCCCTGTATGTCGCGGTGACTCGCACCACCCACCGCCTGACCGTTTCAACGGTCGGCGCGGTCAGTTCGTTGCTTCAAAGTGCCTGATGCGGTGGGCTCGGCTGAACGCGAACGAGGCGCGGAGGTCGTGGCGGTGCGTCGCACCACCCCCGCCTGACCTTTCAACGGTCGGAGCGGTCAATTCGTTGCTTCA
>JBGAIY010000555.1:0-4533 GCA_044225205.1 Myxococcaceae bacterium | reverse complement strand
TCGGTCGCCGCGCCCTGCGCCTTGGCCGCTTGGAGGCCCTGGGCGTATGCCGCTTGCACCGCTTCGACGCTCGTGTTCGACGCCTCGCGCATCGCCGCGACGGCCTGGCTGCCCAACCCGTCTCGCATTTCGGCCGCGCCGCGAATCTCGCGGTAGCGAGGCTCGACGTCGCGCATGAACTGGGCTTCGTCACCGCGCTCGCGAGCCGCCTTGAGGCCCGCTTCGTACACTTGGTCAATTTTGGTGGGGCTGGCGTTCGACGCTTCGTGCAACCGGGTCAACGTCTTCTGGGCGGCGGCCGAGACCTGCCCGGCCAGTTGCTCGCTGGCAGCCAACTTGCCCGGAGCAGCGGCTCCTGCGCCAGTACCTGCTTGCGCGCCAGTACCTGCTTGCGCGCCGGTACCTGCTTGCGCGCCAGTGCCCGCCTGGGCGCCGGCTTGGGCACCCGTACCGGCGTTGCCCGCTTCGGCCGCACCAGCGAGCTTGCCGACGGTCGAACCACGCTCGGCGCCTTGTTCACCCAGTTCGAGGTTGCGCACGACCAACGCCCGCCCTGACCCCTGGGCGACGCCACCGGCCTCGGCCGCGGCACCGCCCTTGGTCAGCGCCGAACTCAACCCATATGCCAGCGCCGCCACGTTCAACGCGCTCTCAGTGACCGCCGCCGTGACGCCGCGTTTTTCGTACGCATTCACGGCGTTGTCTTTGATGCCCTTGGCGAGGTTCATGACGATTTCGCCTTCTTGGCGAAACCCATCGGCAATCGACACGTCGGGGAGTGACTCGATCATGCCCGGCAGGGTCTCGGTCAAGAAGCTGGGCGTGTTGGCGAGGCCCTTGACTGCTTGGCCGGCGAGCCACTCGGCGCCGAACGTCATTTTCGCGGCAAAACCACCAACCGCGCCAAGGGCACCCAAGAACTCACGGGTCGCTCCGGTCTCGTTTTGACCGATGGCGTCTTGGCCTTCGCTCACGGCTTTGATGGTCTCGCTCGCTTGGTCGATCATCTTCTGGCCGACGCCTTCGATGAAGTCGCCGATCATCGACCCGAGCGAAAAGCCCGAATTCGAAGTCGCCAGCTTGGTCAATTGTTCGCGAAACGCCGCGAGGTTGCCGTTGGGGTTTTCTTCGGCGACGTGGGCAGCGGCGTCACCAAACGCGGCCTTCGCTTCTTTGTCGTACTGGGCGTACATGGCCGAGCTCTTGCCCAAAAGCGCGTTGAGCGCCGCCGACCGTTCGGCGAGCGGGAGCGAGGGAATGCGCTTCGCTTCTTCGCGCAACGAGTCAGACTGAATGGCCCAGCGCCGCAACAGCGAAGCCGCCGCTTGCTCGTCGTACTTGGGAGCCGGCGCGGGGTTCGCGAGCGACTTCAAGTTCGCCCGAAATTGCTCGAGCGTGCCGTTCGGGTTCTTGCTGACGAAGACCTTGGCTTGCTCGGGCCCCATGAGCGCGGCGGCGTCGGTTTCGTACTGCGCGTACATCGCCCCGCTCTTCTTCATCAAGTCGTCAAGCGCGGCACCCTGAGCCGCAGCGGGCAAGGTCGCGATCTGCTTGGCTTCGGAGCGCAAGCCGTCAGACTGAATGGCCCACCGGCCGATGAGCGCTTTGGTGGCGTCGGCGGTACCGTCGGTCTTGGGCGCGGCGGCCGGGCCCGCCCCCCCCACTTTCCACTGGCCCGAAGCGGCCGAAGCTTTGGGCACCACCACGACCGCGTCGCCGCGGTACAGCAAGCCGCCGTCGCGACGGTCGGCGGTCACCAAGTGCGAGTTGAGGCGCAGGTGCTCGTCCCACGAGACGGTGCGGCCGTTGCGGTCCCACACTTTCCACAGCGAGTCGTGGTTGTCGGCGACGACCGCCGCGAGGCTCTGATCGGCCACGCGGGCAACCAAATTCTCAGGCAAGGCGCGGGGGGCTCGGGCGTCTTTGTTCAGCACACCGGGAGAACCAACATTCGTCGAGCTTCCAACCGTCGTGGCCATGGCGGCAGGCCTAGCAAATCGCGAGGCCGAGCGTCGACTCCATGACCAAAAAACGCCCGGCCCCGCAATCTCCCCAAATTCTCAAAAAGCGAGAGTACCCTCGCGTCATGGTTCGCGTCATACCGCTCGGAGGCCTGGGGGAAATCGGCCTCAACACCATGGTGCTCGAGCATGGCGGCGAGCGGCTGCTCATCGACTGCGGCCTCATGTTTCCCCGGGCTGACCAATTCGGGGTCGACGTGGTGTTGCCCGACTTCGGCTGGCTGCTCGACGAGCCCGATTCGCTCAAAGCGGTGGTGCTGACCCACGCCCACGAAGACCACATCGGTGCGCTGCCGTGGTTGCTGCGAGAACTCAACGTGCCGGTGTACGGCACGCGCTTCACCCTGGCCGTGGCGAGGCACAAGCTGACCGAGGCCGAAGTGACGGCCGACTTGCGCGAAATTGAACCGCGGCACCCCGTGCGGGTCAGCGAGCAGTTCACCATTGAACCGATTCGGGTCACCCATTCGGTACCTGACGCCATTGCCCTGGCCATCACCACGCCGTCGGGCACGGTCGTTCACACCGGAGACTTCAAGCTCGACGGTTTTCCCGTCGATGGGCAATTGACCGACTTAGAACGGTTCGGAGAGCTCGGCGAGCGAGGCGTCGACCTGCTCTTGTCTGACTCGACGAACGCCGAAGTCGCCGGCGTCACCGGCAGCGAACAAGTGGTGCGCGCCACCTTCGAGCGACTCTTTTCTCGCGCGACCGGGCGCATCGTCGTGGCCATGTTCGGCTCGCACCTGCACCGAGTGCGAACCGTGTTCGACCTCGCGACCCAGCTCGGGCGCAAAGTGGCGCTCGCCGGCCGAAGCCTGCAACGCAACGTCGAGCTCGGGCGCCAGGCCGGCATTCTCGACGTGCCGAGCGAGCTGCTCGTGAACTGGGACACCATTGGCGAAGTCGTTCGCCACCAGCAAATCGTGGTGTGCACCGGCGCCCAAGCCGAACCCCAGGCGGCGCTCACCAAAATGCTCGACCCCGCGCCCGGGCCGTGGCGGCTGGAGGCCGACGACACGGTCGTGCTGTCGTCGCGAACCATACCGGGCAACGAGCAGCAGGTCGCGCTCATGCTCAACCGACTCTACGCGCGCGGCGCACAGGTGAACTACTTCGGCAACGAACCGGGCATTCACGTGTCGGGGCACGCCGCGCAAGACGAGCAGACCCGAATGATTCAGACGGTTCGCCCCAAACACTTCGTGCCGATTCACGGAGAGCTGCGGCACCTGCACCGCCACCGAGACATCGCGCGGCGCAGCGGCCTGCCCGACGAGGCCACCTTCATCATGACCGACGGAGACATGATGGGGTTCGACCCTTGCGGCGCGCACACGCTCGGCCGCGTGCCCATTGGCCACGTGCTGACCCGCCGCGAATCGTACGGCCGGGTCACCGAAGCCGCCTTGCGCGAGCGTCGGCTGCTCGCTGAAGCGGGCGTCGTCATCGCCGTCGTCGCACTCGAACACGGGGGCGGCACCGTGCTGCACGGGCCCACGGTCTACGCCCAAGGCCTCCAGGGCGACGAGCTCGCGGCCCTCTCCTTGTCGGCCGAAGGGGCCCGGCTGGCGTTGTCAGAAATTTCGTCGGCGTGGCGGGCCGACGACGAGCGGGTGCGTGAAGAAGTGACCCGCGGTGTTCGGCGCGTCTTCAAGCAGCTGTTGGGCACGCGCCCGAACGTCATGCCCATTGTGCTCCGCTTGAACAAGCCCACCTGAGCATGCCCACCGTCACCACGACCGAAGCGGTCTTTTCTTCGCACCCCATTCCGTTCGACGAAGCCGAACTTCGACGACTGCTTCGGGCGCGGCTGCGCGTCGACGAGCGGTTGGCCGAGGCCGAAAAAGGGCTGGCCGCCATGGGGGCGATGTTGCCCCCCGGCCTGCTGAGCCACGTGCGCGCCGAACAACAGAAAACCGCCGCCCAAGCCCAGGCGACCGTCGACGCCGAAGTCGCCCGAATCGCCCAGGCGCCGCGCTCGTCGGTGACGCTGACGCTCCGGGGCTCGACGCTCGTCACCCGCTCGGTCGGCACCAACCCACCCGTCGACCGGCTCGACCTTTTCGCCTCGGCAGCCCAGGCGGCCAACGCCTTCAAGGCGGCCTGCGCCGACCAACACAAACGAGGTTGGCTCGTGCATGCGCAGGGCTCGCAAACCATTGAAGTCGACCCGCTGCCGGGTACCGTCACCGGGCTCCGCGTGGAGGTGCCCGCCCAGAATGAGCGCGACCTCGCCCGCGCGGTCATCGACCAGTTGCTCGAACGGGGTGACGTGCGCGGGGCGCTTGGGCGGTACCTGCTCGACCACCCCGAGGCCGACCCCAACGCCGTGGCGTCTGACGTCATCGACCGGCTGCTCACTCCGCCGTTGCTCGCGCTGTGGCCGCGGCACCTGTCACTGCGTTGGCGCCATGGGCTCGTCGTCGGCCTGTCGGTCAGAGGCCGGCGTGGCACTGACCTGTACCACGGAGAGCGCCACGCCACCCACGACGTGGGCGAGCTGGCGAGC
>JBGAIY010000554.1:0-5250 GCA_044225205.1 Myxococcaceae bacterium | reverse complement strand
GTACGAGCCGTTCTTTTCGGCGCGCGCCGAAGAGCGACTCTACCGGTCTGACTTGGGCAGCGTGTGGCGTGAAGGCAAGAACGCGAAGCAGCGGCTGGCGACCTTCTCGGTCGAGATGCAGCGGCCCTTTGGCCCGTACCTCATCAAGTTCGCGCTGCCGCTGGTGTTGCTGTTGTTGGTCGCCCTGCTCGCCCTGTACCTGCCGGCCGACCGGCTCGACGTGCGCTCGGCGATGGGCATCACGTCACTGCTGTCGTGCATCGCATTTCACTACACGCAGGCCGACACGCTGCCGACGGTCACGTACTTGGTGGCGGCCGACAAGCTGTTTCTGGGCGCGTACATTTTCGTGGCGAGCACGTTGGTGGTGAGCATTGTCGCCTTTCGCTCGCACGAGCAGCGACCCGACGCGGCCCGCCTGGCCGACCGCTGGGGCCGGTGGCTGCTGCCGCTGCTGTCGGGCGTGGGGCTGGTGAGCCTGGTGGCGGGGGCGCTTTCGCGCGAGGCGGTGGTCGAGCCGACGGCGCCTCCGAATGCCCACCCGTCGCAGCCGGTGCTGCGGCTGGCGGTGACTTCGCTCGACACGTTGGGAGGTGGCGGGCAGATACCGGGCCGCCGGGCGCAATTGGTGGTGCGTGGGGCCGACGGCGCGTTTCGCCCGGTGCTGGCGCAAGAGGCCCCGTCGATGACGAACTCGCTGGTGCGGTTGTTGCCCGACGGCGGCATGCGCATTCGCTGGAGGCTGCGCGCGAATGCCCAATGGAGCGACGGCACGCGCATCACCGCCGATGACCTGTTGTTTTCTCTGGGCCTGAGCCCCGACCCCTTGCGCCGTTCGGCTGAGCGGGTCGACGACCGCACGGTCGACGTCACCTATTCTGAACGCCACAGCGAGTGGCTGGGCGGGTTTGGGCTCTACCCGAAGAGCGCGGCGGCGTTGGCGAGCGACGGCGGCCGCGATGGGCTGATTCGCGCGAACAACGAAGGCACCTTGCTGAGCGGCGGCGCCTTCGTGTCGACCGAATTCGAGCCCGGCAAACACGCGACGCTCGTGCGCAACGAGCGCTTCGCCGCGACGAAACCGGCGTTCGAGAAGGTCGACATTCGGGTCATGGCCCCGCTCGACGCGGCCAAGGCCTTGCTGGCGGGAGACGTCGACGTGTTGAGCAACCTCACGGCCGACAGCTACGAATTGCTGAAGAACGAGAAGCGCGTGCGGGTGCACGAGCAGCCGGGAGACATGCTGTGGGTGTTGGTGCCGAACCTCTCGTCACCTCCGTGGAATTCGCTCGAGGCCCGCCGGGCGCTGCTGGCGGCGCTGAACCGAGAAGCGCTGGCGAAGATGCTCGAGCCCGCTCCGGCCCAGGTGGCTTTCGGCTGGCGCGCCGGCCCTCGATACCCGCTGACGCCGGGGCCCGCGCTCGAGAAGCAAGTGGTGAAGCTGTTCATCGCCCCGGTGCGCGCGAAAGACGAGACCCACGCGCGCCTGGCGCAGCGAATCAGCGAAGACCTGGCCAAGGCCGGCGTCACCGTCGAGCTCGTCGAGAAGCCCGACCTGGTGCAGGCGGTGCAGCGAGGCGACTTCGAGGGGCTCGCGCTGCTCGGCCGCGACACGTCAGACCTGACGCGGTTTCTCAATGTTCGAGACGTGACCAAGGCGGCGGGCCCCCACTTCGACGACGAAATGGTCGAGCGGGTCGAAGCGATTCAGGCTTCGCTCTACGACGAGCGGCGGCGGGTGCTCGAGGTCGAACTGCAAGAGGCGTGGTTCAAGCGCCTCCCGATGCTGCCGCTCGTGCTGACCTCGCGCTTGGCGGCGGTGCGGGCCGACCTGAAGGGCCCCGACTGGGGCGTGGCCGATTCGCTGTGGTGGAACGTGGCCGAATGGCACGTGCCGTGACGTTCAGCCTGCTCGCTGAAGGCACAACAGCCGGTACCGCCCGGCGTCGCCTTCGAAGCCCCACGCGTCGTCACCGACCAGGGCGACACCACCGAACGCGCAAGTGTCGTTGCCCTCGAACGGCAGCACGTCAACGACGGCGAGCTGCTCGTTGGCCAGGCTGAGCACGCTGATCGCTCGGCGATACCCCGTGTCGGCCATGACCAGTTCGTCACCGGGCAGCAAGCGAACGTCGGGCCACGATTCTGAAGAAGCGAAGCGCATGGGCAGCGTGGCCACATGGCGCAGCCGACCGTCGGCGCAGTCGAGCAGCCACAGCACGTTGTCGCAGCGAACCAACAAGCGCGTACCGAGTGCGTGAATGAACCGACATTCGGCCTCTTCTTGGAGCCGCATGACATCGACGCGTCGCGGGTGGGCGAGGTTCGAAACGTCGTACAGGGCGACCCCGGCGAGGATCTGGTGGGTCACCGCGAGCCACTGACCTAAAACGCCGCGCCGCCTAATCATCGTCCAGAGTCGATGAGGCCACGGGGGCTCCAGGCCCTCGAACAATTCGACGCCTGACGAGCCGACGGCCGCGACCCGTGGGCCCGAGGTGAGACCAGGCGCGCTGGCTCGCGCAACCGCGGCTCCAGGGTGGCGACCAGCCAGGCGGGGCGTCTGCCTCGAGCTGCAGCACGGTGAGCCCGCGGTCTTCGTCGGCGGCGAACACCCGGCCGTCGTTCAGCGCCAAACTGTGGCCCGGGCCCACGCCGACGTCGCAGGTGACCCGTGGGCTTGGCGTTGGCACCTTCGAGGCGGTACCCCAGCAGACGCCCCCGCGCTGGTGCCCATGACCAGCACGCCGGGGTTCGCCGTCATGGCGCGGGGGTATTCGCCGTTTTCCAGGCACGGCTTGACCTCGCCGGCGAACCGGTATCGGTGGGTGCCCGAACCGCGGCTCCCGTCGTCATCCTCTTCTTCATCCCCGTCGTCGGAGTCTTTCCAAATGCTCCGCCCGGAGGCCGAGGCTTCTTCGAGTTTGGTGTTGGGCCCGAACACGGGCTTCGCCTGCTTGAAGAAAGGCCGCGGTGGGCACCTCGTGGGCCGCCTTCACTTCGGCCATGCGCTGACGCTCGGCGATGGCATGCGGAGCCAACGCCGGGTCTTGCTCGGCCAACGCCAGCACGGCGTCGGCGACGTCGGTTCGACCGCCGAAACCCCACCGACGGGCCTTTAGGAGCCAGTTGCCGCGTTCTGACGGGTTGCGCGACGGGTCGAACGCCGCGGCGATGGCCGCGTACGCCGAGCGAGGCGTTTTCTCGAGTTCGGCGACAAAGCCCTTGCCGTCTTCGAGGAGCCCATTGTGAAACGCGACAACGGCGCGAAGCATCAACCAGCGGGCATCGGCGGTGCCACGACGCTGGAGGTGCCCCTTCAGCGCGTCGGCGGCTTGGCGTGGCTCACCGAGCCGGAGCAGCAAGAACACCTGCTCGAAGTCGACCCAGTTGAGGTTTTTGCCCTTCGGCAGCGTGGCGAGCGCGGCGGCCTGCCGGAGGTGGCCACCGGCGATGAGCAACTCCATGGCGTACGAGCACAACTGGGCGAACGACCTGCCGTCACCCGCGCCGGCCAGACCGGTGACGAAACGTTCAAGAAATTCGAGACCGTGCGCCTGGGCGATGTGGTCGACTCGAACCGAGCCGAGGTCTTTGCGGTGCAATGCCAGTAGACGCTCGAGCTCGGCGTCGGCAGACGCGGCGACGGGTGGCTTGAAATGCTCGGCCAGCACCCGGGCGGCGGCCTCGAGCTCGCCACGGCCGGTCTCTTTTTTCTGCGCGAGCCATTGCCCCCGAAACGAGTCGGCCGTCAGGGTGACCGACGCGCCGACGCGCGCGTCTTTCAGGGCCGACCATTCGACCCGCTGTCGAATGAGCCCAAAGCCCGCCCCGTCGAGCCCGACGACGAGCACGCCGGTCTCTTGCCAGACCAAAGCCTCGATGGTCACGGTCGCCATTTCGTGGGTCGAGATGACGGCGAGTACGCGCTGTTGGTCACCGAGGGCGACCGACACCAATTCGTTCGCGGTGTCATTGGGGTGAACCAACAACGAAAACGGCACGGCGCGGGCGTCGGCGGCGACCGGCCAGAGCCGAGCGGCTTCACGCAGCGCCTGGCGGAGCACGGTGTGCTGGGCCTCGGCGTCGAGGCTCGCCGTTTCGGCGTCGAGGTCGACCCAAGCACCAGGGCTGTATTCAGCGCTCGTGAACGTCGAAAAGTCGGTCGAAACGCACAGCCGAAGGCGACGCCGGTTCTGGTCTGGCGCGGCCATGACCGCGCACACCTGCCGCCCCGACAGCGCGTCTTCGTCTTGGGTCAGGGGCACGGGGTCGAGCTGGAGTGAGGCGATGGCGTCGACGATGTTTTGGGTCAAATTGGGCATAGGCGAGAATGTTCTCAGAACAGCGCGCGAACGAGTCGGCCTCACACCGTGAAGTTGACGCGCTCGAAGCGAATGGCCTTCGGGAGCCGAGCGGTCACCAGGTCAACGACCGTCTGGTGCACCACGATTTGCGACAAGACTTCAGACTGGCGAAACAGCCGTGCTCCGCCGATGACGTCTTCGAGCCGCTTCAAGCATTGAAACATGTTCAAGCCTTTATACGGGCCTTCGCGGTGGCGCGCCTCATCGGTCGGTATGGCCCGAGTGACATTGCCAATTGAAAAATCGTGCCGAACCGAATCGGTCGCGGGGCAGCGAATCACCAATGGGTACCAGTCGACCGTTCGCACACCGGCTTCGTCGAAAATCTCGTGAAGGGGCGCTGAAACGATGAGAGCGCTTGAGTCATAGAAATCAAGAAAGCGGGTTCCTGCAGTTTCGACAATCGCTTCGACGGGTTCGCTCGGTGGGTGCTTAAACGGGCCACCGGAGCCCCAATCGCGAGGGAACCGGCCGGGTCGGTCGAAGTTGAGGCTGAGGGAGTGATACTCGCCGTCGCCAGCGAAAGGGCCGTCTGGGTACGGGTTCGTCGTGGCGTAGTAGTACTTCATTGGCAGAGTGGCTCAATCGTCAACGGAAAGCCCGGCAAGTTCAAAGCAGGGTTGCGCAGCCGCAGCGTCGCGAAGGCATGCCCGGCGCTCCCGCGTTGCCACGTTGGCCCTTGGAGACGGGCTGGGTCGACCTGCGCATGAAGCCCTCGCGCCACCGCAAGCAAGTGCTCGTCGCCGGTGGTGCGATGGGCCTCAATCAACACTTCGACCCGCCCGAGGGTACCGCAGCACAACGTGAGGTCGTCGGTGAAAACCGGCACGGTGCGCAGCGCTCGTTCGAGCAAGGGGGCGTAGTCGTTGCTGCCCGAATACCG
>JBGAIY010000553.1:0-4565 GCA_044225205.1 Myxococcaceae bacterium | reverse complement strand
GGTCGACTTGCTCGAACATTCAGGTCGCCTCACCGAAGTGCACGTGAAGGCCATGCTGGCGCACCCCCACGAGCGGCTCCAAGAGCGGGGCGTGCAGTTGGCCCGTCGGCTCGAACTGACCGACGTGGCGCCCACGCTCGAGGCGCTCATCGCCAACGCGGCGCGCCGGCCTCGCGACGCCGCGGTGCTGGCCTTGGCCCACTTGC
This sequence comes from Myxococcaceae bacterium, assembly GCA_044225205.1. Lineage (GTDB taxonomy): Bacteria > Myxococcota > Myxococcia > Myxococcales > Myxococcaceae > JAEUJT01. The sequence goes on along the minus strand of JBGAIY010000553.1, from coordinate 4,359 downwards.
ACCCCGAGCGCGCCAAAGCCGTGCTCCCGGGGTTGCTGTCGACGACCGACGTGGGCTTGCTCACGTCGGCCGTGAGCGGGTTGCACGAATTGTCGAACGGCGCCGACCCGTCGGCGCGGGCCATGCTCGAGACGTTGCTCAAGCGGGGCACGCGAGCCCCGGTGGCCGAGCGTCGCGAGGTCGCGCGGCTGCTCGGCCGAATTGGCGGCGAACGCGTCGTCGAGCCGTTGCAAAAGTACCTCGACGACTCCGACGCTACCGTGCGGCGGGTCGCCATCACCGCGGTCGGCGAAGCGAAGTTGGTCGAACTCGTGCCGCGGCTCATTCGCTTCTTGTCGTGGCGCGACGAGCGGCGGGTCGCCCGTTCGGCGTTGGCCATGCTGGGTGAACCGGTGGTGGCGCTGTTGGCTTCGACGCTCGACGACCGTACCCGTTCGCTCGCGCTGCGCACCCAACTGCCCAGAGTGCTTCGAGAAATTGGCACCGCTTCGGCGTTCGACGCGCTCATGTTTTCGAACTCGCGCGACGACCCCGCGTTGCACTACCGGGTCGGTGTGTCGCTCGGGCGAATGCACGAAGAGCACCCCGAATTCGGCGTCGACCCCATTCGGGTCACCGAGTCGTTAGAACGGCTGGCCGAGGTGGCCTCGTTGCTGATCACGCCCTACCGAGACTTGAGGGCCGCCGTGGGTGACGCGTCGTTGCTCACGCGGGTCGTCGGCGACCGACTCGACCAGACGCTCGAAATCAGCTTCTGGTGGCTCGGGTTGTTGCACGACCCACGCGCGCTGCGGCGGGCCCATGCGCACCTGGTGGGCAGCGACAGCAAGCGGCGGGCCTGGGCGCTCGAACTGATTGAAAACGTGTTGACCCCCGAAGAACTCGACTTGGTGTCAGACCAGTTGAGCGTGCCCCACCGCACCCAGCCCCCCGGAGACCCGGCGGGTGGGGCGGGGGCGCTCGAGCTCTTGTGCTTCTTCGACGACATGGTGCTGCGAAGCTGTGCGCGCGAAGTGGCCCGCTGGTCAGGCGTGTGGAACGAACCCGAACAGGAGGACGACATGCGTGACGTGACGTTGAAACGGCTGTTCGCGCTCGAGGGGGTCGACATTTTCGCGCAGAGCGACGTCGACGACTTGGCGGCGGTGGCCGCCGTCGCCCGGGAGCAGACGTTTCGCAAAGGCGAGCGCATTTACGGCGAAGGCGACCCCGGTGACGCGCTGTACGTCATCACCGAGGGCGCCGTCGAAGCCCGCCGTGAAGGTGAAGTGGTGCTCACCATGCGGGTCAAAGAGTCGTTCGGCGAGACGTCGCTGTTCGACGGTGCCCCCCGCGTCAACGAAGTCATTGCCACGGCCGACACGAAGACCTTGGTGATCGACCGGCGCGACTTTCTCGACCTCGTGTCAGACCGCCCCGAATTGCTCGCGGGCATGTTCCGCGTATTGTCTCGGCAAATGAAAGACGTGGTCATCGAAATGGCGCAACGTCGCAGAACGACCGACGAAATGCCGGCCCTGGGCGTGTTCGACTCGCAGGGCAAAGGGGTGACCTCGTGAAATGCGTGGCGATCATCGCCAACCCGGGCAAGCCCGAAGCCGCGGTGCTCGCCCGCGAGTTGAAAGAAAAGTACCGCCAGCTCGACTGGCTGGTCGAAGAGCACTTCGGTCGACAGCTCGGCTGGGCCTCGGTGCCGAACGACGAATTGGCCGCCCGCGCCGAACTGGTCGTCGTGTTGGGAGGCGACGGCACGCTCATTCACGCCGCGCGGGTGATCAAGGGCCGCTCGGTGCCGATCTTGGGCATCAACCTGGGGTCGCTGGGGTTCATGACCGAAATACCGGTGAGCGAGGCGATGACGACGCTCGACTCGGTGCTGGCGTCGAAAGCCCGCATCGACTCGCGCATGAAGCTCGTCTGTCGCCTCTACCGCGATGGCCAGCTGTTGTTCGGCGAAGAGGTGCTCAACGAAATCGTCGTGAACAAGTCGGCCATTGCGCGAATCGCCGACCACGAGACGTGGCTCGACACGGCCTTCATGGCCACGTTCAAGGCCGACGGCGTCATTTTTTCGACGCCGACGGGGTCGACCGCGTATTCGCTGTCGGCGGGTGGCCCCATCGTGCACCCGTCGATCGACTGCGTGGTCGTCACTCCCATTTGCCCGCACGCGCTGACCCAGCGACCGGTCGTCGTGCCGGGAGACCAAACCCTCACCGTCACCCTGACCGGGCACGTCGAAGAAATGTACCTCACGGTCGACGGCCAGGCCGGCCACGAAATCAAGAAGGGCGACCGGCTCGAAGTGCAGAAGTCTCCGAACCGGGTGCACCTGGTGCGCAACCAGTCACTCGACTACTTCGCGATTCTTCGTCAAAAGTTGCACTGGGGAGAACGCTAATGGCGGCGCGCGAATACACGGGCCAACACATCGTCGTGACGTTCGACGCCAAGCGGTGCGTGCATTCGGCCGTGTGCCTCAAGACGTTGCCGGGCGTGTTCGACCTCAACACCAAGCCGTGGGTGCGTGCCGACGAGGCGTCGGCCGACGAGGTGGCCCACGCCGTGGCCCGGTGCCCGAGCGGTGCGTTGCAGTTTCGCCGGCTCGACGGAGGCCCGGCCGAAGTCGTACCGAGCGTGCCGCGGTTGGTGGCGCTCAAGAACGGCCCCTTGTTGCTCAACGGCACCGTCGAGGCGGCCGATCACTTGGGGCAGCCCATTGAGCTGGGCCCCCGCGCGGCGCTGTGTCGGTGCGGCCAGTCGGCCAACAAGCCGTTTTGCGACGGCACCCACCGCAAGAACGGCTTTCGGAGCGAGCCGTGACGGCGCGCCTCGTTCAAGTCGCTTCGTCGGGCAGCACCGCGCCCACCGCCCTGCGGGCCACCATTGCGGTTGGGCCCCACGCGCTCGTCGCCGACGAGCCCCAGACCGAGGGCACGGTGCTGACGCTGAAGATGTACGCCGCGCGCAAACAGTGGCCGCTGACGGCGCTCTCGGTCGACGTGACTCAAGAGAAGGTCGGCGAGGCGTTCGTGTTGTACCGGCGCATCGCGCTCGAGGGCCCGCTTGACCCCGAACAGCGCCAACGGTTGCTCGACATTGCCAACAAGTGCCCGGTGCACCGTACGCTCACGGGCAAATTGGAGATTCAGACGTCACTGATTTGACGGTCGACCGGGCGTGGAGCGGCACGCATCGGCGAGTGCAGCTGGGCGTGCGGCCGCCAGTTCGCTGCGCAGTTGGAGGCACGGCGCAGCTTCACGAAGCGGTGAGGCGAGTGAAGCTGGGCGTACGCCCGCAACCGTGGCAGTTCACTGCGCATTTTGAAGCACGGCGCAGCGTCACGCCGCCGACGCGGTGAGAACGTGGCGAAGGCCGAGTGGCGCCCGTTACCGTTGAAGCGGGAGCGACGTGTCGACCGGGGCGATGCCACCACCGAGCCGTGCGCATGGCGGGCGAACCGCGGCGGTCATGTTCGCGTACGTCGCGTTGTCGTCGTGCGTGACGACGGTCGCTCCGACCGGCCGCTGTGACGGGGTTCGCTGCGCGGAGGGCTGGGCGTGTTCGCCCTCCACCGGCCAGTGCGAGCCCGTTGATGCCTCGGTGAGCGATGCGGGCTCGTCTTTTGTACCCGCCCCAGACGCCGGCGACGAGGGCGACGCGGCGGTGGTCGACGCCGGTGCTTTCGACGCGGGTCTCGCCGTCGACGCGGGGCGAAGCGAGCCCGGGCTCTGTTCGACCGACGAAGACTGCCTCGGCCGCGACTCGGGCGTGGCTTGGTGCGACCAATGGGCGCGTCAGTGCGTGGCGTGCCGTGGCGTCGCCGACTGCCACAACCCCTGGCCGGCCTGCACGGCTCACCGATGCGCCGCGTGCACCGCCGACATCGAGTGTGGCGCTGGGCGCGAGTGCGAACCCTCGACCGGGCAGTGCCGTGCCCTCGCCGAATCGTGCGCCAACCCTCGCGAAATCGCGCTCGGAGTCGACGCGGGGGCGGTGCTCCTGCGCGTCGACCCGTCGCGTGCGCTCGATGACGTGGCCGCGAATTCGGCTTGCAACGCCCCGGGCGGGCCTGAACTCGTCTACGCCTTTTCGGTGACCGAGGTGGCCGACGTGTGGGTCTCGGCGACCGCCCGACGCGACACCGACAGCCCGTCGCTGTACGTGCGCTCGAACTGCGCCGCCACCACCGACGTGGCGTGTGCTCCCGGCACCGCCGCCGTCTCGAACGCGCTCACGCTGTCGTCGCTTGGGCCCGGTACGTATTTCTTGTTCGTCGAGGCCCCGAACACGACGAGCGGCTCGGTCGACCTGGCGTTGGTGGCGCGAACTCCGAGCACGCCCGCTTCGAACGACGAC
>JBGAIY010000552.1:0-4576 GCA_044225205.1 Myxococcaceae bacterium | reverse complement strand
GTTTGAGCGAATCTGCGGGGCGAGCCTGTCAGCAAATCTCCGCCCGCTGCGTCAAGGCACGGGTATGGTTCGTGGTCTCCTCCCATGCTCACCGACGACGAGCTGTTCGCAGACATCTCCAAGCGCAGGGCTGACAAGCAAGACTTCAAAAAGCCCCTGGGCGAATTGGTTTTTCGGTGGCGTGACCCAGCCGCTACCGTCATTCGACGAGTGCAGGGCGCTTTCGTGAGAGGCTCGCCCGACGACATTGACGAGGTGTTTCAAGACGCCGTCGCCAAGTTCATGTCTCGCGGGCTCGACCAGTTTCGCGGCGTTTCAGAACAAATGCCGGGCAAAGCGGCGTCGCCGAAGACGTTCTTTTTGCGCATCGTCAAGCACTGCGCCATCGACCGGTACCGCCGGCAGCGTGAAGACTTGGCCGAAGGCCCGCGCGGAGACGAAGAAGACGAGCGAGAAGAGCCGATTCACGAGGCCAACCGGGCCGTGGTCGACGCGCGCGCGAAGAGCGAGGCGAAAGAAGCGTCTGAAGAATATTGGGCGGCGTTTCGCCGGTTGCAGACCGAGCACCCGAACGAAGCCGCCGCGTGGGACCTGTACCACCACCAAGACATGGACGATCACCCCCGGGTGGCCGAGATGCTCGGCATCACGGTGGTCAATTCGTACAAGCGAGTGAGCCGCGCGCAGGCGTGGCTGAAGTTGTACCTCCTCGAAACGAGGAAACGAGAGGACCCGACGTCATGACTGCCACCGCCGAAAAATACCGCGCGCTCGTCGACGAGCTCGAATCGCTCAAAGTCGAACTCGAACACCCCAAACGCCCCGGAGACCCGGCACCGGTCGTGGGGCGAGTGCTCGAGGCGGCGGGAGACCTGTTGCGGCGGTCGGAGGCCATTTCGGTCGACCCGGCGCTCATTGCCGACGTGCTGCGGCTGTTGCCGGCGGCGGGGCTCAAGTCGTGGGGCGAGGGGGTCGAGGTGCAAGACGTCGAAGCGAAGTTGACGCGCGCGGCGACCCACGCGGTCGAATCGGTGCTGCCCGACGCCGACGGTGACGCGAGCACGTTGGTGGGGTGGGCGATGACCGACCTCATGGCGCGAGACCGGCTCGAGTCGGCCTTGGTGGCGCTCGAGCGGGCGGGGCGGCCCGACGCGACCTCGTGGTGTTCGAGGTTGCAAACGCAATTGGGCCCGGTCGACGCGGCGGGGCGCGGTCAGGTCGCCAGCTTGACCGCGTTGAACCCCGAACGCCGCGCCGAAGCCCAGTTGCTCGACGCGCGCTGTCGACCTCGGGCCTGGTGGTTGAATGAGCGCAGCGGCATTGAAGACGACGGGCTGGTGAAGGTGTTGGGAGGCGAAGCGAGTGGCACTTTGGGCCCCGCTGAACGCCGCGCAGACCAGACGGTGCGAACCAAGCGCAGTCGGTCAGCAAGTTTCGATGAACTGTTTCGATTTGATTTGGGCCTCTCGACTCCCGCAGAAGCATCGGTGATTCGATCGCAGGCCGAGCAAGACCCCGAAATGAAATTGATACTCGCGGCCATGCGCGCCGGAGACGAAGCCATTGAAGAGGCCACGCGTGGTGACCCGGGGGTGCTCTCGAGCGGCGAGCGGGGCGCGGGGCTGGCGACACCGGTGGGCAGCCCGAAGAGCACGGTCGACGTGGTGACCGAGCGCAGCGAATTCAAGGTGCTCGTGTTTCGTTCGAAAGCGCATGTCCAGGTGGTGGTTCAACCCCGCCGCCTCGAACGATTCGCGGCCGCCGCGGTCTATTTGGCGAACGAACCCAACCGAGCGCTCCCGTCGGCCCCCGGAGAACACGGCGTGCACTTCGACCTGGGCCGCCCCGAACGCGTGAGCGGCCAAGTCGCGCGGGTGGTGGTGAAGTTGACCGACGGGCAGTCGGTGTCGTCAGAAGTTCGGCTCTGATCAGTCGCGCGGCTTCTGCAGTTTCGCGAGTCGGCCCCGCAGCGTTTCAATGATGGGCCGGGCGTGCTCTTCGAGCCAAAAGCCGAAAGGGCGAATGGTTTCGGGCGCCGGCAATGCGTCGGCGGTGGGCAGCCATTCGGGCATGGGCCCGTCATCGCAAAAGCCGTAAATGGCGAATTCACCGGTGGGTGAGGCGACGCGGGTGTCCATCACGAAGCCGTCGCGGGGCCAGCCGCCGTGAAAGACGATGGCGCGGTCGTACCCGCGGCCGGGCTCGATGTCTTCGTAGTGGGAGCAGTCGTACGTCTCGCCCAGTTGCAGGCAGCACTTGCCGCCGCCGCTGACGTTGCCGCACGCGAAGGTCGACAGGCCCGCGGTGAGGTCGCCGACGATCCACGTGAGAGAACCGTACTTTTCTTGAAAATAACGCCACGACGAACCCTGTCGAGCGGCGGGGCCCAACGTCGCCCAGCGGTTGAAGGTGGGCTCGTGCATTTCGAGAAAGTATTTTTCGGTGCCGACGTGCGACGAGACGCGCGCGCGGTCAGCTTCGTTCTTCAGGTCGATGGCTTCGATGACGAAGTGGCCCCGCGGGTACCGGCGGTGCAATTCTCGAATGTCGTTCACCACGCGGTCGACCGCTTGGTACGGGTCGGGCGCGTGCACGATGGTGGGGCGGGCCCGAGACCGGTCGGCCCCGACGAGCTCCATCATTCGAAGGGTGTACCCTCCGCTCAGCAGTTCTTGCAGGGTTCGCTCATCTTCAACGGTGCGTCGCGTGACGCCGTTGATGACCTCGCGCACCATGTGGCCGAATGGCTGAAACGACCACGGCTGCGCTTCGACGAAGTCGAGCGACTCGTAGTGCGTGACGATCGGCTCGACGGCGTCGGGCGGTTCCCACGTTTCGCACAAGGCGCCGTTGAGGCCACCCCGCCTCAGCACGAGCCGGTCTTCGCGCAGCTCGAGGTCGACGAAGCGGGCACCGAGAACGTCGTAGAGCGTGCGCCTGCCCACGAACGGGCTCGACGCGCCGTCGGTCAGCCCGTTTCGGTCTTCGGCGAGGGCTCCATTTTGCCAAATCACCATGCGGGCCGCGTCGGGCAGCCACACCTCGGTTTCGGTTTCGAGGCACGGCTCGCGGCGCGCCCCGGTGGCGCCGAACAGGGTCTCAAGCTGTTCCACGCTCCGTCGACGCAAAGGCGCACCTCGTTTCAACGTCTTGAAAATACTACCGAATTTATTTTTGGGCGTCAGGCGACTTTCAGACGCAACCGCCGATAATTGTTCAGGAGACTCATGGCCGAAGTCGACAGTCGATTGGTTGGTGCACCCGGCGGCGCGTACGCACGCCCCAGCTCGCTCGATTTGGCCAGCGAGGTGCTGTCGCGCGACTCCAACGTCGAGGGCCCGAAAAAGGCGGCACTGGTTCGTGAGGCCGAAGCGGCGGCGCGCGAGCTGGCGGCGGTCGCGAACCCCTCAGAGGCCGAGCGCGCGACCCTCGAGCGGTTGGAGGCCTTGCTCGCCCAGCTGACCTCGGCTCCCGCCAAGACGTGGAACGCGACCGGAGCCGCGAAGACGAAAGCGGTTTCGGCGGCTCCTGCGCCGGCGAAACTCGACGCGGCCGCCGCGGCGCCGGTCAGCAAGGTGGCCGCGCCGCTGCCGGCGGCACTCCCCGAAGCGGTCGCGCTCGACCCGACGACGGGCACGGCGAAGCTGACCGCGCCCATGACGCTCAAGGCGCTGGCGGCGAATGCCTTCGGGGTGGCCGAGAGTGAAGTGGGCGAGACGCACCTCGCTCTGCTCGCGCAGACCAACGAGGCCCTGGCGAAGTTGGGCCCCGACGCGAAGGTGCCGGCGGGCACGACCGTTTCGCTGCTCGCTTCGCCGCGGGTGGCCGACCTGCAACGAAAGGCCGTGTTGAAGGGCCTCGAAGCGGTCGACCAGGTGCTGAGCGAAGCCCGCGCGGCCCAGCCGGGCAGTGGCAAAGAACTGACGGCCGACCAGCTGCTCAAGTTGTCGCAAGAGCGCGCCCAATTGGTCGCACAAGGCCAAGCGCTCCAAGCCCAATTGCCGAACCTCCGCGCGTACGACGCGATCGGCAAGAGCGAAGCGTCGCGCAACCGGGCGCTGGAGTTGCTCAAGTCGGGTGACTTGACGAAAGCGGCGCCGCTCATGGCTGCCGCGAGAAAAGAGCTCGACGGGGCGCTCCAGGTCAAAGACTTGCCGGCGGGCGCCCAGGCGGTGTTGCTCAAGCGAAGAGGCGAACTGTCGGCGCTGGAGGCGACGGTCGCGACCCAGGCCCCCGAGCTGGCCGCGTACCGTGAAAAGAATTCAGGCAAGACCATCACCGACTTGGCGCAGTTGCCTCCGGCGGTTCAAGCCGCGGCGAAGAAGTCGCTGAGCGCGGTCAACGACGGCTTCAACAAAGCCAAGGCCGACTTGCAGGCGAGCGCCGCGCAGTACCGTGCCCAGGCCAAGGGTGCTGAACCCGAGGAGCAAAAGCGGCTCACCGGTTTGGCGACCCAGCTCGAGACCGACGCGGCTGGCCTCGAGGCGCGGCGCCAGTCGGCGCTCGGGTCGGTGTACGCTGCGGTGGGCGATTCGGCGAACCAACTCGAGAGCGTTCGCAAAGAGCTCGACGCGGT
>JBGAIY010000551.1:1093-4606 GCA_044225205.1 Myxococcaceae bacterium | reverse complement strand
GCCCTCACCGACCGGGGCGACGGGAGCCGGAGCGAGCGCGGAGGGCAACGCCGCCGCGGTGCGCGCGGGCAGGCCCTTCAGCTTTGCCACTTCTTGTTCGAGCTCGAGCACGCGATTGGCGAGCAATTCAACCTGTTTGGCCGAAGCACCGCCAGTGCTGGAGGCGCCGCGCCTCGACAGGTCGAGGCCCAGCCGCTGCAGCGCTTCGACCACGGGCCGCGCGGCGAACCGAATGGTCAACCCCGCGACGGGTATGATCAGCATGATCATCGACAGGGTGACGCCGACCAACGACGTGACGTCGATGGGCAAGGTCTCAGCGGCCAGCAGCGTAAACGAGTGCACGAGTCACCTCACGAACCAGCCGAAGAACGATTGCGTCTGTTCGGCGCCGCCGGCGCTTTTGAACGACTGCGCGGGTGGGCCTGGTCGTACACCTGGCGCAGCCGCTGGGCGGTGACGTGGGTGTAGATCTGCGTCGTCGACAGGTCGGCATGGCCCAACATGGCCTGAACGATGCGCAAATCAGCCCCGCGCTCGACCAAGTGCGTCGCGAATGAATGTCGCAGTTTGTGGGGCGAAAGGGGCTTCGAAATGCCGGCTCCGCGGGCGTACCGGCGCAGCAGCTTCCAAAACCCCATGCGGCTGAAGCCCTTGCCCCGCGGGGTCACGAAGAGCGAGTTCGACACCTTGGCCTTGAGCAGACCCGCGCGGGGCCCGTCGAGGTAGGCCTGCACTTTGGCGATGGCGTGCTTGCCCAGCGGCACGACCCGCTCTTTTCGGCCCTTGCCCATGGTCAACACGTACCCGTCGGTGAGGTCGATGTCGTTGAGCGACAGCCGCAGCAGCTCGCTGACGCGCAGCCCGGTGGCATAGAGCACCTCGATCATCGCCCGGTCGCGAATGCCGGCCAGCGTCTTCTCGTCGGGCGCGGCCAACAGGCGTTCGACTTCTTCGAGCGTCAAAAAGACCGGCAGCTTCTTCGCGTGTCGCGGCGTGTCGAGGTCGCTGGTGGGGTTCTGCGGCGCCAGTTTCTCGTCTTCGAGAAACTTGTAGAAGCCGCGCAGCGCCGCCAAGTGCCTCGCCCGACTGCGGGGGCTCAACCCGCGCCGGCCCAAAAAGGCCAAATGCTCGAGCACGTCGTCGCGCGAGGCCGCTTCGACCGAGGTGCCCGCTTTTTCGAGGGCGGCGAGCCATTCGCGAACGTCGAGCGCGTACGCGTCGACCGTCTTGGGGGCCAAGTTGCGTTCGGCGCGCAGGTAGCTCACGAACAAGTCGAGCAGCGCGGTTTGCATGGCTAGGTGACGATGATGCCCTTGCCCTGGCGCAGCACTTCGAGCTCGTCGTTGATCAGCGAGACAATGGTCGACGGCTCGTTCGGCTGAACGCCCCCGTCAAGAATGAGGTCGAGCCGGTTGCCCAGCTCGTCTTTGATCGCCCGGGCGTCGGTCAGCACCGTGCCGTCAGCGTCGGTCGCCGAGGTCGTGACAATGGGCCGCCCCAACTTCGCGGCGATCGCCAGCATGAGCGGCGCCTGCGGCACCCGAATGCCCACCTGACGCTGCTTGGTTCGCATCATTTCGGGCACGAGCTTCGTCGCTTCGAGCACGAAGGTGAAAGGCCCAGGCGTCAACTGGCGCATGATGCGGTAGGCGAACTTCGAAACCACCGCGTAACGCGCCACGTCTGACAAGTCGGGGCACAGAAACGCGAGCGGCTTCTTTCGGTCGCGCCCTTTGACGCCGTAGAGCCGGTCGATCGCCTTCTTCGATTCGAGGTCGCACCCAATGCCGTAGTACGTGTCGGTCGGGTACGCGATGAGCCCCGCGTTTTCGAGCACCTCGGCGGCGCGCTCCACCAGCCTTGGCTGGGGGTGAACGGGGTCGACCTCGACAATGGGCGCTACAGGCATGGCCCGCGCCCTGTAGCGGAAAATCGCTACCGTTTGCAGGATTTCAGTGTCGGCACAAAGCTCTGAGTCGCAGAATTAAGCGTAAAATCGACCACTTGGCAGCCATCTCCCACCAGGGAGACCGAGGCCGAAGCGCCCCAATCAACGTGCAGCCTGACCCGAGCGACGCCTCGGCCGTCGAAGAGCACCGCGGAGATGCGCACCTTGCAGCGCTCGGGGTCTCCGGGGAGCACTTCGAGCAGCGCCGCCGGCCGGCCCTTGTTGAAGAACCAAAATTCGCCCTGTTTGGCGCCCTCGTTGTCGCAGAACTTGGTCGGTGCGCCCGCCACCTCGAGGGGAAACTGCGGTTTCACCGCGCCCGGCCCACACGCCTTCTTGGGCTCGAACTTCGCGTCGGCCAGCAACTTGGTGACTTCGGCCAGCGTGCCCTTCTTCTTGAAAAACTTGGGCTCGAACCCGGCGGTCAGGTCGAGCCACTGCTGCAGCTGCTCGACGGTGCGGGCCGTGCCGCCCAACATGCGCATGAGGTACACCACCAGACGCGCGCAGCCTTCGAATTCAGGCACCACGGGCCGGTCGGCGCCGACCATGCCGCCGGCGGGCATGTCTTCGACGACGTTGCCGAAGTACCCGAGCGGCGCCGAAATTTCGCGCACCGGCTCAGGCAACTTCAGAGGAGCCGGCGCGGCGAGCATCGAGGCGAGCAAGACACCGAACATGGGCCGCGGTTGTACCGGTTTGGTTCGGTTTCGTCACTCCGGCGTCGTCGGTTTTCGGGGCAGCAACCGGAGCGCGGCGAGCAGGCCGAAGAGCAGCGCGGGCACCGCAGCCAGGTACGGCATCAACGGTCTCAAGCCAGCTCCGCCCAGGGCCACGTACTTGATGATGGCGAAGAACGTACCCACGCCCGCCAAGAGCGCCATGATGACCGAGAATGCGCTCAGCTGACCTTTGGCCTGAGCAGCCTGCAATGCCAGGCGTTCGTCGCCCAGGGCGCGCTCGACCGCGAGGGTCTGCTGCGAGGCGAGCTCGTGCGCGGCCGTGGCGCGGTTGAGCTCGGTTCGCAGCGGCACCAGTTCGGTCTTCAAGGCGTCACGCGCTGGTGAAAACCCGGGCGTCTCGGGCTCCGTCAGCGCCGTTTTCACTTCACGCAGCCGCATGTGCGCTTGCTCGAGCTGGGCGCGCAGTTCTCGACTCATCAGCGCCGCGCTTTCGCCAGGCCCCACCCCACCACCAGCCCCGTCACCACGCCCGCCGCCTGAAACCCCAGACCGAGTTGAAATTGGTTGAAGGTGGCGAGCGCGCTCCAACAGCCGACGGTGGCCACCGCGAGCACCGCCGACCCGGCGCTGACGAGGCTGGCGATGTTTCGGTCGCGCTCCGAGAGCTTGATCGCGGCGCGTTCGGCCTCGGCCCGTTCGCGGCGCTCGGTCAGCGTGGCCTGCTCGGCGGTCAGTGCTTGCAGCCGCTCGCGCGCCGCGTCGCGTTCTGACGTCAGCGCCGTCAGCTCGCGCTGCTCGGCGTCGACCCGCGCGCGGAGACGAGCTTCGAGCGGGCCGAGCTCGGCGTTCACCGCCAAAAGGCCGGCCGAAACCTCAGCG
>JBGAIY010000551.1:0-1031 GCA_044225205.1 Myxococcaceae bacterium | reverse complement strand
TTCGGGCCGCGTCACGACTGAGCTTGAGCGAGTCGCCAATCCACTGCTCCGCGAAAGTGAGGGCGGCGCCCTCCTGCGAGCCGAAAGAATGGCCCGCGCCCTTCATGACATGCAACGTGAGCGCGGGGTTCCTTCGAAGCAGCGGGCGAAACGCAGCCAAGGGCCCCAAGTCGTCGGAGTCACCCTGCACAATCAACGTCGGGCACCGAAGCGCGGCCAGGGCGCGTTCGTCTTCGGGCCGCCGTTGCCCCGGGGGCCGGAGCGGAAACCCCAACAAGACCAACGCCTTCACCCGCTCGGGCTGGGCGACGGCGAATCGAGCGCACACCCGCCCACCAAACGAACGCCCGACCAAGATGAGCGGCGGCGGGCCGGCCTGCGTGACGAACGTTTCGAGCTGAGCGACTTCGGCTTCGAGCCCAGGCTTCGGTCGGCCGCGGCGAAGCGCGTGGCGGGCCGCGGTCACGCCCAGCGCCTCGAGCCGCTTGGCGAACTTCACCAAAATCGGCTGGGTCGCGGCGCCGTTGAAGCCGGGCAAGAGAATGGCGTGCACGACGAGGCGGCTACGCGGCGGCTTGTTCGAACGACGGGTACACCGTGACGCCGTCGGGCGCTTTCGCGCGGCCCGTTTCTCTGGCGAGCGCGCGGTCGAGCGAGAGGAGCGCGATCTCCATTTGGTTGGGCTCGGGCTCGATGGTGGTGATGCTCTGCAACCAGATGCCCGGCTTCGTGAGCGCGGTGATCACCCGCGGGCATGAGTCTTTGGCGCTCCAGCGCTGCAGTTCGTACGCAATGCCCGCAATGGGAAACGCCATGGGCAGCTTGATGAGCAGCAACAACAGCGAATTGACCAACGGGTTCGCGCTCAAGGGAGGAATGAGCGGCAAGACCGCCACGTGCAGCGCGACGGCCACGCCCACCACGATGAACAAGAAGCTCGTACCGCACCGAGGGTGGCGCGTGGTGAAAGGCATGGCGTTTTCGACGGTCAGCGCCTTTTGCGACTCATAGGTCCAAATCGCTTTGTGCTC
>JBGAIY010000550.1:0-5266 GCA_044225205.1 Myxococcaceae bacterium | reverse complement strand
CAGTAGCCTGGGTCAGCCGCCTCGGCGAAATGGGGCCTTCGGGGGCGACGGCGGTTCGCCACTCGCCCAGTACTTCAGGCCCGAGGCGAAAACCGGGTCGTTGCCGTACCTGGCCTTGGCCGCCGCTCGCTGCTCGTCATTCATGATGGCGAGCGCCATGCCCACCGAAATGGGCTGGCGGTCTTTCACCCAGTAGTCGAGCAGGTCGGCGTTTTGGGTCGCCAGGTCGACCGGTCGGTTGGCTTCGACGAAGAGGTGTTTGACGTAGCCTTGGGGGGAGTGGTCGAACGCCCAGGGTAAGAACTCGGCTTCTCCACCCGCCCCGGCGAAGACCGAGACCAGCGGCGAGGCGATTCGGTCGCGAATGACTTGCCCGTCGGTCGCGCCGGGCCTCAACAGGTGGTTGCGGTCGAAGAACAAGCGCTGGCCCACGTGCGTGTAGAACGCTTCGGGAGGCAAGGTCGTCACCACGTCGGTGTCGTTGACGTAGCGGTACGTTCGGTCGCCGAGCAGCTTGTTGTAGGCCATGGCCTGGGGCGCCTGAAACACGCGGGGCGAACCGTAGGTGTAGACCGCTTCGACCGCGCCGAGGTCTGGTCGCTTCGCGACCCGTTCGGCGGCCAACGTCGCGACCGCCGCGCCCAGGCTGTGCCCGGTGGCCATGACTGAGAGCTTTTGACCCGGCCCCAACTTCGCCCGGGCTTGCTCGAGCCCGCGCTCGATTTGGGGCCACAGCTGGTTGGCCTTGTCGAGAAACCCTGAATGGGTGCCCTGCGTCGACATGAAGCGCAGGTCGGTTCGCACGTCGTCGCCATGCGTCGGTATGGTGCCGCGAAAGCCGAGCAACGCGAGGTCTCCTCGAACGGCGAGGTAGCCATCGGGCGGGTCTCCCGTGCCCAGCGCGGTCACCGTGAAGCCCTGCAATTCGAGCAACGGCCGCACCCGGTCGAGCGGCTCGTACGCGCGCTTGGCGAGCACCGCCATGCCCCACGCCGTCTCTCCCTGCCATTCTTGCGGGCCGCCCCGCAGCGACGAAAAGTCGAAATCGAAGGCGGCTCCGGCGTCGTCTCGGGTGGGTGAAAACGCGGTATCGCCCAACACGCGGCTGCTCAGACGGTCGGGCGCCGCGAGCAGGGTCATCGCGCGTTCTGCCGGCGTTTGAGCACGCAGTGTCGTCAACACCTCGTCGACCGACTTGGCCCACAACGGGTTCGTCGGCGGCATCGTTGGGCTCAGAAAGGAGTCGTTGCTGCTGACGGGGGTGCCCCAAATGGTCACCGCGGAGGAGGTGAGCTCACTGCCGAAAGACGGCCCGCTCGTCGGGAGCGCGGCGGCCTTGGGGTCGACTCCATGGTCGTGCGGCGCACGCGACCCCGGGGGCTTGGGCGAAATGGGTGGGGGCATTCTGGCTGTCGTGTAACACAGGGCGATCTCACGAAAAAAGCCGCGCCCCCGTTTCGCGTGCTGACCGGGCGCTGCGCGAGAACCGGGTGGTGGGCTCATTCAGATCTCCGGCCTGCGGCAATGCACCGGCCCTTCGCGCGTAGGTGAGCCCGCACCACTGGAGTGGAATCTCCAGTGGTTTTCTTCTGTTGCGCGACCGTGCCTCAACGCCTAGAGCGTTGCGCCGTACGGCCAAGACAAGGGCTCCTGACTGATGAAGGTTCGATTTTTATTCGCATTCGTCGCTTCGGCGCTGGTCATGGCGTGGGTGACGGGCTGCCCCTCCAACGCGCTCATTTCGAACGCGCCGCCGTCAGACCAATTCTATTTTCCCACCGGCATGGTGCACGTCGACTCGGCGGTGGCGCCCGACGGGGTGCTCTTCGTCGCCAACGCGAATTTCGACAAGCGCTTTGCGGCGGGGTCGGTCATTGGCATCAACCTCTCGAAGGTGGGCTTGCCGAAGTTCGGCGCGCCCGTCACCCGTGGGCCGGTGCAGTTGCCGCTGCTCAACACCAACGACGCCGGCATCGTGTTGATCTCGAGCTTTGCGGGAGAAATGACCAGCCTCGACTTGGGCGCGGGCCGCACGCGGCTGTTCATACCCTCTCGGTCAGAAGGCATGAAATTTCACGCGATTGACGCCGACCCGTTGGCCTCGGCCGACAGCGAGCCGGTCTTGCATTGCGCCACCCCGGCGGGAGCCACGGCCTCCGACTCGCGGGGGCCCTGTCGCTTTCGCCGCCAGCGTTCGAACTCGGCACGACGGGCTTGCCGCGCGCCCCCGGCCCCTTTGGCGTCGCGTCGGTGTTGCGAACGTGCGCCCGGCTCGAATGCCCCGCTTCGTCGGTGTGCGTCGCGGGGCAGTGCATGGTCACGACCGACGCTGGCCTCCAAGAGCCGCTCGCCGACGTGTACGTGACGCACATTACCCAAGCCGACACGCCGCTGGCCTCCGGCCTCTCCCCCCGCGGCTACCTCGTGCACTTGTCTTCGCACGCGCCCGAAGTGACCGAAGCCAGCTTCATCAACTTGGGTACGGGGGCGACGAGCAGTGTCGTCGTGGGGCAGCGGTACGTCTACGCGAGCGGCCGTGGGCTCAACCCGACCGGCAATTTGCTGCGCTTGGTCGACCCCGACACCATCGGCGCTGACGGCGGCACCTTCGTGCTGACGTCGGGCATTGAAAACGCGTATCGCGCGGTCGAAGGGCGCGGCGTGGCCCTCTCCAGCGACGAGCACCGCGTGTACATTGCCGCTCGGTTGCCCGACTCGCTCATTGTCGCAAGCGTGAACGACCCCACGTCGTTGACCCCGCGAATCGACGTGGCTCGCACCGTGCCCCTGCCGGCGAACCCCAGCGAGGTGCGCGTCATTCGCCGCGCGGGCCAGAGCGACTTGGTCGTGGTCACGTGCAGCGGTGCGCAGTCGGTGGTGTTGTACGACGACGACGTGGGCAACGTGGTCGGCCAGGTGAACGGCGTGGGCCTGACGCCGTTCGGGCTCGCGGTCGACCTGCGAGAATCGGGGGCGCGGCTCTACGTGGGCGACTTCGACGACGGCCGCATCGCCGTCATCGACATACCCGACCTCAACCGCCCGCAAGAGGCGCGCTTGGTGGCGCATTTGGGCAACCAACAACTGTGTCTGACCCAAGGGCAGCGCAACCCCGAGCTGTGTGACGGCGGCACGGTCAACTCGAGTCTGTTCGACGGAGGTGGCCCATGAACGGCCGCATTCAAACCGCGCTCGTCGCGGCGGCATTGGTGGCCGCGGGGTGCTCGTCGACGCCGGTTTCTTCACGCGGAGGCATGTCGGGTTCACACGACATGGCCATGACCGACAAGTTCATTTTTCTCACCTCGGCCGACACGAACGACCTGCGGGTGTTGCGGCTCGACGTGCCGAACTCGCCGAACCGGGCCTTCGTGCAGGCGCCCAACCCTCTCGAAGCGCTGATGATACCGACCATCGACCGGCCGACCGAAATCGTGACCGACGACCGCTGGGTCGGAGGGCAACTGGCCCACGGCACGTACGTCTTCGTCAGCCGTGCAGGCGGGTCTGAAATTTCGGTCGTCGGTGCCGCGCCCGAAGAATTTCGCGAAGTGCGCCGAGTGGTGACGGCAGGGGCGGTGACTGCGACGACCGCGGTGCGGCTCGACGACACCACGAGCCGGCTCTACTACGCGACCTTCGACGGCACGCTCAGCACGCTCTTCTCGGTCGACCTGCCCGTGTCGACCGCGAGCCTGCGGGCCATGACGGCCGCACAGCTCACCGCGGCCACGAAAATCGTCGTGTCGCTGCAAACCGACGCGGTGGCGGCGTTGCTGGTGGTGCCGCCCGTGGCCGGCCGCACGCTCGACAAGCAGCCGTTCTGTGACACCGGCAACCATTGCATCGTCATCGCCAGCCGGCGCTCGGGTGGTACCGATGGTTCGACGGTGATGTTCGACCCCGTGACGCTCAAGACGGCGAAGCTCAATTTCCCCGGGCCGGTGCGGCAGTTGGTGACGCACGGCCAACCCACGCTCGACGCGCTGGGCACGGTCGGGGTGCCCGCCGGTGGTCGGGTCTTCGCCATTCTCGACGAAGAGAAGTGTGGTGGAGCGAGCTGTGGCGGCATCGTCGCGGTCGATACGCTTTACGCCGATTCGGCGTCGGGCGGTTTCCCCGTGTCGAAGGCCAATTTGCCTGACGGCGGGGTCGAGACGATGCAGGCGCTGACCATCGGCGACTCCTTGCCGGTGGGCCTGACCATCGGCGTGAACACGGCGCTCTTGCCGACCGACGGCGGGCCCACGGTGACCCAGCTTTTGACCCCGACGGGAGACGGCGGCGCGGAGCTGCGGGCGTACCCGGCGCTGGGCGTGATCACCGCGGCCAACGGCGACGTGGTGTTTTTCGACGCGACCACGCTCCTGCAAATCGACGGCAACGACGACGTCGCCCACGCCAACGGAGTGAGGTATTTCGACTCCGACGGCATCGAACAGCAGACGTACTTGACCGGCATCGACGCGGGCACCGACTCGAACAATGTGGCCACCGCGATTTCGGTCGCCGACGGCGTGTGGCGCTCGCAGGGCATCTTCACCTACTGGGAGGGCGTGTTGACCGACGTGCCCGTCGTCGTCTCGTCTTCGCCCACGACACACCTGAGCGTGCCCTCGGGTGTGGCCTCGCGGTTCTTGGTGGGCGACATCGTGGTCTTTCAAATGAACAGCTACGCGCTGTGTGCCGACGCCACCGTCACCGAAGTGGGGGCCGACTTCATCACCATTGACGCGGTGCCTCCCGGCTGCACCGACGTCGCGTCGTTCATCGTGCGTTCGGGGCCGGCCAAGCCCTTTGCGATTTTTCGAACGCAAGTACCCACCTACTTGGGCCGCGCCAAGGCCGGAGACACCTTCGTGTGGAACAACGATGGTGTGTATGTACGCCTAAGTGGGTACGACCCGTCGAAGCCAGCGTTGACCATGAGCTTCGGCTTCGACACCGACGTCACGGTGCCTGAGCGGGGCTCGTTTTGGCAATTTGCGGTGAATAACGCGTACTTGCCGTTCGCGTTGATCATCGACTCGACGGTCGCGTGCATCGCCCAACTCCCAGGAAAGGCGATATTCGACCCCGTTCGAGCGCGAATCTATGTGTTGTACCCCTCGGGCAATGGGCTCGTTGACCTCGACCCGTCGTTGGCGCAACGGGGCGCCGTCGGGTCGATCAACAACACCTACTGTTATCACTAGATTGGCCGGGGGGGCGGTTTGGCGCTATTCTGGCGCGGTCGTCTCGAGTAGCCAACGTCGTCACTCCGAAG
>JBGAIY010000549.1:0-4620 GCA_044225205.1 Myxococcaceae bacterium | reverse complement strand
AACTGGCCGCGGGCGATCACGGCGGCCTGAACCGTCTTCTTGGGCGCGGTCATCGTGCCTTCGTACGAGTCGTTGCCATACGGCGAGACGAAGATGGCGTTGTTGATTTCACCGTCGATGCCGTCGCAATTCGAGTCGAGAAACTGCTGGCTCGGCGGCTTGCCAGCAATGGGCGCATCGGGGAAGTCGGTGTCGCCGCACATGAATTCGCAGCCGTTGCTGGGGTCGCCGTCTTTGTCGAGCCACGGAGCGATGCAGTGGTCGATCAAGCACGTGCGCGCTTCACACTTCGCGACCGCGTGGTCCAACTTACAGACGTTCTTGCAGGCGCCGCAGTTGTTCGGGTCGGAGTCGACGGGGAAGCCGTTGTCGATGGTGCCGTCGCAGTCGTCGTCAATGCCGTTGCACTGCTCGTCGACCGGCATGCCGGGCACGCACTTCATGGGCGTGCCAATTTGGCAGGTGCTCACCGTGCGTTGGCACGCCCCCACACCGCACTTGTCGGTGGGCTGGTCTTCGTCGACCGTGCCGTTGCAGTTGTCGTCGATGCCGTTGCACGACTCTGGCCCCGGGGCCAACGCGTTGCACGTCACGGTGTTCGAGACCAAGTCGCACGTCTTGAGGCCCTTGCAGGTACCGTACGAGTTCGTCAGCGAGCACGGCTGGCTCAAGTCTCCGCGGGCAAGACACGCGCAGCTGGCGACCGTGGGCGTGCACTGCTGCAGCTTCGCCTTGCCGTCGGTGCCGAGCGCGTTGCGGCACGAGTACCCCGTCGGGCAGTTCTGGTCGAACGCGCAGTCGCGGCCGCACACCTTCTCGCCGTTGACGACCACGCACTTGTCGCCCGGGTACGGGCAGTCAGAATCGATTTGGCAGGCTTCGCACAGTTTGCGCGGGTCTTTCTGGCAGCTGAACCGGTTCTCGGTCAGCTGATCGCAGATTTCGCCTTCGTTGCACCCCGAGGCGCACTTTCGGTAGCAGACCGCCGCCTGACCAGGCGCGGCGTCGCACAAGCCCGTCTCGCACGAGTCATCGGTGGTGCAGGCCTCGCCCTCTTTCTTCAGGGTCGGAGCGACAGGCTTTTTGCTGCAGGTACAAGCCACCAAACCAAATTGAAGGGTGACCAAAATCAGGAGCAGTCGCGGCATCATAAAAACAAGCCCTTTTGGGTTCCCCACCGGCGGGAGAATGGAGTCGCTTCCTACATTGGACACTCGTGGACGTACAGGTGCGCAAATTGCACTCATGTGCCCCAATGAATTCGGCCACTTCACTTTTTGTTCAGAATTCAATTCAGAGCCGAAAAATCGGCCTGGGCGCACCTCCTGCCGAACTTCGTGTCGATCTGCGTGGTTGTGGTGAGAAGAAACCCTGACCTGGTGCCACTTCTCGTCTACGGTCGGCTGATGCTCGTTACAGCTGTGTTGTTCAGCGCCCTCAGCGGCGCGAGCGCGATCACGCCGGTTGAAACCGCTCCTTCGCTTTCGGCTGACGTGACGGTGGTTCGCAACCGGCGCCTCGAGCGCAACCAAACGGTGGCGAAGGCGCTCTCGCTGGCCGGGCTCGACGAGACGACGCTCGAAGCGGTGCAAGGGGCGTTGGCGGCGGCCGAGTTCAACTTCAAGAAGGCGCGACCGGGCGATCAGCTCCGCTTGGTCTTTCGGCACGGCCAGCTCGACCTGCTCGACTACCGGCGGAACCAATTGGTCGAATGGGCCGTTCGGCGCGACCAAGACCGCTACGTGGGCAAGAAGCGCGAAATCGAGCGTGAACTTCGGGTCGACGTGGTCGACCTCACCGTCGACTCCTCGGTGTGGGACGCCGCCGTCGCCGCGGGCGAGAAACCCGACATCGCCGTGACGCTCTCCGACGTCTTCGCGTGGGACATCGACTTCTACCGCGACGTGCAGAAGGGCGACCACATGCGCGCGGTCGTCGAGAAGACGCTCTACAAAGGCCAAGTCATCGAATACGGCAACGTGCTCGCGGCCGAGTACGTGGGTTCGTCGGTCGGCACGAAGAAGTCGTTTCGCTACAAGCTGCCCGACGGCACCGAGTCGTACTTCGCCGAAGACGGCACGAGCGCGCGCAAGACGTTCTTGAAGAGCCCGCTCAAATTCGCGCACGTGACCAGCGGCTTCGGCGGCCGCTTTCACCCCATTCTCAACTATTTCGGCGCTCACAACGGCGTCGACTACGGCACGCCGCAGGGCACTCCGGTGTGGGCGGTGGCCGACGGCGTCGTCACCCGCGCCGGGTGGGACAACGGCGGTGGCAACATGGTGTGCGTCAAACACGTCATGAGCCTCGAGACCTGCTACCTGCACTTGTCGAAAATCGACGTCACGGTGGGCTCGCGCATCGCCCAGAAGACGGTCATTGGCGAATCGGGCACGACCGGCTTGTCGACCGGGCCGCACCTGCACTTCGCCATGAAGCGCGGCGGCGTTTTCGTCAACCCGTTGAACCAAAACTTCCCCCGGGCTGACCCGCTGCCCAAAGACGTGCTCGCCGACTTCAAGGAGCGCACGGCCGACTTCGCGGCGCGCCTGATCGCCAAGCCGTTCGCCGCGCTCACCAAGAACAGATGAATCGGCGGTACGCGCCGTGGCTCTGGGCCGCGGCAGTCTTCGCCGTTCACGCGTCGAGCCCGGTGCGCATGCAAACCGACTCGGTGTGGAACGTGCCGGTCGCGCTGTCGCTGTGGCACCACGGCGACGTAACGCTCGACGAGTACACCGACGAGCTGGCGCGGCTCGACCACGGCGTCGAGCGCGTCAATGGCCACGCGTACAACGGCTTTCCGCTCGGGCCGTCGCTGCTCGCCCTGCCCTTCGTGGCGCTGACCGACGCGGTCACCTCGGTGCCGCTGTTGCGCGAAACGACGGCGTTTTCTCGCTGGCAGACGAATTCAAAGGCCGAGGCCCACCTGCGCATTGGGTTCTTCGACACGTTCGAAGTGCTGTTGGGTTCGCTGTGCGTGGCGCTCTCGGCCGTCTTGCTGTTTCACGTGGTGCGCGCGCGAGCCGTGCACCGGTTCACGCCGCACCTGACGGTCGCGATTTTCGCGTTCGCGTCACCGGCGTGGTCGACCGCGTCGCGTTCGCTGTGGCAGCACGGCCCGGCCATGGCCTGTCTTTCGGTGGCGTTGTGGGCGTGGTTGCACCCGTTCATGAGTCGAGCGCGGGCGTTGGTCTTCGGCGCGGCGCTGGGGGCGGCCTTCGTTTGCCGGCCGACCGCCGCCATCGCGATCGCCGGGCTGTCGCTCGGCTTCGCGCTGCGGCACCGGCGTTTCGTGGGGTGGGTCGTACCGGGAGCAGCGGCGGTCGCTGTGCCCTGGTTGGCGTTCAACCAGTCGGTGTGGGAGCAGTGGCTGCCGCCGTATTACCTGCCCAGCCGGCTCGAGGCAGGCGACTCGGTCTTTCTCGAAGCGCTGGTGGGCAACCTGTTCAGTGCCGCTCGTGGGCTCTTCGTGTTTTGCCCGCTCGCGGTGGTGGCGCTGGCGTCGGCGCTGGTCGCCGTGCGGCGCGGCGACGAAAACCGAATCGTCTCGGTCATCGCCGTCAGTGTCGTGGCCGTGCACTGGGTGGTGATTTCGCGTTTCCCCCATTGGTGGGGTGGGCACGCGTTCGGGCCGAGGCTCTTCACCGAGCTGACGCCGTTCGCCATGGTGCTCTTAGCGCCGTGGCTCGACGCGCTCTTCGTTCAACGGGCGTGGGGCAGCGCGCGCGGCTGGGTGACGGGCGTGCTGGTGGCGCTGACGGTGTTCGTTCACGCGCGAGGCGCCCTGGTGAAGGCCACCTGGCGGTGGAACGATTTGCCCGTAAACGTCGACGAGAAGCCCGAACGCCTGTGGGACTTTCGCGACCTGCCGTTTCTTCGCTGACCCTCGTTACTTCTTCGACGCTTTGAGAAATGCGCGAATCGCTTTCGCCTGATTCTCATTGAGCGAATGTTTCGCGAGCAGCTTCAGGTCGAGCGCCGGCAACAAGCTGCTTCGAGACGCCTTCACATACGCCGCGCCGCGCAACACCCAAGGGACAACGTGACCTTTGTCCCACACCCAGACTTCTTTGACTCCGAGCCGGGCATAGATGGGCAGCTTCTCGATGCCGCCCGTCGTCCACCGAACTTCGACGGCGAGATCGGGTACGGCACGGCCCGCCCTTGGGCCAAACAAGTAGCACTCGTCGGGTTCTAACGCGCTCTTCGATGACTCGTGTTTCAGGAGCCACGAGCCATACCCGTTCAAGGGCACATCAAACTCGACGGCCCAGACCTCAATGAGGCGCGCCAAATTCTTCTTGATCAACTCGTGGTTCCACGACGAAGACATGATCTCGAGCGAGCCCTCGTTGTAGGTCAACCGCCCCGACCCTGCGTCACCTCGCGACCTCAGAAACACCTTGAAGTGCTTCCAGCCGAGAAAGCGCAAATAGACACGCTGGTCGATGGCGGCCAGGTCGACATCGGGGTGGTGCCGCCGCAGCGTCAACATACCGTTCGAGTCTCTCATTGCATTCGAGACAGCAGCAAGGGTGCACCGACGGCGGTCTATTCGTCGACCGGGTCGTACCGCGCCGCGCGTTGGGCCAGTTGCGCCGACACGAGCGCACGGGG
>JBGAIY010000548.1:0-4624 GCA_044225205.1 Myxococcaceae bacterium | reverse complement strand
CATGGCCGCGTTCGGTCGAGCCTGCACCGACCCCGAACTCGGCATCGACATGCTGATGCTCGTGCACGGCGAGCAAGAATTCGAATGGTTCGAAGTCGTGAAGCCCGGCGACACCATGACGACGACCGGCACCATGACCGACCTGTATTCGAAGGCCGGCAAAGACTTCATCGTCTTCACGACCGAGAGCTTCAACCAGCACGGGCGACTCGCGGTGAAAGGCACTTGGCTCGCGGTCATTCGCGGCCACTGACGTCGTTCGAACGGGGCACCGGGCTCACCCCCGGCTGATCACGCCTTCGTCGATCAGCTGGGCGATGATTCGCGCGGTGTCGAGGCGCGACATGCCCGACACCGCGAACACGTCGTCGAACGACACCGTGCCGTCGATTTGGGCCAACACGAAGCCGGCGCGGTGGTCGAGGTTGAGCCAAATGATCTCGTCGTCTTTCAGCAACACCCGCGGTATCGCCGTCATTTTGCCGAGCTTCGACTCGAACATGGCCAGCAACGTCTTTTCGCTGCGCTCGCGTAAGGCCTGAACTTCTTTGTCTTCGGGCGCAATGGCCTGCGCCTTCAAGATGAGCTCGACGGCGCCCGTGTGGTCGTCGAGGTCGAGCAAGTCGCGCGCTCCCCGAAGCAACGCGCGCACCTCGCCCGCTCGTGACCCGGGGCTCGACGGGCTGCTCGAAACCGGGGGCACGCCGATCGGCAAGTCGTTGCGTACGAGCTCGAGCGCGCGCCCTTCGCCCACGATGCTGGTCAAGCTGATGCCCGGGTTCGACTTGGCGTCCCACGCTGATTGGGCGTGCGGCGCGAAACCGGGGCTCGCCGCCGGTATCGCGTCTTTCGGCCACGGAGCCGCCACCCCCTGAATCGGTGCCGCCGACGTGCCTGACCAGTTCCACGCCGAATCGGTCGACTTGGCCTCGGGCGCGGGTGACGAACGACTCGACGGAGGCACGAAGGGCGGCGACGGTGGCGACGCGACCGGCTGCGGCACGTCGGGGGGGCTCGCAACCGGTGGGGCTTGCCCCGTGTACAACGGCGGCGTCGAGCGCGGGGGCGACGCAGGGGCCGGGTCGCCCGAAAGCCGAATGGTATTGGGCGACTCGGTGACCGGAGGCCCACTGTACAGCGGCGGGGTCGACGGCGGCGAGGCTTGCGGGGCGGGCGTGCCCGTCAACACCACGTTGCGCGGCGTCGATTCGAACTGCGGAGGCGTCAACGCGGGCAGCGGCGCGCTCGGCGCCGGGTCTGACTTCTCGAACTGAGGCGGCGTGGCCCTCGGTGGCACCTCGGCCGTGATCGCCCGATTCGGGGTCGGGTCTCCACCGATGACGACGGTCATCACCCCCGGTGAGCTGGGCGTCTTCGTCGCGGCCGCGGGCACCGGCGTCGGCACCCGAGCGACGGCGATTCCTGGCGACGACGGCGTCATCGCGAACGAATCGGTGTCTCCGAATACCTCGTCGGCCGACAACGGCAGGTGCTCTTCGAGGTCGACCACCGGGGGCGGCGCGTGGGCCACCGGCTTGGCCGCCGAAGCCGAGGCGATTTTCGAAGGCGAACTGAACGGCGTCGGCGACTCGAACCCCGTCGCCATGCCCCAGTCGGCGTCGACGGCCGACCCCTGCATCGTCAACGCTTCATTGCGCTCGAACGGGTTGGCGACCGGCACCGAAGCCGGCACTTCGGGTTGCAGCGCCGCTCCGGCTTGAGAATCACTCGACCCCTCGAGCAGCGACTTGGCGCGGTCGTTTTCGGGGTCGAGCTTGAGCGCCCGCTCGAACAGCTTCTTCGCGCCGTCGAGGTCTCCCGACAGCTTCAGCCACAGGCCGGCATCTACGAGCTGGGCAGCGCGCTCCTTCGACATCGTGTCTCTCAGCTGATGCGCTGCAAGACGCCTTTGAACAGCGTCATGGTTTTCGTCAGCGTATCGATGCTTTCGCTCACTTTCGTCAAGTTGGTACCGTCGTGCGACACGCGCGCCACTTCGAGGGCTTTCGACGCCTTGGCCACGGCGTCTTGCCCGAACTCAGAACCGGCGGTCGCTTTCTGCAGCTGGGGTATCAGCTCTTGCACGTCTTTCATCAACGCCTTGAGCTCACTCTTTCGTTTGTTGAGCTCTTCGCCGGTCTTGGCTTCGAGCATCATGTCGGCCTGGTCTTCGAGAATCTTCTTCAGCTCGCTCTCGGTGAGACCGCCCGACGCGGTGACTTGAATCGACTGCTGCTGGCCGGTGTCTTTGTCGCGAGCCGACACCGACACGATGCCTTCAGAATTGATCTCGAAGGTCACGTCGACTTCAATTTCGCCGCGCTTCGACTGTCGCAGCCCAGTGAGAATGAACTCGCCCAACAGTTCGTTCTGGTGGGCCACTTCGCTCTCGCCCTGCAGCACCATGATTTTCACGGTGCTCTGCATGTCTTTCGACGTGGTGAACACCTCGGTCACCGACGTCGGCACCGTGGTGTTGCGCGGTATGAGCCGGCGCACGTACCCACCGGCGATGGCGACGCCCAAGCTCTGAGGGGTGACGTCGAGCAGCACCACTTCGCTGTCTTCAGAGGTGAGCGCGTCGGCCTGCACCGCCGCTCCGAGCGCCACCACTTCGTCGGGGTGCACGCCTTTGCACGGGTCACGGCGAAAGTAGCCTTTCACCAGCTCTTGAATTTTGGGCATGCGGGTCATGCCGCCGACCAAGATCATTTCTTTGAGGTCGATGACTTTGACCTTCGCTTCGTTCAACACCTGCTCGCAAATCGTAATGCAGCGGGTGGCGAGGTCGGCCGTCAGTTCTTCGAGCTTTTCGCGCGTCAGCGTCTTCTGCAGGTGGAGCGCCGAACCGCCGCCCTTCGGGGTCGAAATGAACGGCAGGTTCAGCTGCGTCTCTTTCGAGTTCGACAACTCGATCTTCGCCTTTTCGGCGCCGTCTTTGAGCCGCTGCAAGGCCATGCGGTCTTGTCGCAGGTCGACGGCGTGCTCCTTCATGAAGTCGAACACCAACCACTCGATGACGCGGTTGTCGAAGTCTTCACCACCCAAGTAGGTGTCGCCACCGGTGCTGATCACGTCGAATACGCCCGACCCCACCTCGAGCACCGACACGTCAAAGGTGCCGCCACCCAAGTCGAACACGGCGATCTTGCCGTTGACCGCCTTGTTGAACCCATACGCCAGCGCCGCTGCGGTCGGCTCATTGATGATGCGCAGCACGTCGAGCCCGGCGATTCGCCCGGCGTCTTTGGTCGCCTGGCGCTGGCCGTCGTTGAAGTACGCGGGCACGGTGATCACCGCTTTTTTCACCGGCTTGCCGAAAAATGCTTCGGCGTCGAGCTTCAGCTCTTTGAGCACCATCGCCGCCAGCTCGGGCAACGAATAGTCGGTCGGCCCCAATTTCACCCGAATGTCATCGTGCTCGCCTGCCACGACTTGGTACGGCAACACCTTGAGCGCGTTCTTCGTTTGCTCAGACGAAAACTTGCGGCCGATCAGTCGCTTAGAGGCGTAGACGGTGTCGGTGGGGTTGGTAATCGCTTGCCGCTTGGCGATTTGACCCACCAGCAACTTGCCGCTCTTGGCCAACGCCACGACCGACGGCAGCAAGTTCGAGCCCGACCGACCGCGAATGACGGTGGGCGTGCCTCCTTGCACGGTGGCAACCACGCTGTTCGTCGTACCCAGGTCGATGCCAATGACGGGCTCACGCTCGGCCATTGCCGAAGAGACTAGAACGGCCAGCGCCGCTTCGCGTGTTTTTTGACGTCGGGGTTCTCTGGAGCCAGCCGGAGGGCCTCGTCGTAGTGCTTCTTGGCGAGGGCCTTCATTCCCGCGGCTTCTAGGAGCCTGCCCAGGAGCAACCGATACTCAACGTTGTCTGGGGCCGCTTCGACCGCCTTCTGCGCGTAAGTCGATGACTCTTTGGGGTCGGCACCGCGTTTCTCGAGCAAGGCAGCCAGCTTCGCCGCCGCCACCGCGTTGCGGGCATTCGAATTCACCGCCGACCGGAGCGCCGAAAACGCGGCCTCGTCGTCACCCCGCCCAAGCGCATCTTTTGCGCGCTGTAGGTCTGTATCTGACCGCTGTTCTTCGTTTTTCTTTCGAACGTCAGCGAGCATGGTTTTGACTTCGGCGTTCTGGGCGTCGATTTGGGCGGCCAAATTCAGCTGGGTGAAGGCGTGTGCGTACTCTCCCTTCGCGACGTGGTCTTTGGCGCGAACGACCAGCTCGGTCACTTTCCACGTCTTGGCGAGGTAGGGGTGACGGGCGAGGCGGGCACGTCGTTCGGCCTCCCGGGCTTCTTCTTCGGGAGTCTTGGGCACCGCGGCGGGCGCCGGCCCCGCGGCGGCGGCCCTGATGCCACTGGGAGAGCTGGCCGCGGCGGCTTTCACCGCGGCGCGCACGAAGGCGTTCGTCGCGAGGTACGCCTTGAGTTTTTCAGGGTCGGTGAGGGTCTGGTTCGCTTCGACGATGCGCTTGAAGATCTTGTCGAGCCGGGCCTTGAACGACCCCAAGTTCTTGCCGAAATACCGGTCGGGGTGAAACTTGCGCGAAAGGGCGTGAAACGCGGCTTTCACCTCGTCGCTCGAGGCGCCCGACGGCACGCCCAGAAATTCGTAAT
>JBGAIY010000547.1:0-4640 GCA_044225205.1 Myxococcaceae bacterium | reverse complement strand
CTTTCAAGAGGTACCCAAACGCCGAAATACCGAGGCTTCAAAATCTTCTGCGGTGGTGAAACAGCCGGGGCGTAGACCTCCGGGTGGTTCGGAGTAGACTCCCATGGCAATGGACGACGGGCCCCGTGACGATCGCCGGCCGGGCACAAGCGGCCCCCGGGTGATCGGCAAAGTCATCAAGAGCGAAGGTGCGGAGGTGTTGCCGGTCGCCGAGAAACCTCCGCGGCGGGGCGGCGTGCTCAACGCCGAAGAATTCGAAGCCCACAACACCGCCAAGCAAATCGTTCTCGACGCGCAGAAGAAAGCCGAAGAGATCAAAGAAGAGGCCCGGCGCTTTCGCGAAGACGAGTTTGCCAAGGCCCGTGCCGAAGCAACCGCCGAAGTGCAGGCCCGCGCGGCCGAAGAGCTGGCGCGCGCCAAAATGCAGGCCGGCCAAATGTTGGCCGACACCGAGCGAGAAATCGTCGAACTCGCGCTCAAGATTGCCGCGAAAATCATCGGGCGTGACCTCGAGCGTGACCCTGACGTGATGATGGAGATGGTCGCCAACGTCATTCAGACGACCCGGGCGACCAAGGCCATGGTGTTGCGCGTGCACCCCGACGACGGGCGGTTGTTGCGTGAAAAGCGCCCCAAGTTGATGGAGCTCATTGGTCGGGCGGTCGACCTCGCCATTCGTGACGACAGCGACATTGAACCGGGCGGGTGCGTGGTTCAAACCGAGTTCGGCACCATCGACGGGCAAATTCGCACCCAGTTCGAAATGCTCAGAAACGTGTTGCTGCCCGACTCCGCGAAGAAAGAAAACAAGTAGGCGCCCATGGCCATTGACTTGAGTCGCTACCATTCGCTGCTCAAGACCGCGTCGACCATGCGGGTGCGCGGCCGGGTCGTCGAGCTGACGGGCTTGGTCATCAAAGCGGCGGTGCCGAACGTGCGCATGGGCGAGGTGTGCCTCATTCGCAGCGGCACGAACACCGTGCGCTCTGAAGTCGTCGGTTTTCAGGGCGACACGGTCATGTTGATGCCGCTGGGTGAGCTGGCGGGCATCGGCCCCGATTCTGAAGTCATACCGACGGGGCGGCCGCTCACGATCAAAGTGGGCAACGGGCTGCTGGGCCGGGTGCTGAACGGGCTCGGCGAGCCCATTGACGGCAAGGGCCCGCTCGACGGCGACGGCATGTTCGACTGGTCGGTCGACCGCGACTGCCCCGACCCGTTCAAGCGCTTGCGCATTACCCGCCCGCTCGCCCTGGGGGTGCGGTGCATCGACGGTTTGCTCACGGTGGGCGAAGGCCAGCGCATTGGTCTGTTCGCCGGTTCGGGCGTCGGCAAGTCGACGCTCATGGGCCAAATCGCCCGCAACACCGCCGCCGAAATGTCGGTGATCGCGCTCATCGGCGAACGTGGTCGCGAGGTGCTCGAGTTCATCGAAGACGCGCTGGGTGAAGAGGGCATGAAGCGCTCGGTCGTGGTGTGCGCCACGTCTGACCAGCCGTCGCTGGTGCGTTTGCGCGCCGGCTACGTGGCGACGGCCGTGGCCGAATATTTTCGCGAGCGTGGCGGCAACGTGCTCTTCATGCTCGACACCGTGACCCGTTTGGCCCGCGCCCAGCGTGAAATTGGTCTCGCCATTGGTGAGCCGCCCGCCCGCCAAGGCTACCCGCCCTCGGTGTTTTCGATGCTGCCGCGCATGCTCGAGCGCACCGGCAATTCAGACAAGGGTCGGTGCACGGCCATTTACACCTGCCTCGTCGCCGGCGGAGACATGGAAGAGCCGATCGCCGACGAAGTGCGCGGTATTCTCGACGGTCACTTCATTTTGAACCGCGCCCTGGGCGAGCGAAACCAATGGCCCGCGATGGACGTGCTCGCTTCGCTCTCTCGTGTGATGAGCCAAATCGCCTCGCCCGAGCACAAGAAAGCCGCGGGCAAGCTGCGTGAAACGCTGTCGAACTACGAGAAGCAGCGCGACCTCATTTTGCTGGGCGCCTACCAGTACGGCACCGACCCGCGGGTCGACTACGCCATCGACAAATACGACCAGATCATCGGGTATTTGAAGCAAGACACCTTCGACAACACCCCGTTCGATGAGGCGGTACAAATGCTGGTCGACCTCTTCGCCGACGCGGCTTGATTTTGAGCGCACCTTTCGGCTGATCGACTCAGGTGAAAGTGGCGAAAACGGGCGGGTTGGGGGCCTGCGCGGCGCGTCGTGGCCGGTCGAGTCTTGATGAGTGCCGGGCCCTGTTCAGGTAGGCTTCGGTCGGTTCTATGCCTCCGTATCGTCTCCAGGCGCTCCTCGACATTCGCACCAAGGCTGAAGAAGAGGCCAAAGAGGCCTTTTCGGCGGCCGTGAAGGCGCATGACGTCGAAAAGAAGAAGCTCGAGGGCATGCAAGCCGACCTCGAAAAGCGCAAGGTCGAGCGCAAGGCGAAGGTGCAGCAGTTCTTGAAAGACGTGACCGCGAAGGGCGGCGGCATCAACGGTTTTCAGCAGATGAACCGCTTCGAGCAGCGCCTCAAAGACGACGAAGCCCAGCTGGCGATGGAAATCGAGCGCCAGAAAGAGGCGGTGACCGAGGCGGCTGCGCTGGTCGAAGAGCGGCGGCGTGAAATGGCCGAAGCCGCGACCGAGAAGAAGGCGATCGAGAAGCACCGCGACACGTGGAAGGCCGAGGTGCGCAAAGAGCGCATGGCCAAAGAAGAAATGAACCAAGAAGAAATTGGCAACACGCTGCACTTGGCCCGCGTGCGCGCCGCGAGGAAGCCATGAGCCGCGTCGACGAAGAGCGTGACGCCGCGCGCGTTCAGCAACGACTCGCCGAGGCCAAGCGTACCGAGCAGGCCAAGCGAACCGCGCAAGCCAACGAAGCGCACACCTTCTCGAAGTTGGTGGGCCAGCAGCAGGCGGCGCAGGTCACGACCAAACAGCAACAAGCGACGAAGCAAGAGACCGCGGCCAAGAGCGCCATTGCGCAGCTGCTCCACGAAGCCGAAGAAGCGGTGACGACCAAGCACGACGGCGAGCGGGCCCAGCTGGCCCAGCACGAACAAGGGCGTTTGGGAGCGCAGAGCCAAGAACAGTCGGTCTCGACCAACAAACGCGAGGCGGGCCACCTTTCGGCAAACGCCAAAGCCGGCACGGCGAAAGACGAGGCATTGGCCGCGCAAGGGCGGGCGACCGATTCAAGCGTCGCTTCACAGACGACCGAGGGCCGAAAAGCCGACGCGAAAATGGTTCGGGAGGTGCTCGAAGACCGCAAGTCGTCGTCTGACGAGCATTCGGAGAACCAGTCGGGTGCGAGCGGCGGCAAGGCCCGCGGTGAAAAGGGCGACCTCAAGACGAACGCCGACAAGGGCGGGGGCCAGGGCCAAGGCGGCAACAAAGACGGCAAAGACGGGCAGGGGGCTCCGCCGACCATGCGGTTCAACCCCGCGCTCATGCCGCCGGTCGCGGTCGCGAAGCCCAAAGACTTGGCGGGCTCGGAGCGGCTGCGACGGGTGGCCAACGAACTGGCCCAGAAAATCGTCGAGCGGGTTCGGGTGGGCACGAATGCGGCCGGCCGGGTCGAATTTCAAATCGACCTGCGCAGCGACGTGCTGTCAGGGCTGTCGGTGAAAGTGTCGAGTCAAAACGGCAAGATCAAAGCCGTGTTTTCAGGTACCAACAAAGACGTGTTGAAGCTGGTCGAAGAACAAGGAGAGGCGCTCAAAGGCGCCCTCGCGGCGCGGGGCTTGTCGCTCGAAGACTTCAAGGTCGAAAGGCGCACGTGAGCACCCGAAACCCTGGCGGCAGCAGCGAACGCACGCTCATGATCAACGTGGCGGCGCTCAAGAAGCGCCAGCCCGAGCCTGAGCCCGAGCCCGACGCGTTCGACGCCGAAGCCGAGGCCCACGACGACGACCGGGGCCACCCGCCGGTGCCAGACGAGGCGAGTGACGAATTCGACACCGGGGAGGGGTACGACGACGTCGTGGCGCCCGAGACGTCGGTCGGGCTCGCGGCGGTCGACGAGCCGGCCGATGAGCCGGCCCCCGAACCGCCGGCCGAGCGCGTCTGGCGGCCATTTTCGTTCGCCAACCTCGAAAAAGTGCCCAAGTCGCACATGCAGTTGCTCAGCGGCCTGGAGTGGATGCTGCCCAACGTGAGGTCGACCGGCGAGGTGAGCCAGGCCTTGCGGCGGCGGCTGCACGAAATGATCGACCAAGAGGTCTCGCTGCACGCCGAGTCGGTGCACGTGGTGACGCCGGCCAAGGCCAAGCGCTACGTGAGCGACCCTACGTTCTTGGCGGTGCTGGCGCCGTTGCCGCACAAGACCCGCGGGTTGCTCGAGGTCGAACTCGGGTTGGCCCACATGGTCATCGACATGTTGCTCGGCGGCGCGGGTGAAGCGGTGGCGCTGCGACCGCTGACCGACATCGAAGAGGGCGTGCTCACCTACGTCTTGCTCGAAGCGCTCAAGGTGGTGGCGCCTTCGGTCGACCCGTCGTTGCCGCGCCTGCGGCTCGAGAGCGTCGGTCGCAGCTTCGAAGAGGTGATGGCGGCCCAGAGCGAAGACGAGCACCTCGCCGTGGTGCAGCTCAAGTGCGTCGTGGCGAACCACGCCGGGTACATTCGGCTGTTCATACCCGAGA
>JBGAIY010000546.1:0-4649 GCA_044225205.1 Myxococcaceae bacterium | reverse complement strand
GTAACGAATTGAGGTTCTTGAGCTCGCAGCGCGTGCCGAACGCGGTCGCGCCCTTCTTCATCACCGACACGTTGGCGTCACAGCGAAACGAGCCCTCTTCGAGGTTGCCGTCGTTCACTCCAATGGCGACGAGCACTTCACGCAACGCCTTGAGGTATTCGACCGCTTCGTCGGCGCTGCGCAAGTCGGGCTCGCTCACGATTTCGAGCAGCGGCGTGCCCGCGCGGTTCAAGTCGACCAAACTGTGCGTGCCTTCGTGCACGAGCTTGCCCGCATCTTCTTCAATGTGAATGCGGCGAATGCGAACGTCTTTCTTCGCGTCGCCCGCCCCCACCGACAAACGCCCCCATTCACAGACGGGAAATTCGTATTGGGTGATTTGGTAGCCCTTGGGCAAGTCGGGGTAAAAATAGTGCTTTCTCGACCATTCGCTGCGCGGGTTCACGGTGCACTCGAGCGCGAGGCCCGTGCGAATGGCGAACTCGACGACCTGCGCATTGAGCACGGGCAACGTGCCGGGAAACGCGACGCACACGGGCTGGGTGTGCGCGTTCGGCTCGGCGCCGAACGCCGCCGACGCCGACGAGAACAGCTTGCTCTTCGTGAGCAGCTGCGCGTGCACCTCGAGACCGATGACGACCTGAAAATCACCGAGTGGCATGAAGGGGCCTCACGTCATTGACCAAGGGTGAGCGCCGGCGCCGCTTCGAAAAAGCGCGTTTCGCGTTCGAAGGCCCGGGCGGCCTGGAGCACCGTCGCTTCGGCCCACGGCCGACCGATGAGCTGCACGCCGATGGGCAGTTGCCCAGCAGTGAAGCCACCGGGCACCGAAATCGCGGGCAGCCCGGCGAGGTTGGTGGGCAGGGTGAGCACGTCGACCAGGTACATGGCGAGGGGGTCGTCGAGCTTGTCACCCAGCGGCCACGGCGCGACCGGCGAAGCCGGGCACAACACGAGGTCGACTCCGCCGCGAAAGGCGTCGTCGAAGTCTTTCTTGATGAGCGTGCGAACGCGCTGGGCCTTGACGTAGTAGGCGTCGTAGTACCCGGCCGACAGGGCGAAGGTGCCGAGCATGATTCGCCGTTTCACTTCGTCGCCGAAGCCTTCGGTGCGGGTCTGCACGTACAGCTCGCGCAGCGTCTTGGCGTCTTTCGCTCGGTGCCCGAAGCGAACACCGTCGTAGCGGCCCAGGTTCGAAGACGCTTCAGACGCGGCGATGACGTAGTACGCCGCCATGGCGTACTTGGTGTGCGGCAGTGACACGCGCTTCACCTTCGCCCCCAAACGTTCGAAGAGCGCGGCGGCGGCGCGCACGGCTTTTTCGATGTCGGGGTCGAGGCCGGGCACGAAGTACTCGTCGGGCAAACCGAGCGTCAGCCCCACGACGCCGGCCTCGAGCGAGTCGCGCCACGCCACCGCCGGTTCGTTCGACGACGTCGAGTCGTTCGCGTCGAACCCCGAAATCACGTCGAGCAGCGCGGCGGCGTCTGACACCGTTCGGGCAATGGGGCCGACCTGGTCGAGCGAACTTGCGTACGCGGCGACGCCGTAGCGCGACACGCGGCCCCAGGTCGGCTTCAACCCGACCGTATTGGTGAACGACGCGGGTTGCCGAATCGACCCTCCGGTGTCGCTGCCGAGCGCGCCGAACACCAACCGCGCGGCGACAGCGGCCGCCGACCCACCCGACGAGCCACCAGGGGTACGGGTCAAGTCGTACGGGTTGTGCGTTTTCTGAAACGCGCTCGCTTCGGTCGACGACCCCATGGCGAACTCGTCGAGGTTGGTCTTGCCGAAAATGACCGCGCCGGCCTCTCGCAACCGCCGCGTGACGGTGGCGTCGAATGGAGGCACGAAGCCCTTGAGAATCTTCGAACCGGCGGTCGATTCGAGCCCTTCGGTCAAAATGTTGTCTTTGAGGGCGACCGGCATGCCGTCGAGCGGCCCGAGCGAGCGGCCCTGGGCCCGGCGGGCATCAGAAGCGGCGGCGGCGGCGAGGGCCCCGCGCTCGTCGACCCGCAAGAACGCCTTCACGGTGCCGTCGACCTGGGCGACCTTCTTCACCAACTCGGTCACCAGCTCGACGGCCGAGAACCGCTTGGCGGCCAGAGCTTCGGCCGTCTCGAGCAGGGTCGCCGACGTGAGCGAAACCGACGCGCTCATTCGATCACCTTGGGTATGACGTAGCTGGTGCCGCTGACGCTGGGCGCGTTCGACAGCGCGACGCGGGTGCCCGGCGCTTCGGTCGCCACATCGGGCCGCGCGTGGTGGGCTCCCGGCAGCACGTGCGACGTGGCCTCGACGTTCGTCGTGTCGACCTCGCCCAAAAGCTCGACGGCCTCGAGAATCACCGAGAGCCGCTGTTGGTAGGCTTCAAGTTCAGTGGGCGTCAGCGACAAGCGCGCCAAATTCGCGACATGCCGCACCTGTTCGAGCGTGAGTTTCATGGCGTGGCGCCCTCACTTTTTCTTGAGTCGTTCAATGTTGTTGCGCGCGACGTTCGCTTCAGACCCCTCGGGCAGCACGTCGAGGTACTTCTGGTACCATTCGATGGCGCGTTCGTCTTTGCCCTGGGTGCGCAGCGATTCGGCGAGCCCCATGATGCCCGGCCCGAAGCGCGCGTTGAGCTTCACGGCCTGCTCGAAGGCGGCTTGCGCGGCGGCGGGGTTGCCCAAGTCGAGCAGCGCGAGGCCCCGGCCAGAAACCGCTTCGACGCTCTCGGGCCGCAGGTCGATGGCGCGACCGAACGTGTTGAGCGCCGCTTCGGGTTTGTCTTGCGCGAGCTGGCTGTAGCCACGGTCGAGCAAGCTTTGAAAGTCGAGCTTGGGTTCGGGCTTCTTCTCAACGGGAGCCGCCGACGCGACCACCGCCCCGGCGTCGACGGGTGAGGCCGGGGCGCCCGCGTCGGTGACGACGGGGGTGGCCGCGGGGCTCACTCCGGCGTCGACCACCGCGGGCGCGGCAACGGCGGCCGCGGCGGCCTGGGCCTTGGCGAGCGCCGCGGCTTCGGCGGCTTTCTTCGCTTCTTCTTCGCGGGCTCGGGCTTGTTCTTCAGCGAGGTGGGCCGCTTGCTTGCGCTCGACTTCGGGCTGGTAGATGCCGAAGAACCAGCCCGCGGCGGCCCCGGCCAACAAACCGATGGCGATGAACAGTGGCCACTTGCGACCCGAGCCCTGAATGGCGCGCTGGAGGTCGGCGTCGTCGGCGACCGGGAGGTTTCGGCGGCGGCCGCTCGCTCGCAGCTCGGCCGACAAGTTGGTGAGCCCGGCCGACGAGGGAGACGACGCAAAGGGCGAGTCGCCGGTGGGCGGAGGCGGCAGCGCGGGCGGCGCCGGGGTCTTGAACTGCGGTTCGCGCCAGGTCTCGGTGATGCTGGTGTTGGGCGGCACCGACGGGGCCGGGGGCGGGGGCGGCACGAGGCTGGGCGAGCGCAGCGCGCGCCCTTTGGCGGCGTCGTCGACCACCTGAAAGAAGCTGGCCAGCTCGGGTATGTCGCCCAGCCGCTTCCACGTTTCTCCGGTGAGTGAAATCTCGTCGTCGCGCAAGACCTTGCCCTCGACGATCCACTGCTGGAGCGTGGTCAGCTCACGGCAGGTCGAGGTCGTGCCCGAGGCCCGGCGCCGAATCTTCCACTCGCGGGGCACGGGGGGCGGCGGCAACGTGGCTTCGGCCGCGCGTCGTTTGACGCGAAAGACGTGGCCGCATTGGGTGCACTTGACCGTGACCCCATCATCGGGAATTCGCGCTTCGTCGAAGTCGTATTCGGTTTGGCAGCGCGGGCAACTGACGTCCATATGCGGTCACCGGTGACGAAAAGTACCAACAATTTCAAAGTTTGGTGGCGTGCGAAACGAGATGATACCGCTGTTGTCGCGGTACGCCCCGCACAACCATGGGCACGAGCAGCTCGAACGGTCGGTTGTCGAGGCGGGCCGCGCTGTCGCCAATGTTCGGCAGCGAGAAGGTAATGAGCCGCACCACCACCCGGCCGCCGGGCTCAATGGCCGGCACCGACGCGTCGGGGTGCAGGGGTATTTCGAGCCGGTCGGGCGTCACCATGGCGATGCGGCGCCAGTCGACCATGAGCTCGGCGCTCGTCTTGT
The DNA here is from genome assembly GCA_044225205.1 of Myxococcaceae bacterium. GTDB lineage: Bacteria > Myxococcota > Myxococcia > Myxococcales > Myxococcaceae > JAEUJT01. The sequence continues at coordinate 546 of JBGAIY010000546.1, read as the reverse complement.
TGGTCAAGTCAATGAGCACCGCCTGAAAATTCGTGGCGTCGATGAGCAGCTCGGTGCGCAGGTCACCGTCTTCGAGCACGTCGCGTTCGCCGGGCTTGCTGAGGTTGTGGGCCCCCGGGTCGGTCAGGTCGAACGAGAACGAATAGGTCGCCGCCGCGCACGACGAGGTGCCCACGAGCGCCGCAAGACCCACACCGACGACGCCCTTCGCGAGCTGAAAAGAGAACAGAAATCGAGGTTTGTGGGCCCGGGGCCGACCAAAATCGAAGCGCATGCCCGCACCCGACCACATTCGACCCGCGCCGTCACAGAAAGTGGGTCGAAAAATTGCTCACCGGGCCCCCCTCCCTAAAGTCGGCCACCGAAGGCTTCTACAGGGGTGTACCGGCATGTCGGCAAAGCGAGCCAAAGGCTCCATACTTTCGCGGCAAGAAATTGCAGTTCGCCGCAAGCAGCTCAACACGAAGAAAATGGCGTCGCCCGCCGCCCCCCGCCGCGCGATCTTCGGGGTCATCGTGCTGGCGTTTTCGGTGCTCGCCTTCTTCG
>JBGAIY010000545.1:0-4696 GCA_044225205.1 Myxococcaceae bacterium | reverse complement strand
CTTCTTTCTGTCGGTCTCGTTCACGCATCATTCGGGCACGTATTTCAAGTAGACCGCCTGCTTCATGGCGGTGAGTGAACCTTCGAAATGATCACCGTCGAGCGTCACGCCGCGAAAACGGCCCTCTTCGGTGACCCAACCAATTTCCTCTCCAGCTTCGAAAATGACCCCTTCCACGGCGACGAATGCCTTGCCCGCCAGTTCGATTCGGGTCGACGGGCCCTTCACGGGTGGCCTGTTCAGCCACACAGCTCCTGGTGTTCGGTTGACGTGGCCGGCCGACGCGCGGCCGTACACTTCGAGCGCGTATTCACCCGACGCGCTCACCGTGCCGACGGCCCGTTTTTCGAAGAACACCTGGCCGCCACGCACTTCGAAGGTCTGTTGGCCGAGCCGCAGCCGCCCAGTTGCTCCCGCCCGCCCACCGCTCATCAGCTTGAGCCGAATGTCGTTGCGCAGCAGCGTCGGCACGTGCCCGGTGTGGGTCTTGCCCTTGGCGTCGACCACGTGAAAGTGGCCCTTCGCGTCGATGAACCCCACCTTCTTGCCGCCCAAGAAGATCGACCCTTTTTTCACCAGGTACCCCGACCCGGCTTTCGGCTTGGCCGCGGGCACCGATTTTTTGGGCGCGGTTCGCGCCGTGGCCAGAGGAGGCATCTGATCAGCCCGTCACTTTCCACTTCGCGCCGGGCAGCTTCGTGACGTTGCCGGTCTCGACCTTGCCGTTCAGCCTCACGGCGAAGTCTCCCGACGAATTGACCGAGCCGATTCGGGTGCGCCCGTCGAAGACCTCGCCGTCTCTGACCTCGTAGGTCCTGCCACCGACGGTCACCGAACCCGAGACGATGTTCGACGCCTGCGAGCCGTCGTTGCGGTACCCGTCGTACGAGACGCCCGGCAAGTCGGTCAGCATGCCTTGGTAGCGGCGGCCATCGAGCGTCACGTCGAAGCGGCCGTCGTTGCCCAGCGTGCCCACGTCTTTGTCGCCGAGAAAGACCTCGCCGTTGCGAACGACGTAGTCGGTGTCGCCGAAGTGCACCTGGCCCGACGCGTTGCTTTGAATGTGCCTCCCGCCCGGCATGGCCGCCTGCCAGTGCGCGCCCACGAGGTCTTGCACGTGACCCGTCGCGGTGTGCCCGTTCTCGGTCACCCGGTAGCCGCCTTCGGCGTCGACGGTGCCCACCTTCGCTCCGCCCTTGAACACTTGGCCGTTGAAGATTTGGTAGTTCGACCCGTTGAACTGCACCTCGCCGTTGATGCGGTTGTCGACCTTCTGGCCGTTGCTCAAGCGCCCGCTGTAGACCGCACCGTCGAGGTCGCCGATGTTGCCGGTGGCGCCGCCCACGTTGTAGTTGCCCCGGTCGTCGATGCTGCCCAGCACGTCTTTGCCGTCTTTGCTGAGCACCACTCCGTTGAGCACCTTGTAGGTCTGCTCGCCCAGCTGCACCAAGCCGGTGGGCTGGTTGTCGACCTTCTTGCCGTTGCTCAGCTCGCCCTCGTACGAAGCACCGGTGACCTGATCAATGTTGCCCGTGACCAGCCCGCCGTCGGTGCCCTCGAGCGCAAAGTCGCCCCGGTCGTTGATGGTGCCGACCTTCGCGCCGCCCTTCATCACGTCGCCGTCGACCACCGAATAGTGCTCGGTGCCGACCTGCACCTCGCCCGTGGGCCGGTTGTCGACGACCGACCCGTCGCTCAAGGTGCCCGAAATTGACGCGCCAATGAGGTCGCCCACGTTGCCTTTGACCTGCTGGCCGTTGAAGGTGACCGAATAGTCGCCCGCGTCATTCACCTCACCGATGACCTGGCCGTTGAGCGACACCTGCCCATTGCTGACTTCGTAGTCGCGTCGCCCTGCTTCACCGTGCCCGTTGGGCCATCGAACGTCGAAGGCGGCAACGACGTGTCGAGTGGTGCGCGGCATTGCGCCTGGTCGGCCCCGTTCACATCGACGCCGAGGTCGGTGGCCGTGACGAGGTTCGAGCTTCCGGTGCTGCTGACCGATGAAACGCCCATGAATGTGCTCCTAATTCGCGAAGAGTTGGTGCCTTCATGAGTACGAACCCGGCCGCGCGCGACCGTCCCAAGGGGTGAGAAAGATCGGTGAATTCAAGCAGTTGCGCCGACGTGACACCGGTCGACCATTTCGGGACTTCGCGGCCTTCGCGGTGTCGACCCGGTGATCCGTCACTTCTTTTTCAAAGGTCACCGCCATGAAACGCTTGGGGTTGTTGTCAGTCGTGCTCGCGGTCGCTTCACTGGCCAGCGGCTGCAACTGCGGTCACAACGTGCTGGTCGAGTCGATCACACCGGGCGAAGCGACCGCCACCGGCCGCTCCGACGCCGGCACCGACGGAGGAAGCGGCCTCATTCGGTACTGCGGTGACGGCGTCGTCAGCCCACCCGAAGAATGCGAGCCCGTCGACTTCGAAGGCGCCGACCCGGTGTGCCATTCGAACTGCACCTTCACCCGAGCCTGCCCCGCCGGCCAGGGGTGGAACGAGTCGGCCAAACACTGCACGTTGGTCGACGCGGGTTCAGGCGCCGAAGTCGTCGGCGTGCTGACCGAATACACCGGCATTCTGCCGTTGACCTCGAAGCTCCACCCGCCCAAGCCCATTGGCCAAGCCATTGTGCATTTGGAACTGAAGGGCGGCCTCGGCGACGTGAGCGCCGTGACGACGGCCCCCGACGGTGCCTTTCGCTTCTCGGTGACGCCCGGCGTCGAGTACCAACTGCTGTACGAGCTGCCCGCGCAGTACGAAGTCGACCCCCAGTACGTGCGCGCCATACCCGCCCTTGGCCCCAGCGAAACGTACCGCGCCGACTACGCTTTCACCCTGAAGGGCCTTCACGTCGCGACCCAAGACCTCAAAGCCGGAGGCCCCCTCGCCCAAGTCTCGGTCTCCATCGTCGACGAGGCCAACCACGTCACCGCCGGCCCCAGGCTCACCGACGACGAGGGCTACGTCTTCTTCGAACGCACCGCCACGCCCCAACGGCTGCAGTTCGAAAAGCGGGGGTACGCCGAAACCACGCTCGGCGTGCCGTCGTTGAACACCACGCACACCACGTACGCGGGCATTGGGCTGCAGGCGAAGCCGTGAGTGCGCTGAATCTGCGTTGCTTGAGAACGGCTCGGTAACTTTTGCGCTCGCCGCGCGGGGGCGAACGGCTTCTGGCGCGAAAACACCGCGGTTGATCAGTTCGACCAACCGGCGCGAAAGTTGCTGGCTCCCCGGTGCCGCAATGACGCGGCGACGCAGCAGGGGGAAATTGAAATGTCAGACATCACGGTTCGAAAAAACAATGGTGGCAGTGTCTCCCCGTCGGCCAACCTCGGGCGCTCGCTCGAGCCGTTTCGGGTCATGCGCGACCTCCTCCGCTGGGACCCGTTTCAAGAAATGGCACCGCTGTGGCCCGAACTCCCGACCGCCGTGGCCTTCGCGCCAGCGTTCGAAGTGAAAGAGACGAAAGACGCGTACTTGTTCAAGGCCGACGTGCCCGGTGTCAAAGAGAGTGACATCGACGTCACGCTGACGGGCAACCGGCTCACCATTTCGGGCAAACGCGAAGAAGAGAAGACCGAGCAAAATGACACGTACTACGCCTGTGAGCGCACGTACGGTGGCTTCACGCGCTCGTTCACGCTGCCCGAAGGGTCAATGGCCGAGCACATTCACGCCGACCTGAAGTCGGGCGTGCTCACGGTGGCCGTGCCCAAGTCGGCTGAAGCCCAACCGAAGAAAATCGCGGTGAAGGCCGGCGAAAAAGCCATCAAGACGTGAGTTGTCGACGGCGTGCACGGCGGTTCGAAGACGACGGCGTGACCTTCACCTGCTCGGCCAAGTGGCTCATCAAAGCCCGAATGCGGTTGGTGTGCCGCAGTTCGGGCAAGGTGAGCAACCACAGGTCGCGCCGGTACGTCTGCGCCACGGGCCCAATTCGCACGAGGCGCGGGTCGTCGTCGCCGTCGTAGCACGCCAAGAAGTGCACCCCGATGCCAGCCGCAATGGCCTCGTGCAGCCCGAGCGACGTGAAGTCGACCCGCATGGCGATGCGGGCGGTTGGGGCATGCTCGGCCAGCCACTCGTCGAGCCAGCGCATGTTGAGGCGTTCGTCCCAGTGGAGCCACGGGTAGTCGCCGTACGTCGCCCGTGGCCCGACTTTCGCCGCGAGCCCTCGGCTGGCGTACACCGCGAAGTCGATGTGACCCAGCTTGCGACCGACCAGGTGCTCGGGCGGAGCACGGGTCATTCGCAGGGCCACGTCGGCTTCGCGCCGGGTGAGCGACGCCTCCCGGTCGTTCGCGTTCACGGTGAGTTCGACGCCTGGGTACCGTTCGACGAATGACGTGAACGCGCGGTGGTACTTTCGAAACAAAATGTCCATCGTGGTGACGCGGAGCGCACCCTGCAACCGCTCGTCGCCGCCCAACACCCGCGCCTCGAGCGCCAGCATTTCGGCCTCGAGACGTTCGGCCACGTCAACGACGTCTTGCCCGGCCGGGGTCGCGATGTAGCCGTCGGGCGTGTGGTCGAAGAGCCGAACCCCGAGCGACCGTTCGAAGGCCCGCAGCCGCCGCCCCACCGTGGTGTGGGTGCCTCCCAACGCCTTCGCCGCCGTGCTCAGCCGGTGGTGCCGCGAAAGCGCCAGCGCCACGCGCAAGTCGTCCCAGTTCATGGTGTGCGAAATT
>JBGAIY010000544.1:0-4665 GCA_044225205.1 Myxococcaceae bacterium | reverse complement strand
CCTACGATCTGGAACGCAAGCAAGTCGTCACGCTCGTTGACGGCAACACCTGGTTCTACAACCCCTGACCTGACCTTCTTCGGGCGCGGCCGCGCATTGGTGCGGCTGCGCAGCTGGAACTCCGAAACTGTTCAGCTACGGCACGAGCGCAAAGGGCGCCTTCACCAACTGGGTGCCGCTCGAGACCCACGTCGTGTTCGAAGGCCCAATGACCAGGGTGCCCATGTCGTAGGTCCACGTTCCGGTGCCCTTGAGCACGCCAAGTTCAGTGAAGCGCGCGTAGGTGTTGAACAGCTGCGCCCCGTTTGCATCATCGTGGTACGGCAACAGAAAGTCGCTGCCGAAGACCAAGGTGTTCAAAGCGCGCAACCGGGGTTTGAGCCGAGAGGCTCTGGGGCTCGGTCGTGGCGTTTTGGGTGTCAACAAGAGTGGACCTTGCTGTGCAGGTCGCACCTTTCGGTGACGGGAGACGGTCTACGAGCGCGGCGGTCGAAGCCCGTACCCTCGAGATGTACTCACACGGCCAGAGAGAGTTGTGGCGGAGCGGTGGAGGGCAGCAGCCTGGTGCGTGGTGGCTGCCCTTGGGCGCCAAGTCTTTCTTCTGCGGCCTTGCGTGTCGAGAAGACGGCGTTGATGGTGCGTCGGCCACCGCAGGGGCACTGCAGCACGTCGTTGCCAAAGGTGTGCTGGTGGAGGGTCGCCCAGTCGACGCGTGGCCTCCGTCGCGTCATTGCTTTCGCGGGCCGCGATGCCGCCGGCGTGGGCGGCGCCACCGGCGCGGGCGCTGTTGTCACGAAACCCCTCAGCTTCGCGTGCGGCGCGTAGACGCCGTGAAAACTGGTGAGGTGACTTTTGGCTGGCGGTGACAGGGCCACCAGCCGACGTACCAATTCTGTGGCTGTCAGAGTGAAAGTGACTCCGCGCTTGGGCGTGTACTCGTACACGTCGTCGGCCAGCTTGCGCAGACGGCACTCGGCGATGCGCCCGCGGGCGCCATACCGGCACAGGCGCTCGAGGCCGACTCTGTCATGCCCGTGCACCGCGGTGTCTGCGTGCAGCGAAAACCCTTCGGCGACGGCAAGGCGCCGCCTGCGGTGCGGCGACGCAGGCACCTCAAGCGCCAGCCGTGCCTGAATGGCCAAGTGCTGGAGTTGCTCGAAGTCGTCTTCAGCCCAAGCGGCCGAAAGTTCGCCCCAGTCGCTCCTCGTTTGCCGCAGCGTGCGGTGGAGAATTCTGCCCACGTCGTCATCTCGCGGGGCTTCGAGCTCGACGCACTCCCCCGAGTCGGCCCAAAGGGCCTCGGGCACCAAGACATGCAGATGCGGCGTCAACTGAAGACGACTCCCAAACCACTGCGTGAAGCAGACGCCCCCGCCCAGCGAAAACCGGTTTTCGTGCCCAACACGCTTGGCCTGTTGGCGCTGCCACCGCCAGATGGCCTTGAGGAAGCGTCGCTCCAGACACTTGAGAAGCCGAGGCTGCTTCACCACGGCCAGCCGCACCCGAAAGGGCAGACTCACCGTCCACTGCCGGTGGCTGACGCGCGGCAGGACAGTCGCGAGGTGCAACCCCGTCTCGGCCGCTCGACGCGCCGTGCACGACGGGCACCACCCTCGCCCCTTGCACGAGAAGGCGATGAGCCTCGACTCGTTGCAGCCCTCGCACGTCACTTCGACAAAGCCGCAGCGGAGTTGGCCGCATTCGAGGTACCGCTGTGCCTCCTGCTTGACTCGCGTCGGCACGCAACCCGACACCGAGGCCCAGCCTCGGCGAAACGCCTCGTACAGCACCGACTTCTCCGGCGCCCGTCGCCGGCCCTCCGCCACCCCACCCACGCAACTCGTCTATGCCCTTCGTCTGACACTGAGGCAGCACCACGCTCACCGGAGCGCTCTCGCTCGGCTTCACCCGCGCAGGCGGCTCAAGTCTTTGGCGGCAAGTTCTCGACGAGCGCCCTGACCCCCAAGTCAAGCTCGGTCAGCACGCGCTGGGCCGTCGTCAAAAACCGCGCTCCGGCCGAGGTGAGCCGCATGCCCTTGGCGCCTCGGTCGAACAACGTCACCCCGAGCTCGGCTTCGAGTTCACGCAGCCGCTGGCTCATGGGCGGCTGTGAAACGTGGAGCTTTCTGGCCGCGCGGCTGACCTGGCCCTCTTCGGCCACCGCCACGAAATAACGAAGCTGGGTGAGGCTCATGCAGCTGGGCATTCTGGCGCATTTGGCGCGTCGGTGCTCGGCCGGCGGTCGGGGTAGACCAAAACGGTATTGGCGGGGGTCTCCACGCCTCGGCGAAAACCGCTGGTCATGAGCCCTGCCGCGTTGCACGCCATGCGTCGAGCCAGCCGAGCCGCCGCCGAAACCTTGCAGCTGGTGGGCTCGCGCCTGGCCGCCGGAGTGAGCACCGCCGACATCGACCGCTGGGTTCGCGACGACACCCGCGAGCGCGGAGGCACCCCCAGCCAGCTCGGCTACCATGGGTTTCGCCACGCGGTCTGCACCAGCCGCAACAACGTCGTCTGTCACGGAGTGCCCTCGGCCGACGACGTGCTGCAACCAGGAGACCTCATCAACGTCGACGTGACGACCCAGCTGGGCGGGTACCACGGAGACACCTCGGCCACCTTCACGGTCGGCGAGGTGTCGACCGAGGCCCGACGACTGATTGAGACGGCGCGCGCCTGCTTGTACGCGGGCGTCGCCCAGGTTCGCCACGGCGCGCACTTGGGCGACGTGGGGGCTGCCATCGACGAGCTCGCCCGCGCCCAGGGCTATTCGGTCGTGCGCGACTTCGGCGGCCACGGCATTGGGCGGGCCATGCACGAGCCGCCCTTCGTGCCCCACGTGGGGCGGCGGGGCACCGGCCTCAAACTCAAGGCCGGCATGGTGTTCACCATTGAGCCCATGATCAACCAAGGGCTGGCCGCCGTACGGCAATTGCCCGACGGGTGGACGGTGGTGACCCAAGACGGCCTGCTCTCGGCCCAGTTCGAGCACACCGTCTTGGTCACCCGCGAAGGCTGCGAGGTGCTGACCCAGGTCACTTCAGAAACGCGGTGACCTTGTCGGCCGCCGACTCGCCCTCTTTGGGGTCGATGACGACGGCTTTGTCTTTGCCCACCATGACCAACACCCGGTCACCCAAGGCGAGCGCGGCTTTCAGGTCGGGCCGGGCTTTGAGCAACTCGAAGTAGGCGTCAGACAGGTATTTCACCTTGAGCTGTTTCGGCACCGCGGTGGCGAGCGCTTCGGAGTCGACCCAACCACCCGAACGGGCGCGGTACACGAAGGTGCGGCCCGACGCCGAACGAACCGGTTCGCTCGAGTCGGCGCTGGCGTCGCCGTCTTTCATGATGCGCACCTTCTTGGCGACCAAAATGGCTTCTTTGCCTTCGCTCTTTTCGAGTGCCTTCGTGGGTTCGGCGAACCCACCCGCCGCGCCCGAGCCCGTGCCGGGCCCACCGCGGCCCGCGAACACGTTGCTGCCCAAGTCTTCGGTTTCGGCGGGCGAGGCCGGCGCGGCGGCACTCGGCGTGGGCCGCTTGTCTTCACCTTTGGCTTTCGGCGCGCTCCACGAGCGGCTCTCTTCGTCGACGGGGCGGTCTCTCCACGGGCGAACCGGGGGCAGCGGGGGTTGGTTCGCGGCCACCGGCATCGGCACGTCTTCGACCACGAGGTACGACGTGTACGGCGTGACGATGCCGTACTTCTTGCCCAAGGCGATGACCTCGCTCTTCAATTCGGCGCGCTCACCGTTCAACCGAATTTCACCGAGCAAATAGCCCACCTTGCGAATCGCCCACAGGCGCGGCACAAAGTCGTGAGACTTGTTCTCTTTGGCGGCCTCGGCGCGGTACTCGTAGACCTTCTTCGCGCCGTTGACCGAACCCGAGAGCACCACCACGCCGTCTTTCGGGGTGCGGTACCGGCCCATCACCACGAGCTGGGTGCCCTTGAACAGGTCGGGCAGCGTCTTGGGGTACACGTCGTAGGCACCGAAGGCTGACAGGTCGAGCGCCACGTCGGTCAACACCGGGTTCGCCACCTTGTCGTAGAACCCGCTGATTTTGATTTCGAAGTCGCGGCCGTCGCGCACGAAGTCGCTCGTGCCGTGGCCTTCGTCGGCGATTCGGTCGAGCAGGCGGGCGTTCAAGTCTTCACCCACGCCGAAAGTGAAAATGCGGGCGTGGCTGGTGTTCGCGACCTTGGCCCGCTGGGCAATTTCGCCCTCGTCGGTGACGCCGACGGTGGGCTGCCCGTCGGTAATGAACATCACCAAGTGCGGCTTGTCGGTTTTGTCTTTGCCGTCTTGCAAGGCGCGCTGGAGCGCTTCGTCGATGGCGGTGCCGCCAATGGCTTCGAACGAGCTGGCGAACTCGACCGCCTTCTTCACGTTTTCGGCGGTCGCCACTTGGGGCTTTTCGAACAGCGCTTCGACGTCGGTCGAGAAGCGAACCACGTTGAATTCGTCTTTCGGGTTGAGGCGCTGCACGCAGTACTTGAGCGAGTCGCGCGCGAGCTTGATGCGGTCGCCCATCATCGAACCCGACGTGTCCATCACGAAGGTGATGCGCTTGGGCATCACTTCGTCGGCCTTGAGGTCGGTCTTGGGTGAAATGAGCGCGGTGAAGAAGCCCGGCTCTTCGCCGTTCGGCCGGTACGACAAGAAC
>JBGAIY010000011.1:0-41292 GCA_044225205.1 Myxococcaceae bacterium | reverse complement strand
GCTGAAGACCGTGTCACCCACCACGTACAACTTGAGGTCGGGCCGCGACGTGGGCACTCGCTCTTGCACGAGCGAGTCGACCGACCCGGGCCAAGCCCAGCCGCGCGCCCCGCGCTCGAGCAGCTGCACGCCGACGCCCGCGCCTCCCACTCGGGGCTTCACCACCACGGCGCGGGTCTCGAGCAACTCGCTCACGTGGCGCTCGTCGGTCAGTCGCCAGGTTTGCGGCACGGGCACCCCTGCTTCGCGCAGCCGTTCGGTGCACGCCCACTTGTCGCGAACCAGTTGCCGCGCAGGCCACGAACCCACCAACCGGCGGCCCTGCCCGTCGAGCCGCGCCGCCAAGTCAAACCACCTCGGCGAGCGCGACTTGAACAGGTACAGGTCGGCGTCGGGCACTTCACCCACGCCGGCGTACCCCAGTGTCACCCCCACGCCCTGGGCCTCGAGCCGAGAAAACAGCTCGACCATGACGGGGTTCGGCGAGCGGTGTGGTGCCTCGGCGAGCATCACGTATATTGACGCTCGTGTCGGCACCGCCCGAAGTCACCGCAAACCGGCCCGCGCGGTCAAGACGCGTGGTGCTCGAAGGCTTGCCCGGCGCCGGCAAAACCACCTTGGCCGCGCGGTTGGCCGAGACCCTCCAGGCCGCACTCGTGCCCGAATGGGTCGGCTTCACCGACGCCCAGTGGGCTCGGTGGCCGCTGCACCAGCCCTTCTATTTCGCCAACGACGAGCTCAAAGAGACGCTCGCGCGGCTGGTGGCCACGCCGTGGGTGGTGGTCGACCGGCACTACGCGAGCACCCTCGTGTACGCCTGGGCGCTCGACGGAGAAGGCCAGCCGAACCCCCGCGCCGACGAGAGTTGGGCCGGCAACCTGCGGTGGTGGCGCGAAGCACGTGACGCTGGGCGGCTGTCGAGCCCCGAAGTGACGGTGTGGCTCGACGTGGCACCTGAACGGTCGCTCCAACGACAGCCGCGCGCCCGCGCGTTCGACCCGCTGTGGGGCGACGTCGGCCGCCTTTCGGCCATGCGCCGAGGCTACGCGCATTTCTTTTCTGAGATCGAACCGCAGGTGCGCCTGGTGAAAGTCGACGCCGAGCAGCCCCCCGAAGTCGTGCTCACCCGCGTGCTCGAGGCCTTGGCGTGAGCCCGCGCGTGGTGTTGGTCGTACCCGGCGAAGAAGTGCCGAACGCCCTGCGACTCGAAGACAAGTTCCCCTTTCCACTCGAGAATTTGGGCGTGGCGTATTTGGCCGCAGCGCTCGAACGCGACGGCATTGATGCCTGCATCGTCGACGGGTACGCCGCCCGGTGGGACATCACCACCACCGCGGCGAACGTGCTGTCGTTGCTGCGCGAGGGCGACGTGCTGGGCCTCAGCGTGCTGCAAGCGACGGCGCGGCCGGCCCGCGAAGTCGCGAAGGCCGTGCGGGCCGGGGGGTTCAACGGGCCCGTCGTTCTCGGCGGCTGGGCGGCGACCATGTCTCCCGTCGACTTGATGGAGTTCATACCCGAAGCGCAATTCGCCATTCGCGGAGAAGCCGAAGACGTCATCGCCGAGGTGTGCCATGCGCTGTTCGCCGGCCGGGTGCCCACGTCACCGGGGGTCGTGCGGCGAACGGGCGAGGGCGGTCTTGCGGTCGCCGATGCCGTGCGGGCCAACTTCGCGGCGCTGTTGCCTCGGCACGACGCGTTTTCAAAACGCGGGTCGCGGCCGCAGGGCTCGTTTCCCATTCAGGGCAGCCGAGGGTGCGCGTGGGGGTTGTGTTCATTTTGTTCGACCGCCGGCCGCTACGGGGCCAAAGCCTGGCGCATGCGCGGGGTGGCGTCGCTGCTCCAAGAGCTCGAGCACCCAGCCATTCGCCAAGACGCGCAGCCGGTCTTCTTCGTCGACGATGAATTTTTCGGCCCCTGCGACGAGGGCTTCGCGCGCGCCGACGAACTGGCGACGGCGCTTTTGGCCGACGGGCGCCCGCTCGACTTCGGGCTCGACTGCCTCGTGCAAAGCTTCGAGCCGCGCCGCTTCGAGCGGCTGCGCACCGTGGGTCTGCGCCGAGTCTTCTTGGGGCTCGAATCGGGTTCGCCGGCCGCGCTCAAGACGTACAAGAAGGGGTTTTCGGTAAAGCAAGCGCGCGCCGTGCTGAAGGCCTTGGAGCGACTCGAGATCGACGTTATTTCTGGGTACATCTTGTTTCACCCGTACATGTCACTCGACGACGTGCGCTTCGGCGTCGACTTTCTGGCGAACGAGCTGGCCCACGACGGCAACCCGGGCAAGTTCTTGAGCCGCTTGCACCCCGAAGCCGGCACCGAATTGTTCACCCGCCTCGCGCAAGACGGCTTGCTGACCGGCGCGTTTCCCGACTGGGGGTTTCGGTTCGCCGACCCGCGGGTCGAGCGGCTGTACGCGGCCCTCACCGCAGAGACCGCGCCGTTGCGCGCCGAATACGCCCGCCGCCGAGCGTTGGGTGAGCGCACCGGCCGAGCGTTGACCGACGCGTTCTTGCGGCTGTTTGAAACCCACTGGCCCACCGAGAGCGCGAGCGCGTGACGGCCGGGCGCTCCATTCGCTTCGCCATCGCCGGCGTCGGCAATTGCGCCAGTGCCCTGTTGCAGGGCATCGCCCAAGCGCGGCTGCCCGACGGGTTGCGCGGGGTGACCTGGCCGGTGCTCGGCGGCTACACCGTGGCCGACCTCGAGCCGGTGGCGGCGTTCGACATCGACGTGCGCAAGGTCGGCAAGCCGCTGGCCGAAGCGTGTTTCGCGCCACCCAATTGCGCGAGGGTGTTTTGCCGAGAGGTGCCCTGGTCGTTTCGCGTGGCCATGGCCCCGGTGCTCGACGGCATGCCGACGCATTTTCACGGGCTGCCCGAAGCCGCCCGCTTCGTGCCGTCAGACCTGCCACCCTGCGACGTGGCGGCGGCGCTGCGGGCCTCGGGCGCCGAAGTGCTGGTGTGCTTTCTGCCCGTGGGTGCTCAGCGCGCGGTCGAGTATTTCGCCGAGGCGTGCCTTTCGGCCCAGGTCGCGCTGGTCAACGCCATGCCCGTCTTCATCGCCTCCGAGCCACGCTGGGCCGCGCGCTTCGAAGCGGCGGGCGTGCCGGTCATCGGAGACGACATCAAAAGCCAGGTCGGAGCGACGGTGCTGCACCGCGCGCTCGCCAAGTTGCTCGATTTGCGCGGCGCCGAGCTGCAGCGCAGCTACCAACTCAACACTGGCGGCAACACCGACTTTCTCAACATGACCGCCCCCGGTCGACTCGAGAGCAAGCGCGTGTCGAAGACCGCTGGTGCAAGCCCAGCTCGAATCACCGCCGAGCGCCGAACACCGCTGTCGGCTCCCGGCCGCGTACATCGCCTGGCAGGGCGACAGGAAGACCGCCTTCATTCGACCTGGGCCGCCTGGCATATGCCCCCGGGTCGGCCGTCGAGTGCGGCTCGCCGTGCACGACTCGCCCAACAGCGCCGAGCCGGGCTGACGCGGTGCGGGCGGCGCGCACGCCAAAGACCGGGGCTGCGCGAATTTCTGGTGCGCGTCGGCGTGGCCAGGTGCCACCTGCAACAGCTGAGCGACGTGATTATGTCGCCCAGGCGTCTTGAGCGGGTGTAGCTGAAGTGGAGCTGGAAGCCGTAAGGCGTTCAAAGAAAGAGCGCGGCGCGCAACGCGAAAGACCGAGCGCGGCCACTGGTCGCCAAAAGCGCCCTGCAACAGCCGGAGCGACGACGAGGCCCAGGTGTTGTTCCGCGCGCTGGCGCATCGCGAAAGACCCGGAGCGCGCCACTGAACGCAGCACCCTCCGCAACCGCTGGCGACGACGACGAGTGCAGCCCAGGCGTTCGAGCGGTGGGCCTGAAGGGCTGAAGGTCGCGCGGCGTTCGAAAAAGCGCGGCCCGCATCGCGAAAGACCCGGAGCGCGGCCACCGGTCATGAAGCACCCTCCGCAACCGCTGAGCGACGACGAGGCGACCCGGCGTTCGAGCGGTGTTCACCAAGGGGCTGAAGGTCGCGGCGTTCCGAAAAAGAAGCGCGGCGCGCATCAATGCGCGGGCCGCTTGAGGTAAACCCCGCGCATGACCCGACTGTCGCTCATTGCCCTGACCGCCGTGCTGCTCTCGGCGTGTGCGCTCGACCAACGGCCGTCTCGCGTGCGGGGCGCCGCCGGGCTCGTCGAGAACGTGCCGGTGTACGCGGCGCCGACCACTTCGCGCTGCACGCCGAAGAAGACCGGGTGTGACAATGCGTTGTACCTGGCCCAAACCTACGTGCGTCGGCTGGCGACGGGAGACCAGGTCTGCCTCGAAGGCGGCTTCGGCGAAGAACCCAAAGGCGAGTGCCTCGCTCGCGCGGCGGTCGTCGACACCGCCCCCAATCGGCTCTTGCTCGAGGTTCGCTCGGCCCAGCCGAACTCGAAGTGGTTCAACAAAGAAATCAACCAGTTCTGGTTCGAGGAGGGCGCGCTGGTTGACCTCGCTCTGCGAGAGCAGGGGTACTGACCGACGCGTTTCGTCTCCAAGACGACTGGGGGAACGGTGTCATGACGCCTGACGAACGAGCCTCGCTCCACCACGCAATCAAGACGGCCCCCGACGACGCACTCGAAGGGCTCGCCCGCAGCGTCGTCGCTCGGTGCGAGGCGGCGGAGTTGGCCCCGAGCGCGCTCCTCGCGGCCCAGGAGGGCCGAACGGCGGCCGCGGTCGCCCTGCTCGCCGGCCGTGCCCCCGATGCCGAAGACGAAAAAGGCAACTCGGTCGTTTCGGTGGCCTCCGCCTGTGGCCACGTCGCGATTTTGGAGGCGCTGAAAGCGACCCAACCGTGGTCGACCGACGTGAGCCGAAAAGCGCTTCGTCTCGCCGTACAAAACGCGCACCGCACGGCGTTCGATTGGCTCTTGGCGCAAGGCGTTGACGTCAACGGCGCCGGCAACGAGTCGTCGACCCTGAAAGCGGCGGCGGGTCGAAACCGAGCCGATTGGGTCGACCTGCTTGCCGCCAAAGGCGCCGACGTCGCGCGGTTCGGCCCGGCGGCGCTCCAGTTTGCGCTCGAACGACGTCAAGAAGACGGAGCCCGCGCGTTGGTCGGCCAGCTCACGTTGCCGCTCGACGGGCGCACCCACCGCCGGTTGGTCGAGACCGCGCGCAAGTGGGGCAACAACCCGGTACTCGCGGCGGTGAAGCGCCTCGCGGTAATCGAACAAGGCGCACGTTCGCGCCCCGGCGCCCCCGGAACGCTGTTGGACACCGTCACCTGTTCTCAGTGTGGCGATGTAACGCTCGAAATTCGTGAGGTCGACGGCCTCGAACGCTTGCTCTGCCAGTGCACGGTGTGTGGGTTCGAGACCTGGCGCGAAAACTGACGAACGAACAGCGCGGCCATACCGCATTCGTCGCGGCGCACGTTTTTGCACGGGGAGATCGCGAATTCGCGCGCGGCGCGCTCCGGGGCGCGCCCGTACCGTGGGGTGATGAAACCAACGAGCAAGCGAGCCGAGTGGTGGGCTCCCGTGGGCCTCGTCGCGCTCAGCGTGGTACCCATCGCCGCGGGTGCCGTTCGCCTGAGGCAGTTGAGCAGCGGGTTGGCGACCGACGACAACGCACGCTTCTTCGCAGCGCCCGTGCTGACCACGACCCACATCGTCGCCATTGCCGTCTTCAGCCTGCTGGGGGCGTTGCAGTTCGTGCCAACCTTGCGCCGTGGGAGGCGCCGTTGGCACCGGGCCCTGGGCCGCGTCGTGGTGCCGGCGGGGCTCGCGGCGGCGGCCTCGGGGCTGTTGATGACCCACTCGTTCAGCGTGCCGGCGACCGACAGCCAGGCCCTGACCCTCATTCGGCTCGCCGTCGGAGCGGCGATGCTTGCCTCACTCACCCTCGGCTTCTTCGCCATTCGCCGACGAGACGTCGCCCGCCACGAAGCGTGGATGCTCCGCGCTTACGCGTTGGGCATGGGCGCCGGCACCCAAGTTTTCACGAACCTCCCGTGGGTGCTCTGGGTCGGGGCTCCAAGCCCAGCCGCCTTCGCCGTGCTGATGGGCGCTGGCTGGGGCATCAACGTGCTGCTCGCAGAATGGCTCATCGCTCGGCGGCCGCCAGCGATGCTCGGCGACATCAGCTCACGAGGTCGGTGAATTCGGTGAAGGTGATGGGCTGCGGTACGGGAAACCCTCGCTGCGCCAGAAACCTGAGCCGGGCGTTGAGGGTGATGTCGTTCGATACGAACTGCCGCGAATGGGCGCAGGCAGACGCCATCAGGGCATCGACCTCATGATTCGGATCGGCTCTGAGAAGCGGACGGAGTTCTCTTGGAAACGGAGAGTGGTAGTCGGTCGGAATCATCAACACTTGGCGATTGAACGCGTCGAGAGCAGCCAGAGTGAGCAGCGACGGGTACGCGAGCCGGTTTCTCAGGCCAAGCACAGCTCAGCTCAACGGAACTTCGGGTGAGCGGTGTCTTGCTCGACAGAGCCCCCGCGGGGAGGCAGTGTGACGGGCGTGAACGCCTGCTCGCTGTCGCTTCTCGTGTGGTCGCTGTTCGCAGCGAAGCCGGTGTCGCCCGCCCGTGATGCGGGGGTGGCCGCGCCCCGGTGCCCGCTGTACGCGCGCTTCGCGCCCTTCGCCGTGAATGAAGTCGCGCTCTCGTTTTTGCGCACGCCGTCGCGCTGCGACAAGACGTGCGAGTCGGTGCAGCTGCTCGAAGAGCGGCGAGTGCGCGGCTGCAACGAGTTCGTGCTCGAACACCACCCGAAGTCGTGCCGTGCGTACGACGAGTCACTCGTTCAAGAAGACTCGCGCCTGGGCGACTCCATCGAATTCGTGCTGCTCTCGGCCACCGTTGATGGCGCCCTAAAAGACGTCACGTTGTGGAGCCACGCTCGCCTCGAGCCGGCGTTGGGCACGAACGTCGACGTGTCGTACCTGCCGACCGACACGGGGTACCTGCTCGTTCACCACATCGAGAACCGCGACAGCGCAGGCATCACCGACTGGCAACGCCCCCGCTCGCTCGTCACCATCGACCCGGCGACGTGCCGCCCGCAAGAAACCCGCCTCGACGGCGAATGGGTCGACCCGACGACCGACGAGCGACTCGACTTGAGCAGCGACGTCGAACCGGCGCTGCCGTCGGCGACGTTTCAATGGCCGGTCACCCACGACGACTGCGCCGCGGCTCCACTCCAGGTCAAGTACGGCAAGCCGAAGTTCAAACCGACGCAGCCACTCGCCGTCATCGACACGCGGCTCGAGCGCCGGCGGGTCACCGTGCAGTGGCCCACCGGCGAAAAAGCGCGGGTCGTGTTCGAGCCCGGCGCCTTGATCGTGAAGCGGGGCGCGGTCACCCAGCGCTTCGTGCCGACGCCTTGAACACGCCCCAATTCGGCGAGGTGATCAGCGCACCACGAACCCCGTGCCGTTGCGGTCGAACCCCACAACAGACCGAACTCATGGGCTGAATTTGGCAAAACCCGCTACCAACAAGAGAGGCCCCAAAAAGTTGCGAAAAAAGAAAATTTCGCAACGGTGAGCCGATGTCGGTGTTCGTGGCACCAACACCGCCATGACCCAGCGCCATTTTTTACTTCGACCTCTTCTCACCACGATGCTGTTGGCGGCCACGTCGGCGTTCTCCGCGCCCGGGGCCGTCGACGGCTACTACGGCAGTTTCGGCACGCAGGTACCGATTTCGACACCCGACTTTCACGACATCGAGCCCGCGCTGCGGCTCTCGTACACGTCGACCAACGAGAACGGCGAGGTGGGCGTGGGTTGGTCGTTGGTCGGGTTCGGCACCGTCGAGCGCAGGGGGCCAGGAGGGGCGGCGCCGAAGTTCAATTNNNTGTGACCGGCAGCACCAGCCCGAGTTGCGCGACCGGTGGCACCCATTCGACGCGCATTGAAAACTACCAGCGCATCAAGCTCGATGGCTCCACGTGGAAAGTCTGGGACAAGCTGGGCGTGCTTCGAACGTACTCGCCGGTGCAGAGCGGGTACCAGGGCGTCTGCGCGGCCGAGACGTACATCGCCGAGAGTGACTACGCGATCAACTGCGTCACCTTGACGTGCGCGCCCGGGTGGACCGCGGGGGTGCCGACCTGCGTGCCGCACTGGGACAACGACGCGATGCAGTATTACTACACCATCGCCCAACCTTGCACGCGCACGCCGACCAGCTGCGCCAGCCCGACGCTGGGTTCGGCGCTGGGCACGCTGGTGTGGGGGCTCACGAAAGTCACCGACACCCACGCCAACAACGTCACCTACGCCTGGAGCTGCAGCGGCAGCCCCGCCCGCCACTGTTACCCCAGTTCGGTCAGCTACAACGGCACGGCCGTCACGCTGTACTGGGAGAGCCGCAGCGACGATGTCACCACCGCGAACGGCACGGCGTATTCGTCATTCATCGGCTCGCGCCTCAAGACCATTACCGTCTCCACGTCGGCGACGCCGGTTCGCGCGTACGCCGTGCGCTACACGACCACGCCGTCTGGTCGCTCGGCCGTCTCGAGCATTCAGCAATACGGCAACGACTACGTGCTCGACACGTCGACGAAGGCCATTACCGGCGGCACCGCGCTGCCGGCCATGTCGCTCACCTACGGCGGCGCGACGGTGTCGTACCCGTCACTGTCGAGCCCCACGCCCTTCACGCCGTTCGCTGACAGCCAGGGGTGGGGCACCGAGGCACACTTTACGACCATTCGGTACGCCGACATCAACGGAGACGGCGCGGCCGATGTGTGCGGCCGTTCGACGGCCGGCATCGGCTGTTACCTCTCGAGCAAGAACGGCTCGTTTTCTTCGACGCGCATCGCCGGGCCGGCCTGGGCGTCACCCGGGTTCGACGCCGACGCCTACAACGACACGATTTCGTACGCCGACGTGAACGGTGACGGCAAGGCCGACGTCTGCGCGCGGTTGTCGACCGGCATCAGCTGCTACCTGTCGAACGGCAGCGGTTTTCCTACTGCGTTCGCGGGCCCGGCGTGGAGCGACGCCGCGTTTTGGAACAGTACGTCGAGGTACCAGACCATTCGCTACGGCGACATCAACGGCGACGGCAAGGCCGACATTTGTGGTTTCAACGGCACCGCTCTCGAATGCCACCTCTCGACCGGCACGGCGTTTTCGACGAGCACCATCACCGGGCCGGGCTCGGCGGTCATGCGTTTTCCCACCACGGTGGGGTTGGCCGACGTCAACGGTGACGGCAAAGCCGACGCCTGCGGCCGCACGACGGGTGGCCTCGAATGCTTCTTGTCGACGGGGTCGGGGTTCGGCGCCCAAGTGAATGGCCCGTTGTGGTCGGGAGGCTTCACCGACTGGAAAGACCGAACGATTCAGTACACCGACGTCAACGGCGACGGCAAAGCCGACATTTGTGGGGCGAGCGACTCGGGGTACGACTGCTACCTCTCAGACGGTCTTGGCGTGCGAACCCTGTTCGGCCGGGTGAGCGAGGTGGTCGTCTCGAATGGGTGGTCGGCCGACCAGTACGCGTCGACGTTGCACATGGTCGACGTCAACGCCGACGACCGGGCCGATGTGTGCGGTCGCGACGGCAACGGCATGAAGTGTTGGTTGGCGAACGCGAGCGGCTTCGGCGCCACGGCCGTCACGCTCACCAGCTGGCCCGACTCCGGCGGGTGGAACGCGCCCGAATACTACGGCACCATTGCCTTCAGCGACATTTCGGGCGACGGGGTGGTCGACCTCTGCGCCCACGTGCCGAGCGGCCTCATCTGCGGCAAGAACGCCGCCAAGAGCGACCTCGTCAACACGGTTGCAAACGGCGTGGGCGGCACCACCACCGTGGTCTTCAAGCCGTCGAGCTCGTGGGGCAACAACTACCTGCCACTGGGCTTCGTGTTGCCCACCACCAATTCGCTCACGACGAGCGACGGGCATGGCGGCTCGTCGACCACGACGTACACCTACGCAGGCGGGCTCTGGTCAGACGCCGAGCGCCGCTTCTTGGGCTTTCGCAAGGTCAAAGCCGTCATCAGCGCCGCCGGTGACTACACCGAGACCTACTACCACCAGCACGTCGGCTGCATCAGCAAGCCCGAGACCACCTACGTGCGCGACGCGCTCGCCAACATCTATTCGTATTCGACCTTCAGCTACACCGAGAACACGGCCGCTCCGTACACTTCGGTGTTGACGACCCAATACGACTACGACTGCGCGCTCACCACGACCTGCCGCAAGGTGCAGACGAGCTTCGCCTACGACTCGTACGGCAACGTCACCAAGACGACTGAATATGGCGACACGTCGTTGTCGACCGACAACCGCGCAACCGAACGCGGCTACGTGCCCAACACGACGGCGTACATCGTCGCGAAGCCGTCATTCGAAAAGCACACCGACTCGGCCGGCACCATCGTCTCGCAGAAACTCATCTACTACGACAACGCGACCAGCTCTTCGACCGCGCCCACCAAGGGCGACGCCACCACCGTCAAGCAGTGGAACAACGTCACCGACGGGTACATCTCGCTCGGCACCGGGTTCGACTCGTACGGCAACGTGACGTCGACGACCGACGCCGCCGGCAAGACGAAGACGTACTTCTACGACGACACCTACCACCGGCTGCTCACCAAGCAATGCAACGAGCTGAACCAGTGCACCAAGCAAACGTGGAAAGTGGCCGTCGACCAGGTCGAGACCAGTGAGTCGCCCAACAGCGTGAAGACGACGTTCTCGTACGACCCCATCGGCCGAATGACGTCGCTGGCCCGGGCCGACGGCGCGGCCGTGACCTACAGCTACCTCACCGTCACCGACGCACAAACGAGCGCTTCGCTCGCGAAAATTCGCCGGAGCATCACCGACGGCACCACCGACGGCCTCTGGCTCGACACGTACCTCGACGGCTTGGGCCGCGCGTACCTCACGGTGGCCGAGAGCGGCGCACGGCAAGACTTCATCTTCAGCGACGGCTCCGAGCGGCCGGCCAAGAAGTCGCTGCCGTACTTCTCGAGCCAGACTCCGCAGTTCATGACGTACCTGTACGACGCGCTGGGGCGGCTGGTGCGCGTCACGAACCCCGACAACACCTTCTCGACCATGAGCTACGGCGTCGGAGTGACCGTGGCGACCGACGAGCTGACCCACGCCCGCACCACGTGGACCGACGCGTTCGGCCGCACGACGCAGGTGCAACAGGTCAATTCTGACGCCACCACGTTCTCGGCGTTCTACGAGTACGACTCGCTCGACCACCTCGTCAAAATCACCGACACGAAGGGCAACACGTCGACCACGACGTACGATTCGTTGGGCAACCGCATCGCCGAATGCGACTGGGACTTGGGCTGTTCGACCGCCGAGTACAACTCCCGCGGCCTGCCCACCGACTTCACCGACGCCAAGGGCCAAACGCGGGCGTTCGAATACGACGCCGCGGGCCGGGTCACCAAACGCACGCTCGGCACCGAAGTGACGACGTTCACCTACGACGAAGCCCGACTCACGCACCAAGTGCGTCGGTACGTTGTGCAAGACGCTGTCGTACACCTACGACACCGCCGACCGCGTGAAGACCATGAAGTACCCCGACGGCGAAGTCGTCACGTCGTCGTACGCGGCAGACGGCACGCTCTCGACCTTGTCGAACTACCTGTCGTCGGCCACCTACGACGCCGCCGGGCGGCTGTTGACCGCGACGTACCCCAACGGCACGAGCGAAACGTTCACCTACAGCGCCAAACGCGGCTGGCTCACGAACGCGAACGTCAAGAAGGGCACCTCGACGCTCTACGACGTCACCTACACCTACGACGACGGCGCGAACGTGAAGACGGCGGTCTCGCCCATCGACTCCGCCATCAACTTCACCTACGGGTACGACGCGCTCAACCGGCTCACGTCGGTCACCGGAGCCCAGACCCAGTCGTGGAAGTACGACAACCTGGGCAACATGACGTACAACTCCGCGTTGGGGAACTACGCGTACGCCGACCCGAAGCACGCCCACGCGGTCACCAAGGTCGGGTCGACGACGTACACGTACGACGACAACGGCAACCTGCTGACCGGCGGCGGCCGCACCTTCACGTGGAACGGCGAGAACCTGCCCACCAGCATCGCCACGAGCACCGCGACGACGAAGTTCGGGTACGACTGGGCGTCTGAACGCGTGACCCAGAAGACGGCGGCCGGAGTCACCTCGTACTTCGGGGCCTTCGAAGTGAGCCCCACGGGCACCCTCACCAAGTACATTCAGGCCGGCGAGCGCGTCATCGCCAAGAAAGAGGGCTCGGCCCGGTACTGGTACCACGCTGACCGCTTGGGCTCGGTGCGCCTCTTGACCGACGTCAACGGCGCCGTCGTGAACCGATACGCCTACACGCCGTACGGTGCGTACAGCAGCAAGTCGGGGTCGGTGGCGAACAGCATTGGCTTCACCGGCCACCGGTTCGACGCCGACACCGGGCTCGTTTTCATGAAGGCGCGTTACTACGACCCGAGCGTCGGTCGCTTCACGTCGCCCGACAGCATCTTGCCCAACCCGTACGACCCGCAAGCGCTCAACCGGTATTCGTACGTCTACAACAACCCGGTCACGAACACCGACCCGACGGGCCACGTGCCGGTCGCGGTGGCCTTCATCGGCATGGCCGCGGCGGGGTACACCACCTTGGCGGTCGCGGCGTTCGTCTGCACGACGGTCGGCTATTTCGCGCACAACGAATTTCTGATGTCGGTGGGCGCCATCATGAGCGGGTACGCCACCGGCGGCCCGCTGGGCGCGGCGGTTGCTGGCATCACCTCACCCATCAGCCCCATGGGCAGCAAACTCAAAGAAGCGGTGAGCTGGGCCTACATGGCCTACGGGCTCATGCAGCGCTTCGGGGGCTCGGCCAACGAGCCGCTCTTGCTCGCGGCCGCCGACATACCGGGTGACGAGCCCATCAGAATCGAGATTACTGGGCACCGACTGCCGTTCGACAACGACGCGTACCTCGCGGGGCTCACCGCGGTCACCAACACGCTCCAGCCTTCAGAAGGCAAGTGGGACAAGAAGACCCGCCGGGCGATTCACGGCGAAAAGGCGACGCACACCTACGACGGCAACGAGGCGACCAGAAACAACCTCTCGAAAGAGCAAATTCGAGAACTCCAACAAGACAAGTCGCTGATGGAGGAGAACAACAAAAAGCGACTCAAAGGCCGAGACCTGCGAGCCCGCGGCGGGCCGCCGGCAGAAGGCGGCGTGGCCAGCCTCGAGTTCTTGCTGCGGTTTCTCAAGGTCAGCTTCGTCACCGAGCTCATTTTCTACTCGGGCCCGGCCGACAACGGCGAAGACGCGTGGATGCAGCACTGGCGCGAGACCCACGGCATTTCAGACTAAACGAGAACGACGCCATGACGCTGCGACAAGCTTTCGTGATTTGTACGGCAATCACGCTCACCACCGCCTGGTGGCTGTGGCAAACGAACGGCGACACCCCAGAGCCGCCACCGGAGGCAGCGGCGGTGCCGGTCGAGCCGCCCACCACCCTGGGGCCCCGGGTGGTGCTGAGCGACCCGCCGCGAGCACTCGAGACACCGCGCGCTTCGGCCCAACCGGTCGCCGCGCCGGTGCCCCGGCGTGAGCCCAAAGAATGGCCCAACCCGGCGGTGCTCAGCCGCACGGTGTTCGAGGCCGAAGCCACGACCCCGCTCGACCCGTTCGTCGAGCCGGCCGAAGCGGTCGACCCGGAGCGGGGCCGACCCCTCACCGTGGTGGTCGCCCCCTAACCCCATTCACCCGACGTGGGGCCGAAGACCGCCGGCCCCACGCGCGCTGAAAAATGGTTCACGGCATGAGCACGAGCCAACTCTCGTACTGCGCTTGAATGCGCGAGACGTAGGTCACCGGTTCTGAGCCCTTGCAGTACCCGTGACGGGCAGCGCGGTAGTACCTCGGTTGCTCGAGCAGCAGCATCGCCCGCTCGACGTGGTTGAACCACCGCAGCGGGTCGAGGCCGAGCTCGGCGGCGAGGCGCTGCGCGTCTTCGACGTGGCCGAGACCGACGTTGTAGGCCGCCAAGGCGAAACGCAGCTGTTCTTTGAGCGCCAACTTCGCTTCGACGCGCCCGAGCATGCGCGCGTCGTAGTCGGCGCCCGCGCGAATGCTCTCGGCCGGGTCTTCGCGTTGCCGAACCCCGAGTTCTTGGGCAGTTGAAGGCATCAGTTGAAACAGGCCCACCGCGCCGGCCCAGCTGCGCGCTTTCGGGTCGAAGCGGCTCTCTTGAAAGCACTGCGCGGCGAGAAGTCGCCAGTCGATGCCGACCCGCGCCGCGTGTTCTCGAAAAAGCGAGTCGTACGGGCTCAAGGTGCCGGTGCGGCCGACGTCGGCGGCGCGCGCGGCGTCAATGGCGCGGTTCGCTTCGAAGTACTGCTTCTTGAGCATGTTGTATTCGAGGCCCTGGTACGTCGCCTTGACGAACGCGTTGACCGCTTTCTGCAACTTGGGCGTGTTCTTTCGCAACAGGTACACCAGGGGCTGGTCGGGTTGAACGACGGGCGCCTTGTTCGCGTTGGCCACCTCTCCCATCGCCTGCAGCAACACGCGGTCGACGAGCACGCTGGGGCCGCTGCCGTCGAGTGCGCGCTGCACTTGCTCGACGGGGTCTGACGCCTGAACCAACGCCGTGCCTTCGCCCACCTGCACCTGGTCAGAAAACAGGTACGGGGTGCTGTTGGCGACGGCCGGGTCGGTCGACGGGTGCATGGTGGCAGCGACCAAGTCTCCGCGGCCCTCGAGCAACCACGGCACGAGCAACGAGCGTTCGGGAGGCACGACGACTTCGAGGCGAACGTTCAACCGCGCCGCGAGCAGCTTCGCCAATTCGTAGTCGAACCCGAGCAGCTGGCCCCGGTACCCGAAATACGAGACCGGGTCGTTCCACGTCAAAAGGCGAAGGGCCCCGCGCTTCTTGATGCCGTCGAGGTCTTGTACGAAGCGGCGTTCGGTGTGCGCGGTGAGCGCTTTTTCGACGAGAAACGCGTCGAGGGCCGCTTTGAGCCGCGGCGCGTCGGGGCGTACCGCCCAGGCCTGGTCGATGCCTTCACCCATGGTGCAGAGCGCTTCGACGTCGCGGTTGTACGTCGAGATCGACTCGAAGACATTGCTGTCGGTGACGGTCAGCGCGAAGTCTCCTCGGCCGACCTGGTAGACGACGCCCTCGGAGTCGAGCCCTTCGGGGGCGGGGTCGATGACGGCCGACCACCGCGCCAACGCCTGGGCGTAGGCCGAATTCGGGTGCACGGTGACCGAGCGCCCCTTGAGCTGCGCCGCCTTTCGGGGCAGCCCCTTCGCGCCGCGCTTGCCGACGAGCACGTAGTTGACCGTCGCGACCGGGCGCGAAAAAGCGACCCGCTTCGCCCGTTCGGGAGTAACGGTGAGGCCGTGGGCGATGACGTCGCCTTCTCCCGCCAGCAACCGGGTGAAGAGCCGGTCGAAGTCAGGCTCGACGACGACCTCGAGCGTCAGCCCTTCTCGGCTCGCCAATTCGGTCAACAGGTCACGGTCGCGCGCCCGGGGGCTGCCGTCTCGGGGTAAAAATTCTTCGTCGGCGCCGAAGACCAAGACCCGCAGCGTGCCGCGTTCTTTGATCTGCGCGAGGTCGGCCGGGCCGGCCGCGAGCACTGCGAGGGTCAGCCAAAGCACCGACCGACCATACACGCCAACCGGTCAGGTCATCGAGGTGGGCGTGTCGTGACTTCACCGACAATTCGAGCGCGGCGCCGACTCAAGGTAACCTGTCACCAGTGTTTGGGTTTTCGCTCGCAGTGGCACTGGCCTTGTCGGTACCCGATTCGGGCGCCGATGCCGGCCGTGACGCGGGCGTGCCCTCGGGCGCTCCCGCCGGCCTCGCGTGCTTGCCGCAGTGGTACGCCGGCACGGTCGTCAAGCAAGACGGTGGGTGGGGCCTGTGGGTCGAGCGAGGCGACGCCGGCACGTTTCTGCCCTGGGCCTGGCCCGCCCGCGACGCCGGCCCCGGTGACGGTGGCCCCGACGGAGGCGAGCCCGACCTCGAAGCGCACGACGTGGCCACCTTGTCTGACATTTACGCTCCGCCGTACTCCGCGGGGCCCATTGTGCCGGTCGACACCAGCGATGCGGGGGCGATCAACGACCCGGGGCGCGCCCGCGTCGAGCAGCTCTTCTTGGCGACCTACGGCGCAAACCGCGACGAAGTGCAAGACCACTTGCACCACGTTCGCTTCTTCGGGCTCCGCTACCCGTTTCACGAGCGGGCCGCCGACGCACTGGCCCGGGTCGCCGCCCGGCTCGAACCGCAGGTCAGGGCCAACGCCGCGCTGTTGCCGTTCTTGCGCGACATCGGAGGCACGTGGATTTGGCGGAGAATCGCCCGCTCGAAAAACCTGTCGACCCACGCCTGGGGCATCGCCATCGACCTCAACGTCGACCGCTCGCACTACTGGAGGTGGACGTTTCGCGGCGAGCCCCTGCGGTGGAAAAACAAAATACCCCAAGCCATTGTCGACGCGTTCGAAGCCGAGGGCTTCATTTGGGGAGGGCGCTGGGCGCACTACGACACGATGCACTTCGAATACCGACCCGAGCTCATCAGCCCCGACTGCCGCGAAGGGCCGGCCGGGGGTCAAAAAATGTAGTCGGTCGTCAAGAACGTCGACCGGCGCTCGTTCAAAATGGTGCCGACAATCGCCTTGTTCTCGGCGGTCGTCTTCGCGGCGACCAAGGCGCGAATCGAAAACACGCGCAGCGCGTCTGAAATCGACAAGGTGCCTTCGGCCGAGTCTTTTCGCCCGTTGAACGGAAATGTGTCGGGCCCGCGTTGGCACTGCGAATTGAGGTTGATGCGCCCCACCTGGTTGGCGCACCCGTCGATGAGCCGGCCAATGCGCTTCGGGTCACGGCCGAAAATGCTGAGCTGCTGGCCGAACGAAGAAGCCACCACGTAGTCGACCGCTTGCTCGTCTCGGTCGAACACCATGACCGGCAACACCGGGCCGAACTGCTCTTCGTGCCACAGCCGCATCGACGGCGTCACCGGGTACACCACCGAAGGAAAGAAGAACGTCTGCCACGCTTCGCCGCCGTGGCGGTTGACGACGCGAGCGCCCTGCTTCACCGCGTCGTCGACCAGCGCCTTCATGGCCTCGACCTTGCCGGTCTCGGGCAAGGGCGTGAGCGCGACCTGCGGCGCCCACGGCAAGCCCGGTTTCAGCCCGTCGACCGCGGCGCTCAACTGGGCGATGAACGCGTCGGCGATGCCCCGGTGCACGAGCAACATTTTGAGCGCCGTGCAGCGTTGGCCGTTGAACGACAACGTGCCGGTGACGACTTCTTTCACCGTGTTGGTCAGGTCGGCGTCTTCGAGCACGATGGCGGGGTTCTTCGCGTCGAGGCCCAACACCGCCTTGAGCCGGTGCGGCTTGGGGTGCATGCGCTTCAAGTCGCTCGCGCCCTTGTTCGTGCCGATGAAGGCGAACACGTCGACCTTGCCACTTTCCATCAACGCGCCGACGGTTTCTCGGCCCCGACCGTAGATGACGTTGATGACCCCCGCGGGGAAACAGTCTCGAAACGCTTCGAGCAACGGCTGAACCAGCAGCACGCCGAACTTGGCCGGTTTGAACACGACGGTGTTGCCCATGAGCAACGCGGGGAACAAGGTGCTGAACGTTTCGTTGAGCGGGTAGTTGTACGGGCCCATGCAGAGCGCGACGCCGATGGGCCCGCGGCGAATTTGGGCCATGATGCCCTGCTCTTGAACGAAGCGCGCCGACGTGCGGTCGAGTTCTTTGAGCGCGTGCACCGTGTCGACAATCGAATCGACCGTGCGGTCGAATTCTTTCTCGGCGTCGGGCTGGGTCTTGCCGATTTCCCACATGAGCAGGGCGACGACGAGGCGGCGCTGGGCGCGCATGGCGACGACGAACCGCTCGACGTGCTCAATGCGTTCGGCCACCCGCATGGTGGGCCAAGCGCCGCGGCCGTAGTCGTAAGCGGCGACCGCCGCGTCGAGCGCCGCCAACGCTTCGTTCGACCCCAGCAGCGGGGTGCGCCCCAAGACCCGCTGCTCGACGCCGCGCGCCGTCTTGACCGACAGCGGGCTCACCACGTCGTTGAGCGGCCCGTCGAACCGAACCAACTGGCCGCCCACCAGGTACTCGCGCTGCTCGATGAAGTTCGGCACCTTCGCGGCGTCGGGCACTTCGGCGTCATTCACCAACAACGCTGCTTGCAGGTTGAGGCGGTCGGTCATGCGCCGGAGGGTACCCCGGTCAGCCCGCTTTCATGACCAATGAAATGAAAAACGCCAACAGCGCCGCGTTCGCGAGCCACCAAAACACCACGAGCGCCTTCACCCAGGCCGGCGTCGCGACCCGGGCACGCGCGTCGAGCACCACCAACACCGTCGCGGCGACGCCGACCGGCAACCCGAGCATCGAAAAGAGCGGAGACCAAAACACCCCTCCGGCGACCAGCAGCTCGGCCAGACCCAGCAACACCCACGCGACGTACGAGCGCGCGGTGGGCTCGCGCGGTTTCACGAGCGGGTAGCACGCCTCGCAAAACACCTGGTCGGTGGGAGACAGCTCTTCGCACGCGGCGCAGACGAACGCTCCGCACCGGCTGCACACGTCGACCGCTTGCGTGCCCGCGTGTCGGGCGCACCGAGCGCCGACGAGCGCGTCTGGCGTCACGGAAACCACTCCTGGCTGAACAGAAACCAGGTGAAGCGCAGCAAGCCAAAGCCGACGAAGGCCCACGCCACCACCCGGTACGCGCGGGTGAGGCCCGGGCCCCGGGCGTCGAGCCTCGCTTCGAGCCTCCGCACGACCTCGCTCGGCAACAGCGCGGTGACCGCGAGCGCCAAGAACAACGGCCAGGCGAAGACCACGAAGGGGTTGGCGCCGAGCGCCACCGCCCATTCACCTTGCGACACCGCGGCGATGGCGCGGGTCATGCCGCAGCCCGGGCACGGCAGCCCGGTCGCCGCGTGCAGCCAACACACGTCGAACCCCAACCCCCCGATGGGAAAAAAGAACGAGCCGACGATGACCACGACGCCGAGCGCTCGTGAAAACGGCGTCAGCAGCGCGCGGTGCGACCAGCCAGAAACGGGTGACGCGTGGGCCATGTGACGTGTTTCACCTCACCACACCTGCGGGCCGAATGCGCGGCCCGCTACCGGCGCCGCGCGCTCAACGTGACTTCGTCGCGGTCGTGGTAGAGCTGCCGAATTCGCACGTGGGCCCACCCGGCGTCTTCGAGCGTCGCGCGCACGCGCACCAACGTCGGCAGCTTGTCTTTCATGGGCAGCTTGATGTTCGAAATCACCTGCGACGCCCAACCACGGCGCCCCCACTTGCCGAGCAGCTGGGCCACTTCGAGCGGGCGCCAGGCCATGTCGCAAAACAGCCAGTCGACGGGTTCGGCGGGTTCGAAGCCAAAGGCGCTCTCGTGAAAGTGGCGCACCTTGGGGTGCTTCGCGACGTCGGGCGCGAGGTTGCCGGGGTCGACGCTCCACACCCGGGCGCCACGCTCGAGCAAGCGGCGCGTCCACCCTCCGGGGGCGGAGCCCAGGTCGGCGCACAGGTCGCCGCGCCCGGGAGACACCCCGTACCAGTCGAGGGCTTCGTCGAGCTTCATGGCCGCGCGCGACGGGGCGTCGGCGGTGCGTTTCATGCGGGTGCGGCCGCCGGCCGCGAGTGACGCCGCTTGGCGTGCGGGCACGTGGCCCACGGCCGCCAACTGCGGCGCCACCAGGCACACCTGGCCCAGCACGGCGTTGCGCTCCCAGGCGGCCCAAGGCGTTTCGGGCGCACCCACCGCGTCGGGCGAGGCCGCGCGTGCTTCGCGCAACGCGGCTTCCCACGAAGCGGCGTGGCCCGCCCAACCGTTCGCCAAGGTCGAGTCGGGCACCCAGGCCTGAATGAAGAGCGGCCCCGAAGGCCACTGCACGTCGCTCGGGCGGTGGGCGAGCTGGGCGACGTGAAAGCCCATGCGCGCGAACATGGGCAGCTCGCCGCGCACCGAGTCGCTCTCGACCAGCGCCGGGCCGAGCAAGCGGGGCTTGGCTTTGGCCCAGGCCAGCTCCTCGAAAAGGTGCGACTCGAAGCCTTCGCGGCACGTCCACAGCCAGCGACCGACGGTGGGCTCGAGTGCCGACTTGGGCACGGGCCCCGAACGCACCCGCGGTGGCACCGGCACCGGCCGCGGCACGTCGGGGCGCATCTTCGGAGTCGGGTGCCACTCACGCGGGCCAGGTCGGCCGCCGCGGTTCGATCGCTGTTGTTTTCCTCGAGTCACCGCGCGCGCTTACACGTCTTAGGTCTTAATTCGCGAGATTTGACATTCTGCGTCAATGATTTCAGGCACTTCGACGGCCTCTTGCATGAAAGGTCGGGTGATGTGGTACCTGCGCTCACCTATGGATCAACTGCGCGGTCGAATTTCGGGTTCAGTCGTCGTGGTCGCTCTGGCTGGAGTGCTCACTGCGTGCGGTGACACGAAAGTCATTTACGACGGCGACGCGGGTGTCTTCAGCGGGTACCAAGGCACGGTGCGTGACGCGGGCGTGACGGTCGATGCGGGCCACGACGCCGGGGTCTTCGACGCGGGCGTGTACGACGCCGGCACGAACGACGCGGGCGTGTTCGACGCGGGCTACGACGCCGGCATCTGGGACGCTGGCACCTGCGAGGTGACCATGTGCTTCACCGGCGCTCCGCAGCGCGGCGGCTCGAACGCGCCGTTCGACGAAATTTGCGACAGCACCGTCGTGCCGAACGTGATCAAGAGCTGCGATTCGCTCAGCTGCTACAACACGTTCAACACCTTCGGCGTGAGCGCGAAGAACTCGCTCTACCCGAACTTGTTTCGCGCGCTCGACACCAACGGAGACAACCTCGTCAACGCGCAAGACCGAGGCTGCACGGTGAACCTGCTCGGGTACTCGTGGGGCGGCTTCGCGGCCATCGACGTGGCCCAGGCGCTCGGCGAAGACTCGCGCGTCGACCCCGGGTACCGCACGGTGGCGCGCGTCATGGTGTTAGACCCCTACCAGCGTTCAGACTCGTTTCCGTTCTCGAAGCGCTCGTTGACCGTGCCGACGAACATTCACAAGTTCGTCGAGTTCCGTCACTCCGTGTCGCCGGCGAACGACTGCTCGAAGTCGGCGCCGTTCGGCCCGTATGAAGGCGCGCAGCCGCACTGCCTGCCGTTTCAGAGCTGCTTCGACTACAACTACTCGAATTCGACGAGCGCGTACCCCACCGCGGGCGGCGGTACGCTGTACGGCGACCAGGTCGGTCACTGTGAAGTGCCCGAAGTCGCCGGCCCCGCCGTGCTCGCCGAATTTCAAGGCCAGGTCTACACGGCGATGCCGCCGCAAGTGCCGGTCACGGCTCCGTAATTTTTCCGCTTCGCGGCTTCGCTTCAGGAGTCGCTTGCGGTGACCTTGCGGCGCGCGTAACAGAACACGCGCGCCATGCAGGTCACCGTCGGCATCGTCGATTCAGAGCTGGCCCCGAGCGGCGCTTCGCTCAACGTGCGCACGTTGACGACGGCGGCCCGGCTGCAGCGAACCGCGGGTCGTTTGTTGTTGGTCGTCGCAGTTGGCGCCATCATCACCGTCACTCCGTTGGTGCACCTGTGCGGGGTGGTGCTGCTGCTGACGGCCACGCCTCTGGCCGCTTATTTCACCTGGCGCACCTCGGCCGTCACCCAAGGGCCGCAGCAGGTGCCCTGCCCCAAGTGCACCGGCGTCGTCACCATTGAAGCGAACACCAATGGGTGGCCGATTCGGGTGTTCTGCCCGAGCTGCGCTGCGAGCCTCGACATTTCGCCGTCGAGCGAGAAGTGAAAGGCCGCGGCCAACCCCGAACGGCCGACGGCGGCAGCGTGAGCCAGCGCCGCCGCAGGGTCGCGCCGAAAGACGCGAAGCCGTTTACAAGCGGCTCGCGTATTCCAAGTACTTTCGCGCGGCCTGACCCGTCACCGCAGGGGTGCGCGACATTTCGAGGTCGGTGACGACCTTGTCCTTCTTCGACCGCGGCGCCGTGGAGGCGTGGGCGAAGTCGACGATGAGCGCGCCGTCGGCGCCCTTCAACTTCTCCCGCGCGTTCTCGAGCGCCTTCTTCACGTCGGCCTTCGAAGGCAGCGAGCTGCCACCGTCGTCGAGCGAGCCGTTGTCGCCACGACCAACCTTGCCGTTGGTCGCAAGCAGCAACGTGGCCCGGGCCGATTCGGGCAACCCGGCGGCGTTCGCCGACTCGCGCATCGACTTCATCAGCTCGGCGTACCCACCGTTCGCAATGCGGCCGAACCGCTCGAACCCGTCGTCAACCGCGGCACTCAACCGGCTGTACGCCTTGTCGAGTTGGGCGAAGCTCGCTTCGACCGATGACGTCGTCACCGGCTCCGCCGGAAACACCGTGTCGAGGTACGTGTAAACCGAGCGCGCCAGCGGCGTCTTCAGGCTCGCCGCTTCACGTTCGTCGACGAAGCCGTCGTTGACGCGGCCCGGGCCCCGTTCGTTCGCGACGGCATTGCGCGCGGTGGTCACGAGCGCATTCACTTCTTTCAACGTCGGGTTGCGGCGGGCCGCGCGCTTGGCTTCGTCGTACGCGACCCGAATGGCCTCAACGCCCGACGCCTCGAGCGGCCGGGTGCGCTTCGCGAGAATGCCTTCGACTTGCTTCCACGTCACCGTGCTGGAGGGGGACGAGCCAGGAGCGCCCCACAACATCAAGCGAGAAGCGTACGAAACCTTCGATTTCGAAATGGTCATGACGGAGTCCAAAAGAGGTGGGCCAGCCGCCTGTTATCGGCCGCGTCAGGCGCCGGTTGTCGCCGGTGGCCCCGTGTTGCGTCTTTGCCACCGACGGCGAGGTTCATCTTCTCAGCTTTCGAGAGGGGCGACGCCGCGTCGCGGTCACCGGTTCAGCGGGGTCTTGGTCAGACGTCGCGGTTCGACTTCGTGAGCGAACTTCGTTCATCGAGGCGTGCCGAGCTCGAACGCGGTACTGACGGCGACGACCGCCACGAAGTAGAACGCTCGGCCATGCGCATCACCCGCCGGCAGCTCGTGTTGCTCACTTCAGGGGCCGCGTTGTTCGGTGGCTTTCGGTACGGGCATACCCGGCTGGCGCGCCCCGCCGGCCCGTCAGGCGCTCTGTCGGCCGGTGCCCGCGCCCTCATCGACCGCGCGTGGCAAGGGCTCGACCCCAAGCAGGTGCTCGACGCACACGTGCACGTGGTCGGCTTGGGCACCGGCGGCAGCGGGTGCCGAGTGGGAGAACGACTGACGTCTCCGCTCAACCCAGCCGAGTATTTTCGCTTCACCATTTACCTCGAGGCCGCCGGCATCACCGACCAGTCTCGGGCCGACGAGCAGTACATGGAGCGGCTCCGCGAGCTGGTTCGGTCGCAAACCCCGCACGGGCGGCTGCTGTTGTTCGCGTTCGACCAGGTGTACGGCGAAGACGGCGTCGCCCGCCCTGAGGAGAGTGAATTCTACACGCCCAATGAATACGTCACCCGGCTCGCAGCCGAAGCGCCCGACCTGTTCGTGCCCTGCGCTTCGGTGCACCCGTACCGGCCCGACGCGGTCGACGCGCTCGAAAAGGCCGTCGCCGAAGGCGCGGCGGCGGTGAAGTGGCTGCCCAACGCCATGGGCATCGACCCGTCGAGCCCCAAGTGTGACCCGTTCTACGACGCCATGGCGCGCCTGCGCGTGCCGCTCATCACCCACGCGGGTGAAGAGAAAGCGGTGCACGCCGAAGAGAAGCAACGGCTGGGCAACCCCCTGCACCTTCGCCGCCCCTTGTCGAAGGGCGTCACGGTGGCCGTGGCACACTGCGCGTCGCTCGGTCAAAACCCCGACCTCGACTCGGCGCCCGGCAAGCCGTGGGTCGACAACTTCGACTTGTTCATGCGGCTCATGCGCGAGTCAGAATGGCAAGGTCGCCTCTTCGGCGAAATTTCGGCGCTCACCATATTCACCCGCTTGGGGCGACCGCTCAAGACGATGCTCGAGAACGAGGGCCTGCACGCACGGCTCATCAACGGCAGCGACTACCCGATACCCGCCATCAATGTGCTGCTCCAGACGCGGGCGGTCGTCGAACAGGGCTTCTTGACCGAAGAAGAGCGCGGCTGGCTCAACGAAATCGACCAGCACAACCCATTGCTCTTCGATTTCGTCATGAAGCGCACCATTCGCTCGGCGGGCCACCGCTTCGCCGACGGCGTGTTCACGGCTCGCCCTGAGGTGTTCGGCCGCTTGGCCACCTGAGCCGCGATGTTTCGCGGGTGAAGAGCAGTTGAGGGCTCGCCAGTGAGTGAAGCGCAGTGGTGCGCGACTCGCCTCGAACGGGGGAGGGGCCTTTGGAGCCCCTCGCCGTGCTCTGCCCGACCAGCTCCATCGCTCGAGAACCGGTCACCCACTTGGCCGCCGCCGGGAGCGGATTTCTGGAATCGTAAGGACTCCTGCCTATTCGAGAAACCTGGTCGTGATGCGAACCGGCCGCACACGCCATCAGCCAAAACCACATGCAGGCCCTCCTCCCAACACGACCGCGCGATCGGGCTCGTCACGGACCTCAGCCGAAGTTCCAAGAAGCCCTACTTCCCAACGGCTGTTGAGTCGAACGGTGGCGCCCTGGCGACGTGCTGCGACAGGCGCTGCCGAGGTCGCAAGCCGCCGCGCCGCTCAGACGCCGTGCCGCGGCGACTACCAGTCAGCCGCGGCCCGCACTCGTCGCACGCGAGCGAACCCACGCGGCTTGGGGTTCGGCCACCACAGGCCAGTGAACGGCCCCGGTTACGGGTCGACGCACACGCCCGGGCAGTCGGCACCGTGGCCCGGCACGCAGTCGTCCGCAGGGTCATCGACGCACTTTTGGCTCGCCGCGCAGGTGAAGCCGGCGAAACCTCCGCAGGTCGTCCGCCCCGCGTCGGCCGCCTTCGACAAGGCGCCGCACCCCGCCGACAGCACCAACAGCGACACCCACAGCTTTCGCACCATTCGCATGGAGTTGTGCCCTCGTATGAGCCGACCGCCACGTGATAGCACCGAACGTCGGCATTTCGGCCGAAGCCAGAGGGGCCTTCACCAGGCGGCGAAAGACTGACGCACACTGACGGTGATCGAGTGTGCTTGAACCGTTCGTGGCGAAGCCCCTGCCCTCTGACTCGAGCGCCTCCCACAAACAACTCGCTTCCGTGTCTCCCACATGAGGTGCACACGGCGCCCCCCCCGCGAACTCGCAGAACTCGGGGCTCGCACAGTTCTCGAGCCTCTGGCCCGGTCTTGCTACGGTTCGTGGCCATGAACGGTGCGAGATGCGCGTGGCTCGCTGGAATCGCGGCGGTCTTTTCTACAACGGTTGCCACGACGGCGCGGGCCGAAGCCCCCTGGGTCGACGGGCTCACCTTGCCAGACTTCGTCAAACCCTACGACGGCACCCTGCAGAGCCACGACTTCGATGAGGGCGTCTTTCTCGTCGGCGAACAAGAAGTGCCCAAGCGCGGCCTGTTCCGCTCGCAGTTCTTGACGCGGCTGCCCGAGGGCTTTCACGAGCCGGCCGACGCCGCCATCAAGAAATGGGAGAGCGCGCTCAAGACCCAAGGGTGGCAGCTCAAAGGCCACCACGCAGAGCTCTACGCCTTCGTGCAGAACGCGAAGGGCCACGAGCGCTGGCTGGCGCTCAGCCTCGCTGAATACCAAGACCCCAAGCTCACCTGGGTGCAACTGGGAGCCGCGCCGAAGAAGTTCGACGTGGTGGCACCTTCGGCCAAAAGCGAACCGGTCGCCGATTCAGCCGAGTGGCCGTTCTTGAAAGCGTTCGCCGATTCGAAACTCGAGGCCACCTTGCCGCGCGACGAGCCGCTCGACGTCACGGTCAACGGCCTCGACCGCGAGCCGCACCTGGTCGGCCGCGGCCACGTCACCAAGGCGTACACGCCGCCTTCGTCTTTGTCTCGGCTCGAGTTCGAACTCGCCTGGCGCGCCGCTTTGACGAAAGCAGGCTGGGCGGTCTTGCCGTTGCCCGACGGCACCAAAGAAGGGGCCGAAGGCATCGTGCGGGCGCACTGGCAAAAGAACGGCCGCGAGCTGTGGGCGGTGCTGTCGCGCGCGGCCGACGAGACCACGTCAGGCATGACCTTTTCGCTCGCCGATTCGGGCGCCGACGACTGGGCGCTCGCCCTGGGCAAGGAGTGCCGGTTGCCACTCTACGGAGTCACCTTCGACTTCGACAAAGCCACACTCAAAGCCACCGCGACCCCGGTGCTCGACAAGGCCGCCGCCGCACTCAAAGCCAACCCGTCGCTGTCGGTCGAAGTTCAAGGCCACACCGACGATGTCGGAGACGACGCCTACAACGTGACCCTGTCAGGCCAACGCGCCGACGCCGTGCGAGCGTGGCTGTCGGCGCACGGGGTCGCTGCCAACCGTCTGACTTCGCGCGGTTACGGCAAGTCGCAACCGGTGGTCGAAAACACCTCCGACGCGAACCGCGCCCGAAATCGGCGGGTCGAGTTGCGCTGTCAAAAAGACCTGAAATAACACCGCAACCGAACGCTGCGCAGCGTGTTCAAGGGGCATGCGCGCGCCTCTGGTACCTCTGGCTTTGGTGGTGATGGTCGGCTGTGCCCCCTGGCCCTCCGCCACTCCCGACGGAGGTGCGACCAGCGACGCCGGTTCGCTCAGCGTCGACGCGGGCGGTGACGACAGCGACGCGGGCGGGTTCACCCAAGACGCGGGCGCTGACGAACTCGACGCCGGCAGCGCCACCCCAGACGCCGGCGCCGTCACTCCAGACGCGGGGGGCGCCACCGACGCCGGCCTGTTCACCGGGGTGGTGGTGGTGACGACGTCGGGCCCGGTGGTCGCCCCGGCGGTCGACGGCGGCATCACCGGGTTTCTCGGCATGCCCTACGCGGCACCTCCGGTGGGCGCCCGGCGCTGGCAACCGCCCCAGCCCCCCGAGCCGTGGTCAGCCCCTCGGCCGGCGAACGCGTTCGGCCCGGCGTGCCCGCAAGACACGGCCGACGCCGGCTTTCCCCAGAGTGAAGACTGCCTGTTCGTCAACGTGTGGTCTGGGCGTGTCGAGGCGTCGGCGCACTTGCCGGTCATGGTCTTCATTCACGGAGGCGGGTTCAAGAATGGCAGCGGCAGCCGCCCGACCTACGTGGGTTCAACGTTGCCCAACCGAAACGTGGTGTTGGTGACCTTGAACTACCGCTTGGGCAACCTGGGCTTTCTGGCCCACCCGCTGCTCACGACCGAGAGCGCCCACGCCAGCTCGGGCAACTACGGCTTTCTCGACCAAGTGGCGGGGCTGCGGTGGGTGCACGACAACATCGCCGCGTTCGGTGGAGACCCGGACAACGTGACGGTCTTTGGCGAGTCGGCCGGTTCCATCAGCACGTGCCTGCATGTGTTTTCGCCCCTCTCGCAGGGCCTGTTCAAGCGCGGCATCGGCGAGAGCGGCTCGTGCCTCATCACCCAGACCACGTTGGCGAAGGCCGAAAAGATGGGTGAGACCTTCGCGGGCCAGGTGCAGTGCACGACCCTCGACTGTCTGCGCGGCTTGACGGTCGCTCAAATCACGAGCGTGCCGGCGGCGCCAGACACCGACTTCGGCCTGGGCGTGGCGACCCCCAATGTCGACGGGTGGGTGTTGCCCGAGGCGCCCGCCGTGGCCCTGACGGCCGGGCACGTGAACGCGTCGGTCGAAGGTTTCATCGGCGGCGTCAACCGCGACGAATCCACGCTCTTCACCATGGGCCACACCATCGACACCGAGGCGGCACTGCGCGCGGCCATCACCACCGCCCTGCCCCACCACGTCGACGACGTGCTGGCCCTCTATGTGCCCCTGAGCGCCGACTACCCGACCTACAAGTCGGTGTACGACGCGCTGACGACCGACATGCTCTTCGTGTGCCCGACGAAGCAGCAACTGACGGGCTTCGCTCAGAACGGGCTGACGACCTACCTGTACCGGTTCGTGAAGGAGACCGCGGCGGGCAACGCGACGGGGCTGGGCGTCTTTCACGGGTCTGAATTGCCGTTCGTGTTCGGCACCGGGCCGCTGGTGGGGCCGTCGAAGACGCTGTCGGGCCGCATGCAAGGGTGGTGGTCGGGCTTCGCGACCACCGGCAGCCCAGGCGCGCCGTGGGCCCCGTACAGCGTGGCGGCCGATCAGCACCTGGTCATCGACGACACGTCGGCCATGGGCACCGCGCTGCGGGCCACCCAATGCGAGGCGATTGCCCAGTGGCTGACCTCGCCCTGATTGCCCCGTTCAGCCGAACAGGTCGGTGAGGTGGCCGAACTTCGCGCGGTAGTCGGCGAACGACTGCTGAATGGTCTCGTGCGCCTCGGCCCGGTCGTAAATTTCGGCGATTTCGACAGGGGGCTTCGGTGCGTCGGGCAGTTGTTTGTAGGTCAAAAAGTAGTGGCGCAGCCGGTCGACCAACGGGGTCGGCACGTCTTTGATGTCTTTCCACCCTCCGTAGACCGAGTCGCCTTTGAGCACCGCGATGATTTTGTCGTCGGCTTGGTTGCCGTCGATCATTCGCAGGCCGCCAATGGGTATCGCTTCGACCAAAATGGCGCCGTGCTGAATGGGCTTCTCGGTGAGCACGCACACGTCGATGGGGTCTCCGTCGCCGGCGATGTTCGAACGGTTGGTGCGCTGAGCGCAGCGGGCGCCGACCAGCGCGTCACACAGCGTTCTCGGCACGAACCCGTACAGGCACGGCGGTTGGTTCGAATACCGCTGGGGCCGGTCGAGCTTCAGAATGCCCGTGGCTTTGTCGACTTCGTACTTGACCGCGTCGGTCGGCACCATTTCGATGTAGCAGGTGCACAGCTCGGGAGCGGTCGGGCCCGGCGACACGCCGTGCCACGGGTGCGCTTGCAGAAACAGACCCAGCGCTTGAGTCAAACTCGGGTTCATGCCGCCACCGTAGCGGGCCCGGTGCCCGACGTCGAACTCCTGCGTCGCGGCATCAAAACGGGCGCTGATTGCACCGCGCAGCGGGTCTCGGCACACTGGGGCGCACCTTGAACGTGCGCGCGCTCCGCTTCTTCGCCGTGGCCGTGGGCGCCTACGGGCTGCTCGTGGCCCCGGGTTTGGTGTGGCCCTCGTACCTCGACTCCCCCGTCGGGGTCGTGGTCGCCGTGCCCTACTTGTCGATTTACGTGTTTCATTCACTGGGCGTACCCAAGCTGCTCGAGCACGACGGGGCGTGTGGCTGGGGCTGGTGCGCCCCCACCACCTTCGGTTGGGTGTTTCTGGTGGCGGTGTGGCTGGGCGTGGCCTGGCTCGGGGCCTCGCTCGTGGCTCGGCTCACCCGGGGTCGCCCCCCGCGGCCGGCCCCTGGGCCTTGACGCTTGACGGGCGCGCAGTGCTGACCATTAGAGTCTTGCGTGGCTGACGTTCTTTCGGTCGTGTGCCAACGCCTGGGCCTGAACCCGAGTGACCCACTCGCACCAGAACTCGCCGCGACGCTGAACTCGGCGATTTCGGCCGCCCAAGCGGCGTGGCCCCGCGTTCGGCTCGACCCGTCGGCGTTCGCCCAGGTGGTGATGCGCGCCTTGCCGCAGACTGGCCCGGCCAGCTTCGTCGGCGACTTGGGTCAACTGCTGGTCGCCGACTTGTTTTTGGCTTCGGGCGTGTTGGCGGGTGACGCGGCGGCGTTGACCTTCTTCGGTGACGAGCTGCTGCCCTCGGTCTGCCGCTCGCTCAAACGCGTCTCGGGCTTCGGGGCGCTGACCGACGACGCGGCGCAAACGCTCTTTGAACGGCTGCTGCTGCCGGCCGAGTCGGGGCCTCCCCAGCTGGCGGGGTACGCGGGGCGAGGGCCGCTCGTGCACTGGTTGCGAACCATCGCCGTGCGAGAGCTGCTGCTGCTGCGACGGCGAGCCGAGCGACGCGGCCAACTCGAGAATGACGCGATTGCCGACGCGTCGGCCGTCGACGTCGAACTCGAGATGATTCGGCGGCTCCACGGCGAAGACTTTCGCCGGGCCTTCGCCCAAAGCTTTGCCGCCTTGACCGCGCGCCAACGCTGCGTGCTGCGCATGCATGTGCTCGACGGTCTCAACATCGACCAGATCGCCCAGTTTTATGCCACCCACCGAACGACCGCGTTTCGGTGGCTCGAAGCCGCCCGGCAGGCGCTGGCGCTGGGCATTCGAAAAACCCTGTCGGCCGAGCTCACGCTCAACCATTCTGAACTCGAGAGCTTCTTGGGGCTCGTCGGGAGCGAGCTCACCTTTTCTCTCAACCGGCTGCTTCGCACCTCGCATTCGCCTTCGAAATGAGCTGCTTCGAGGTGAGCGAATTGAGGGCGCTGATCGGCGACCCAAGTGCCCCGCGCGAGCGGCTCGAAGAGCACCTCGACGGGTGCGAGCGCTGCCGACGCCTGCTCTCTGAACTGATTCGGGGAGGAGCCGAAGAAGCCGAGCCCGTCGAAGGGGTGGTGCTGCCGCCGGGAGCCGAAGTCGGCCGTTACGTCGTGCTCGAAGCCCTCGGGGCGGGCACGTCGTCGCTCGTCTACCTGGCGTATGACCCCCAGCTCGACCGGCAGCTGTCGCTCAAAATCGTTCGGGCCGACGTGCAGCGGGCCTTGGGTGAGGCCGCGGTCGAACGCGCCGGCGCCGAAGCCCGGGCCATGGCCCGACTGTCTGACCCCCACGTGGTCACCGTGCACGACGTCGGCACCTTTCGAGGCCAGCTGTTCATTGCAATGGAGTTGGTCGCGAACGGCAGCGTCGAGGCGTGGCTTCGCCAAAAACCCCGCGGGTGGAAAGAGATTGTTCGGTGTTTTCGCGCCGCGGCGCTCGGGCTGGCGGCCGCGCACCGGGCCGGCATCATTCACGGTGACTTCAAGCCAGCCAACGTGTTGGTCGACGCCGACGGTCTGGGCCGGGTGTCTGACTTTGGGCTGTCGAGCGCCGTCGTCTCGGGGTGGCTGACCGGCACGCCGGTCGCGGTCGGCACGCCGCTCTACA
The DNA here is from genome assembly GCA_044225205.1 of Myxococcaceae bacterium. Classification (GTDB taxonomy): domain Bacteria; phylum Myxococcota; class Myxococcia; order Myxococcales; family Myxococcaceae; genus JAEUJT01. Next base: position 10,274 of record JBGAIY010000011.1, on the reverse strand, counting down.
TGGCCCCCGAGCAGTTCGCCGGCCACGGCACCGACGAGCGCACCGACCAGTACAGCTTCTGTGTCTCGCTCTACGAAGCCCTCGCCGGCGCGGCCCCGGTGCGCGGCCCCGGCGGCAAACTTGGCCGCGCGCCGGCCCCTCGCGGCGTACCCCGGTGGGTCTGGCGGTGCGTGCTGCGTGGGCTCGCGCCCAACCCGGCCGAGCGCCACCCCACCCTCGCCGCGCTGGCCGACGCGCTCGACGGCGAGAAGCGCACGAGCCGCATTCGACGCAGCGCTCTGGGCGCGGCCGCGCTCGGGCTTGGCCTGTTGGCCGGCGCGCTCCTCATGAGCCGCGACCGAGCGACCCGGTGCGACGACGCCGAAGCCGGGTTGGCCGGAGTGTGGGACGCTTCGACCCGGCGAGCCCTCGAGGGAGCCTTCGCGGCCGCCGCGCGCCCCTATTCGCCTTCGGTCGTTTCGCACACCGTGGGCCTGTTCGACGCGGCCGCGCACGAGTGGGTGACTACCCACCACGCGGTGTGTGAAGCGACGTGGGTTCGGGGCGAACAGTCCGAAGCGCTCCTCGACGCCCGAATGGGCTGCCTGGCTCGGTCTCGGCTCTCGCTCAAGTCAATCGTCGCCGCGGTGACCACGCCCGACACCGACGTGCTCGACAACGCCGCCCGCGCCGCCGGCTCGGTTGAATCGGCCCACCGGTGTTTGACGGCCGACCGACTCGGCGAGCCAACCGACCCTCGCCAGCGAGTCGAACAGGCCGCGTTGCACACGGCGCTGGCGCGCGCGGCCGCCCTCGAGGCCACTGGGCGTTACGCGTTGGCGCTCGCAGAAGCCCAAGCACAGCTCGGGCCCGCGCGCCTGCTCGGCCCCGCGGCGCAGGCCGAAGTCGAACTCGCCATGGGCCACGCCCACCACCGGCTGGGAGACGGCGCCGCCGCCGAACGCGCGCTCTTCGACGCCGTCGCCCACGCCACCGAAGCTCGGGCCGAACGCACCGCGATGCTGGCCTGGGTGCAGCTCGTTTCGGTGCAAGGGCTCGGGCGGGGGCACCTGCCCCAGGCCCACCAGGCGGCCCAGGTCGCCGAGGCCATGCTCAAGCGAACGTCGGGAGAACTCGACGTCGCCGCCGACTTGAAGACCGGCGTCGCGTCGGCCCTGCGCGCGCAAGGAGACCTGAACGAAGCCGAACGCCTCTACCGCGAAGTCGTCGCTCTTCGCCGGGAGGCGCACGGCGCGTCACACCCGCTGGTCGCGACCGCGCTCATCAACCTGGCGCTCGTCGAGGTCGAAAATGGCGCGCTCGCCGCGAGTCTGGAGTCGATAGAAGAGGCGCAGCGAGGGTTCGAGCGGTTTCAAGGGCTCGACCACCCCGACATGGCCTTCGTGCTCAACACCCGAGGCATACTCGAGTGGCAGCTGGGCCACGACCTGACGGCGGTCGAGCTGTTTCGGCAAGCGGCGGCGCTCCGAGAGCAAACGGTCGGCCCGCTCAGTCGCCTGACCGCGACACCCCTGAGCAATGAGTGCGGCACCATGGTCGAACTCGGGCTGGCGCAACAGGCGCTCCCCTGGTGCGAGCGCGCGCTGTTCATTGTTTCTCTGCCCGAGACGAGGCAGTTGCCGCTCTTCGCGAACGCGCACCACAACCTCGGCTTGGCCCACCTCGCCTTGGGCCACCTCGACCAAGCCGAGCATTCACTCGAACAGGCGGTGTCGGCCCGAGAAAAGTCGCAACCGACGGCTTTGGCAGACGACCTGATCGGCCTCGGCCGAGTCGCCCTCGCCCGCCGAAAGGCCGACGTGGCGCTCCCGTTGTTCGAACGCGCCCTCGCCGCGCGCCTGGCCGGGGCAGACCTGGCCGAGCAAGGCGAGGCGGAGTTCTGGGTGGCCCGCGCGCTGTGGCAACACGGCTCGCTCGACCGCGCCGAAAACATGTTGAACCGGGCCACCCACCATTTCTTCTGGGCGGGCGAGCGCGGCCTCAGGCTCACCGCGCTGCTGAACGACTGGCTCTCGAGCCGCGCCGCGCCGCCGCCATGAACTCGGGCCGGGTACGGTTCATTTCGTCAGGTTGATGTACCGGGCGACTTCGAGGCCCCGCCCCTGCAGCAGCTTCATTTCGCTTTCTTCGAGCACCCGGTTCTGGTCGCCCTCGGCGTTGGCGACGCGACGCATGTTGGCACCGAACTCGCGGAGCGTGTCGTCGACGTCTTGCAGGGTGAAGGGGCGCTTGCTGTCCCACCCTCCGGTCTTGGCCATGATGGCCTCCGACACCTCCAACATCGCGTCGCGCTCGAACCCCACGTACTTCACCACGTCTTCGTGGCCAATGGCTTGGGCCGGCTTCGGCTTGATGAGCCCTTTGAAGACTTCAGACAGCCGAGCCAGACCTTCGGCTTGCGCTCGCTCGCTCAACGAAAGCACGGTGCTCGCGGTGAATTCGGCGAGCGCCTGGGCCGCCGGTGAGAGCCCCTCGGTCTTGATCTGGTCGTAGGGCTCGAACTTCGAGTTGCTCACCAATTCGGCCATGACCCGAGCCAGGGCCTTGTCGAAACCGCCTTCGAGGTTGACGGCGTCTCCGGTCTTCGAGGCTTGCTCGAAAACCGACTCGAGCGCTCGGCGACCCTGGCCGAGAAAGCCTTCGACTTCGGCTTTCGTCAGCTGGCCGTCTTTCGACGTGTCGGCCCGAAGCGCAACTTTGTACAGGCGGTCGGTGCCAGCGATGAGACCTTCGTTGGTGATTTTGGTCATGGTGGGGTTCCTTCAAGAAGAAAGCGGGTAGGGTGAACACGGGTCGAACGACGGCAAGGCGAAAAGCAGGAGTCGCGCCACCGAATTTGGTTGCAGAAATGACGAGCCCCAGGCCGCACCATGTCGGCATTTCGAGGGCTTCTGACGACGCCAGGCGCTGTGGGGGAGTTCACCTGCTCGGGCGAGCTGGGCTCAACGCTTCTGAGCGGCGTGCAGCACCCGCAACGCCGCTTCGGCGCCCGGCACGTCTTCGGGTCGGTCGACCGAAACGCTGCCATGCTCGCTGACCCGACACGCGATGCGCACGCCGTGCGCCAGCGCCCGCAGCTGTTCGAGTGACTCCGCGCGCTCGAGCGCCGTCGGAGCCAACCCCGAGACGTGCAGCAAGGTCTGCCGGCGGTACCCGTAAATGCCCAAGTGGGCCCAGCGCGGCGGCGGCGGCTGACCCACGTCGCGTTGGTGCGGTATGTCGGCCCGCGAAAAGTAGAGCGCGTGTTGGGTGGCGTCGAGCACCACCTTCACGACGTTGGGGTTCGCGCGCTCGGCTTCACCCAACGGCCGAATGAGCGTGCCCGCCTGCACCGATTCGTCTTCGAAGGCGCGAGCCAGAATCGCCAACGACTCGGGGTGAATGGCCGGCTCGTCGCCCTGCACGTTGAAGAACACCTCGCCCGCGCTCGACCTCGCCACCTCGGCCACCCGGTCGGTGCCCGAAGTACACGAGGGTGACGTCATGGCCACTTCGGCTCCAAACGCGCGCGCCGCCGTCGCGATGCGCTCGTCGTCGGTCGCCACCACCACCCGCTCGAAACACGCCGCTTCGACGCACCGGCGCCACACGTGTTCGACCATGGGTCGCCCCAACAGCAAGGCGAGTGGCTTGCCTGGAAAACGCTGGGCGGCATAACGAGATGGAATGACGGCGATCGGCCGGGGCATGCCCTGCTGATAGCGGCTTTTGTAACCCTCGAGAACACCATCGTCGCCGACTCTCGATTTCTCACCACCCGAGAATGACGGTGGCCTGATCAGCGAACCGGCCCAGGGGGGAGGAAGACCGGCTGGGGCTCTGCTACTCTTTCGCACATGGCTCTCACCACGAAATTCGACCCGCGCATCAGCACCGCCGGCGTCGACCTCGACTCCACTTCGAGCACGACCGAAGCGTCGACCGCAGCGCCCGCCACGCCCGCCGTCGTACCGCCACCGGCACCCGCCCCCGTCATTTGGGGCACCCAAACCAAAGCCGCGAGCACCCCTTGGGGCGCGGTGGGAGACGCCGGGTCAGGCGACGAAGCTGGGCCCAAGGCCTGGGGCCCCAAGTCGGTGGCCGCCGCGCCACCGTCGTACGACGTCGACACCTTCACCGCCATGCCGCTCGACGCGAAGAAGGCCGAGCTCAGCAAGCTCCAGGCGAAAAAGACGGCCATCGAAGGCCGCATCGCCAACCGCACCGCCCAGCTCGACGAGCGCTGGTCGGGCATGAAGGTTTCGAGCAAGTCAGAAGCGCTGCGCGAATACCACGACCGCTCGAAGCGCCTCGACCCCGTCACCCGCCAGCAGCTCAACGGGCTCGTGTCAGACGCCGAACAGTCACAACGCAAAATCAACGAGCTGCGCGCCCAGGCCGACGGCATGTGCCGCCCGGCCGAATGCACCGCCGAGCAAACCCGTGAACGGCGCACCATTGCCGTCAAAATCGTCGAACAGCGGCAGTCGCAAACGGCCAAGGTGCAAGAAGCCCAAGAGGTGGTCGACACCAAGGGCTACAAAGCCGACCGTCTGGCCGTCACCGAGCAGCTCATCGACCCCGACGCGCCGGCCGAAGGGTCGGGGTTTTCGCTGCTCGACGAGTTGGCCGACCTCACCTCGGTCAGCGAACTCATCGACTGGGTGTTCGACCAGATCAAAGAGGTTCAAGAAGAACGCCGCGAACTCGAAGAAGAGAAGCAGGCCAAATTGCTCGACGAGCGTTACGTCGAGAAACAAGTTCAGAAGAAAGACGTACTCAAAAAGCTTGTTACCAAACGCCTCGAGGAGTCTCGCGCTGTCGCCGCCGCAGCCAAGCGGCACGCAGACCAATTCGACAGCTGACCTTTTCTTGAAAAGAGCGGGTCAGCGGGCCCCGACGCCAGGGCGATTTGCCGGGGCGGACAACACCCTTGCCACCCAGGACATGGCCGTGGCGCAGGCGACCCGTTAAGGACGGCCCATGCCCCACCCGATCATTCAGTCGGTTTCTCGCGCCCTGCCGCCGCACGTCGCGACCCAAGACCAACTCATCGCGGCCTTTCGGTCGCTCTGGGGCAAAGAGCACTTCAACCTCGAGCGGCTCGAAGAACTCCACCGCTCGGTTCAGGTCGGCTCGCGAGCCCTCGCGCTGCGCATTGACGACTACGAAAAGCTCACCACGTTCGAGCAACGCAATTCGGCCTGGGTGCGGTGCGCGGTCGAGCTGGGCGCCGACGCGGTGACGAAGGTGCTGGCCCAGGCCGGCCTCAAGCCGACCGACGTCGACCACATTTTCTTCGTCACGGTCACGGGCTTGGCCACGCCCAGCATCGACGCGCGGCTCGTCAACCGCTTGGGCTTTCGAACCGACGTGAAGCGCACGCCGATTTTTGGGTTGGGCTGCGTCGCGGGGGCGGCCGGCGTGGCGCGGGTGAGCGACTACCTGCGCGCGTACCCGAAGCAAACCGCGCTGCTGTTGTCGGTCGAGCTGTGCTCGCTGACCTTGCAGCGAACCGACTTGTCGATCGCGAACATCATTGCCTCGGGCCTGTTCGGCGACGGCGCGGCCGCGGTCGTGATGCGGGGCGCCGAAGTGGCGGCGTCGGGCCCTCGCGTGGTCGCCACCGAGTCGGTCTTCTACCCCGACACCGAGCGCATCATGGGGTGGGACTTCGTCGATTCGGGCTTCAAAATCGTGCTCTCGTCGAAGGTGCCCGAGCTGGTCACGAACAACATTCGCGGCAACGTCGACGGCTTCTTGAAGAAGCACGGGCTGACCACCCGAGACGTGAAGCACTGGGTCGCTCACACCGGAGGCCCCAAGGTGCTGCAAGCGTTCGAGACGTCGCTCGAATTGCCGAAAGACGCGCTGCGCCGCTCGTGGGCGTCACTGCGCGAGGTCGGCAACCTGTCGTCGTCGTCGGTGCTCTTCGTCATGTCAGAAATGCTCGAGTCGAACGAAGCGCGCCGCGGCGACTGGGGCGTGCTCATGGCCATGGGCCCGGGCTTCTGTTCTGAATTGGTGCTGCTCCAATGGTAACCGGGCTCTGGGCGTACACGGGCCTGCTCGTCGTGGTCTCGCTCGAGCGGCTCGCCGAGCTGGTCGTCTCGAAGCGCAACGCGCGTTGGGCTTTCTCCCAGGGCGCGGTCGAGGTCGGCCAGGCGCACTACCGGGTCATGACCGCGCTCCACACCGCGTTTTTGTTGGCCTGTCTCGGCGAAGCGTGGCTCTTCGACCGTTCGTTCACCCCTGGGTGGGGCTGGGTCGCCCTCGCCGGCGTCGCGGCCGCGCAAGCCTTGCGCTACTGGGCCATTCTCACCCTGGGCCAGAGGTGGAACACGCGCATCATCGTGTTGCCCGAAGCCGAGCCGGTGACCGGCGGCCCCTACCGGTTCATCAAGCACCCCAACTACGTGGCGGTCGTCGTCGAGCTGTTCTGCTTGCCGCTCGTGTTCGGTGGCTGGGTGACGGCGGTCGCGTTCTCGCTGGCGAACGCCGTGCTGCTGTACGTGCGCATACGCGCTGAAGAAGAGGCGTTGGGCTCGAAGTACGCCGCGGCGTTCGAGGGCAAGGCGCGTTTCGTTCCTGGAGGCTCCCGTGTCTGAGTTGCAAGTCGAAATTCTCGAAGAACTGCGCCGCATCGCGAAGAAAGAGCTCGAATTCGAGCGCGTCATCGAGCCGGGCATGAGCCTCAAGAACGACCTCGCCCTCGACTCCATGGGCATGATCATCGTCGCCGTCGGCCTCGAAAACCGCTTTCGGGTGAAGCTGCAAGAAGAAGACGGCGGTCACCTCGCGACGGTGAAAGACCTGCTCACGTTGGTCGAACGCCGGGTGGTCGAAGCCCGGCAAGCGGCGAGCACCGAAGCGGTGGCGTCATGAGGCTCAACGGCCCACCGCTCGCGCCCCTTCGCTTCGCCAGCATGAACGAGGCGCTCAAGAACGCCGCTTCGACGNNNTCACAGCGACTCACCCTGGTCGACGCGGCCGAGCGCGAAACGACCGTCACGTTCGCCGAACTGTATTCGAGCGCGCGGCGGGTGGCGGCGTCGCTCATCGAGCGGGGCGTCGGGCCGCAAGACCGGGTCGCCATGGTGCTGCCCACCGGCCGAGACTTTCTCGACGCGTTCTTCGGCGCCCAGCTGGCCGGGGCGGTGCCGGTGCCGCTCTACCCGCCCGTGCGCCTGGGGAGAATGGACGAGTACGTTCAAGCGACCGCGCGCATGCTGAGCGTCGTCGACGCGAAAATCGTGTTGTCAGACCGACGGGTGAAGCTGTTGCTGGGCAAGGCCATTGAACTGGCGCGCCCCGCCTTGGGCTGCCCCACCGTCACCGAGCTGCTCGAGACGACCGCCGAGGCCGAGCGCACCGTGTCGCCCACCGACTTGGGCGTCATTCAGTTCTCTTCGGGCTCGACGGTCGACCCCAAGCCGGTCGCGCTGTCGCACGGCAACTTGGTGGCCCAAGTCACCGCGCTCGAGGCGCTGCTGGGCCCCACCAACGTGGGCGTGTCGTGGCTGCCGCTGTACCACGACATGGGCCTCATCGGCTGCTTGCTGTCGGCCGCGTTTCAGCCCGGCCACCTGGTGCTGTTGCCTCCCGAGGCGTTCTTGGCGAAGCCGGCGCTGTGGCTGCGCGCCATTTCACGGCACCGCGCGACGGTGTCACCCGCCCCGAACTTCGCCTACGGCCTGTGCCTCAAGCGCGTGCACGACGAAGACCTCGAAGGCGTCGACCTGTCGAGCTGGCGCTTCGCCCTCAACGGCGCCGAGCCGGTCTCTCGCGAAACGATTGAGAAATTCGCCGCGCGCTTCGGCCGCTACGGGTTCAACCCGAATGCGCTCATGCCCGTGTATGGGCTTTCAGAGTCGTCGCTCGCGGTGACGTTCACGTCTCCCGACCTGGCGAAGCGGGTCGTGAGCGTCGACGCCTTGGCGTTGGCGAGCCGTGGCGAAGTGCACCCGGGTTCGCGCGCGTTGGTCTCGGTGGGCACCCCGGTGCCCGGAGCCGAAGTCGAAGTGCGCACCGAGACCGGGCGGGTGGTGGGCGACAACCAGGTCGGCCGCATTTTCACCCGCGGGCCGTCGGTCATGACGGCGTACTTTCACAACCCCGAAGCCACCGCGCGCGCCCTGCACGACGGCTGGCTCGACACCGGAGACTTGGGCTTCGTGCGCGACGGCGAGCTGTACATTTGTGGCCGCGCGAAAGACGTCATCATCATTCGCGGGGCGAACCACGCGCCGCAAGAATTCGAAGAATGCCTCGACCAGGTCGACGGTGTTCGAACCGGCTGCGCGGTCGCGGTGGGCTTCGTGCCGCCCGATGCGCACGACGAGCAACTGCTGCTCTTGGTCGAACGGGCGGGTGACGGGCCGCCGTTCAAAGACGTGGCCGACCAGGTGGCGGCGACCGTCACCGCCCGCACCGGCATCAAGCCGCACACGGTCGTCATGCTCGAACCGGGCACGTTGCCGCGCACGTCGAGCGGCAAGCTGCGCCGCATGGAGTCGCTCAAGCGCTACCTCGCCGGCACCCTGCATGCGCCCGAGCGGGTCAACGCGCTCACCATGGGCCGAGAAATCGCCAAGTCGGTGGTGGGCCACGCCAAGGCGCTGTGGGGGTAACCAGAAGGTGACCGGTTCGACCTACGACGTCGCCGTTGTCGGCGGAGGCCCCGCGGGGCTCGCCGTCGCCCTCGAGGCCGTGCTGCGCGGCCATTCGGCGGTCGTCTTCGAGCGGCAGGCCGGGCCGGTCGACAAGGCCTGTGGTGAAGGGTTGATGCCGGCGGGCCTTTCGGCGCTCGAGCGCTTGGGGGTGTTGCCGTACCTCGACCGGGCCGACTCGGCGGCCTTCGACAGCATCACCTACGTGCAAGAAGACGGTCGGTCGGTTCGGGCCCGGTTGCCCGCGCCGGGCGGCCTCGGCATTCGTCGGCTCGCGTTGGCGGCGGCGATGCAGCGGCGTGCACGGCAGGTGGGCGTGGTGCTGCACGAGTCGTGCGGCGTGCGTTCGCACCGCATCGACCCCGACGGCGTGAGCGTGACGACCGACCAGGGCGAGACGCGCGCGAAGGTGTTGGTCGCGGCCGACGGCCTCAACTCGGCCTTGCGCCGTGCCGAAGGGCTCGACGAGCCGTGGGCGGGCCCGCGCCGCTTCGGCCTGCGCCGGCACGTCGCCATGCAGCCTTGGGCTCCGACCGTCGAAGTGCATTTCGCGAAGGGCGTCGAGGCGTACGTGACGCCGGCGGGGGTTCACCGGGTGGGCGTGGCCTTCTTGTGGCACCAGGGTTCGGTCGACCCGAGCGTCACGTTCGACGCGCTGCTCGCCCACTTTCCCCACTTAGAACGGCGCGTGGCGGGCCACCCGTTCGACTCCGAGCCCCGCGGCGCGGGCCCGTTGCGCCAGCACGTCAGTACGCGGGTGAAGAACCGCTTCGTGTTGGTGGGAGACGCCGCGGGCTACATCGACGCCATCACCGGAGAGGGCCTCTCGCTCGCGTTCGACGGCGCGGCAACGCTCGGGCGGCTGTGGGGCGACATTTTCGCCGACGGCGCTTCGGAGCGGTCGCTGCTGCCGTACGAATACGAAATGCAGCGGGTCTTCGCCCGGTACAGCCGCCTCGCCAGAACCTTGGTGTGGGCCGCCCGGCACCCCACCTTGCGGCGCTTCGTCATCAACCGGCTCATTGACGCCCCGAAGGTGTTCGAATGGGCGCTCAAGCAAGCCACCGCGTCGCCGCACGCGCCGCCCCCGCCGCTGCCCGCGGGCCGACGCGAGCGGGCGCTGGGTTGACACTCCGGGCCACGACCTGCGAGTGAGTGGCCCAGACCATGTCGTTGCCCTCCTTCGCCCTCGCGGTGCTCGTGCTGCTGGTCATGCCGGGCCCGACGAACACCCTGCTCGCGACCGCGGGCACCGAGCGGGGGGCCCGACGGGCGCTCCGGCTCATACCGTTCGAATGGGCCGGCTACCTGACGGCCATCAACGCGCTCGTCGCGTTCATGGTGCCGCTGCGAGCTCGAATACCGCACTTTGAAGCCTGGGTTCGAGTCGTCGCTGCGCTCGTCTTGGGCGCTCTGGCGATCAAGCTCTGGCTTGGAGCGACGCACGAACACCGCAAAGCGGTCGGCCCGGTCGACCTGTATGTCACGACGCTCGCGAACCCCAAGGCGCTGGTGTTCGCCACGTTCATGCCCGACTGGTCGGCTGGCGCGGCCACCGTCGGCGCTTTCTTGTTGGTCTTCAGCGTCTTGTGCGTCACCGCGGCCGTCGGGTGGGTCTGCCTCGGC
>JBGAIY010000543.1:0-4711 GCA_044225205.1 Myxococcaceae bacterium | reverse complement strand
CGCCACGAGCAGCCCGACCCGCAACGCATGCCGCCGTTCGACGGAGTCTTTCGACAGCGCCGCCCGCAGAGTCGAAAACCACGGCACCGGCCGCTCCCCGGCCGACTCGGCGTGCCGAACGGGCGTCACCGTCTCGAGCACTTGGTCGATGCCGTGCAGCAGCTCGGCCAGGTGGTGGCCCTGCGCCACCGCGAGTGGCGTCATCGTGGCAGAGTGCGCTTTCAACGCGCCTTCCACGTCGGCCGGGTCGATGGCGGCTTTCGGTACCGGGGTGGCTTCGTCTTCGTCGACCGCGAACGCCGCCAACGCCTCGGCGGCCCCGGCGATGGCGCGAAGCTGAACCGCCAGCACTTCGGTGACGTGGGTGGGCCACGGGCTCTGCCCGACCGCGCTCTCGAGGGCCTCGGTGAGCGCGAGCAGCCGCGCCATGGTTTGGTCGGCCGTCTGCAGCAACCCGAGGAGCCAGGCCAGCTTGGCGCCCGGCCCCCGGCTGTTGCCCCGAATGGCGGCGAGCTGGGCACGGGCCTGCTCCGTGGCCGTGCGAACGGCGGCGTGGTCTTTTTGCAGCGCCTCGTGCCACTTCGCCGACCCGACCTGGTCGAGGTGCGCGACGATTTCTCGGGCGTGAGCGCCCATGGCCGAGAACACCTGGGCCACCGCCCGCCGGGCCGGAGCAAAGACCCGCACCGGCCACACGACCAACCCGAGCAGCGCGGCCCAGCCCACGCCCAGCACGGCGATGAGCGCTCGCTCGAGCGCGGCTTGCGCCGAAACCGTCGGCTGCGCGTCAGACAACAAGAACAAGACCGACGCAATGGTACCGACGCTGATGGCTTCGTTGCCGAGCACGCGCAGCATGGCGCCGGCCGTCACCACCACGAAGGTGACGACGACGCCCGAAACGAGCGAGTCGCCCGTCAAGGCTCCCACGAAGACCACGAGGAGCGTCGCCAGCCCGAGCGCGAGAAAGCTGCGCGCCCGCGTGCCGTACGCCCCGCCCTTGTCGGTGGTGGTGGCGCAGAACCCGGCGATGCCGGCCCAGTGGTATGAAGGGTGGTCGAACGCGAGCCCCGCCAACAGCGGCACGAAGGTCGACGCGGCGGCGCGCAGCCCGAGCAGCGCGGCGAATTGCTTCTTGTCGAACCGCGTCGCTTCGTGGAGTGGCCGCATGACCTGGGCCAGTTGCATGACGGCCAGTGTAACGCCCGCGGCCGACGGCGCAGCGCCTCTGGGCGTGAATCGTTCTTGGGGCTGCCATGACGAATGGTCGAGGGTCGGTGGTCTCGCCCTCGAAGGAGCGATTCGCCGGGCTCGAAAACCGCTCGGCCGCCACCCGCACGGAATGGACGGCCCCCGCGTCGACCCGACCACCCAGGCGGGAAAGCGAAATGGGTCGCGGTCGTTCTTGCCTGCGCGACTCCCTCGGTCGTGCCGTCAGGCGCATCTTCCGGCCGACGGAGGCAGCTCCTCGGTGCGCGCCAACGGGCGTACGCCGAGAACGGTGAGCCCATGGCGCACGAATCAGGTCGGCGCTGCTGTCGTGGGAGTTGGGTTCGGCGACGAAATAGCGCTCCTCCAAGGAGGGTTTCTTGCTGCGGGTCACCTCGCAGTTTAGCCGTGGCGAACGCTGCGCGAGGCGATCGACGCGATGCCCAGCACCACCAGCGAACCGTTGGCCGACCAGATCAGCCCCGACGCGGAGAAGTGCCGACAAACGAGCCCACGACGCCAAGCGCCATGGTCGCAATCAAGCCCATGGCCTGGTTGCCGGGGAACACGGCGCGCGCCAACAGCCCCGCCAACAAGCCCACCATCAAAAGAACGAGAAGACTCATTACTGGCGCAGGTAGTCGCCGCCGAGCTGGCTCGAGGCGAGCGACAGCGTCTTGTTCGTGATCAGATAGGAGATGGGGCCAGCTGTGAGCGAGTCACGCCCGTCTGCCGTGGCCGCTTGGTTGTCAGCCGCGTTCGCGCAGTCTTTTCGCTCGAGCGTCGACATGCTCGACCCAGCGAGCGTGAGCGTGCCCATGCTGGTGGTCGAGTATTTCAGGCCCGTCACCGTGCGAACCGCGGTGCAGCGGGGGTTCACCGAGGTGGCCGGCAACGACTGCCGGCTGTCGATGAACGTGAAGCTCAAGTCTGCTCCGAAACGCATCGTCGATTGGCAGCTCTGAATGTCGGCGGGCATTGACGCATCGCCGAAGCAATTGCCGTTGGCCCAACTCCCCGTGATCGGGTCGTCGGGGCCCTTGCCACCGCACCGCAGCGAAACGAGCATCAGCATCACCAGAGCGCCTGCGCTTCGAACCGTCATGTGACATGCCTCATTGGGTTGGAGAAGAGCTGAGCGGTGTTGCAATCACCGCGCCTAACGGCCGACGGCGCTCGCCTGGGCGAAGCGGCGGCGAACTCCATCACACTGGAGGTTCGCGCCGTTCAAATCGATGTTCGCGTCGGGGCCCGGTTGAACAGGGGGTCACGCCTCCGAGCACAGCGCTCGAACGCGGTGCCGGCCTCGTCGTCGCGCAGCTGCCGCGGAGGGTGTTTCATGGCCCAAGCCGACCGCTCGGCCACGCGCCGCGCAACCCGCGGTCATTCGCAATTTTGGCCGCGCGCAAAGCGTCGACGACGACGCCCGCGCGGGCCACTGTAGCGCCCGCGGCCGACATTGCAGGCACCGGCGTGAATCATTCTGGGGGGCTGCCATGACGAATGGCGCGCGGGCGCCATCGAACCCGGGGTTACCGTACCGGCACGAAGAAGTCTGAGACCGCCTCGGCGTGGTCGGTGGTCTCGCCTTCGAACGGGCGATTCGCCGGGCTCGAAGACCGCTCGGCCGCTACCCGCACGTAATAGACGGCCCCCGCTTCGACCACCCCCGGCGGAAAAGCGAAGTGGGTCGCGGTCGTTCTCACCTGCGCGACGCCCTCGGTCGTGCCGTCAGGGACCCGCCGACGTAAATACAAGCGGTACCTGGTGGGGGCCGGTGCTTTGCCACTCGGTGCCCATTCGACCAAAAGCGGCTCGGCGGCCGACGGCGTCGCGAGACCCTTGTTCACCCGCAGGGCCGTGGGCGGGTGCACCGTCGGCGCAATGGGCTCGCCGTTCTCGTAGTACGCCCATTCGTTGGCGCGCACCAAGGAGCTGCCTCCGTCGGCCGGCAGGCTCGAGGGAGCGCTTCGCCAAACCGACCAATACCACCTGCGGTGCCATGACGTGGGGTACGGGTCACCGACCGCAATCGTGGCGCGAATGTCGAGCGGCTGACCCGCGTCGGGCCCGAGAAGCACGGTCCACGGGTAGTTGCCACCCGTGCACCGAATGAGGTCGGCGCTGCTGTCGTACGAGTTGGGTTCGGCGACGAAATAGAGTTCTTCCAAGTATGGGTTTCTCGCTTGGGGGTGCACCTCGCGGTCTCGCTCGAGCGCCTGCGAGCGGCGCCAGTCGAGGTTCGCGACACTCGCCGGAGGCTGGCCAAAAGCCACGGTCACGCCGTTGTAGCCGGGGTGAACCTGGGGAGAAACCAGCGCGGTCAGACTCGACACTTGGCAGTTGTAGCCGAGGTCTCCGTCAGCCCACCCGCCATCATCGAAGTACCAAGTCACGGTCTCGTGGTGAATGGGTTGGTGCTGCATGTACGAGAGCCACAGCTGGTCGTTCTTGCTCGCATCAACCAGGGGTGCCCAACCGTTGGCGAGCGCCGCGTAGTCGAGTCGAAACAGCGAAGGTACGTCTCCGGTCGAGTGCGTCTCGAGGTCGGCGACTTCGGCATAGGCATAGAGGTTCGCCGAGGGTGAAAAGAGCTGAAGGTCGTCGGCGTTGGTGCCGTCGTCGTTGGGCGTCATGGTGCCATTCCACGCGGGGAGGCCCGCGACGTTCAACGCCAACGTCGTGCCAGCGTCGACGTACTTGAGGTCAGGCCTTCGGTGCGTCGTGCCGCCCAAGTCGAGGTCATCTGACGCGTTGACATAGAACGCGCGGCCGTAGCGAACCACGTAGTCTCCTGTTGGCACATGGGCGAACACCACCGCGTCGCCCATCTGACTGCCTGGCCATTCGAGAAGGCCGCCGTCAGCCGCTTCGGTGAAGAGCGCGACCGAGGCGTTGAGCTCGCTCCACGTGAGCGGCGACCCGGCATCGGTGCGCAAGGTGGTTGACCGCATCGTCACGCGCACGGCAACGGTGCGCCCCGCGTCTGAGCCATGCTCCGTGCCGGCATCTCCGAAAGCGCCGGCGTCACCGGCCGAAAAGCCACCCGAGTCGGGGCCAAAGCCACCGTCACCCCCCGCGCCACCGTCGGCTACCGGGGCGCCGCTGGAGCACCCCAAGGCCGCGAGCGTCGAGGCCCAAAACACCCAAAACCTGCTGTTCGGCAGTTGCATGACCGTTGAGTGGCGCGACTGGGGCGCTTTTTTGAACGCCGGCGACGAATCGCGTGACGGGCGCATGGTGCGCACGCCGAGCTTGCGGGCGGAGCCAATGTCCATCGCGTGTTCGGCGTCGATGTGGCCGGCCACGCCGCCGCGCTTCTGCGCCTCAGCGACGATGTGCAAGCCGAGCGTCGTTTCGCGTGACGATTCTGGCCCGTACACTTCGATGATGCGCCCGCGGGGCACGCCGCCCACGCCGAGCGCAATGTCGAGCGAGATGGAGCCCGTCGAAATCGCCGCGATGTCTTTGGTCAACGGCTCGTCGTTGCCGAGCCGCATGA
>JBGAIY010000542.1:0-4715 GCA_044225205.1 Myxococcaceae bacterium | reverse complement strand
CCACTGCGGCATGTGCAACAAGGCCTGCCAAGCCGGAGAAGTGTGCCAGCTGGGCAATTGCGTGCCCACCTGCGCGGCGGGCGCCGTGCGGTGCGGGGCCACCTGCGTTCGCCTCAATGCCGACCCACAGAACTGTGGCCAGTGCGGAGCACCTTGCGATGCCGGCCTGGTGTGCGTCGCCAGTCAATGCGTCGGCCAGTGCGACCCGCCCCTGCAAGGCTGCGACGGTGGCGCCTGCATCGACCCGCTGTCTGACCCCGACAATTGCGCCGGGTGCGGTCAGAGTTGCCCGTCGGTACCCAACGCCGGCCGCATTTGTCTGTGGGGCGCGTGCAGCCGCACGGCGTGTACGCTCGGCTTCGCCGACTGCAACACCCAGCTCGCCGACGGGTGCGAGGTGTCGCTCCTGACCGACGACGCGAATTGTGGGCACTGCGCCACCGTGTGCACGGGCGGCCAGCATTGCGACGCCGGCGCGTGCCAATAGTTCGTCGGCCGGAGAACCCGCAGCTCGCGTCTCGGCTCGACCTCCAAGCGCACGTTCAGTGCTTTGATCGGCAACGCTCTGCGACCCACCCGCCGCGTGAAGCTCGTTTCAGCCGTGGCCATGGTGTTTGTCGCGTGTGCGACCGTGTCAAACGCCCCCGAGGAGCGACGTCTTTGTGCGAGCCGAGATGGCGTGCTCGGGCCAAGTGCAGGTCTCGGTCTCATGCCCGAAGCGGCAAGTCGAACGGCCGCCCTCAATTCGAATCCATGACGCGGAGCGAGCTTGTCACCAATCGCCAGCATGCCTGTGGCTTCACGCCCACACTGAGCGCGACGTCGGGTGAGCCCTCTTTCGAAGAAGTCGTCTGTGCCGAGCACCGCTGCATCATCGACAAAGACTGCAACCGTGATCAGGGCTGACGGTACGGCGAACCAATCACCTTCCTCAGACCCAACCCGACCACCCGAGAAGCCCAGGTCGACCTCGCGAATCAGTTGCACGCTTGCCCCTCCAAGCCGGCAACGCTCAACGGGAACAAGATCTCCGTGGTCTCCGTGCTGAACTTCTCCCTGCATCATTGAAAAGAAAGCGGGCGCGACCTCTTCACCGCGCCAGCCCTCGATCACGTTGCCGTGCAAACGCCTCTGGGAACAGCGTTCGCGCCAACGTGCCCAGTGCACCCGCGGCTTTCGTCGTTGAACGGGGGAGCGCCAGCAACCGCTCGACCGCGGGCAACGCGACGGGCTCACGTGCCACCACCGGGCGCCCCGCCGCACGAAGTGCCTCGACGCGCGCCGTCTGCAGAAAGGGCTCCGGCAACGCCCCACCGACCAATTGATTCAGCGATGCCACGGTCGCGTCGGGTACGAACGTGTCCCACACTTCGTCGCCCAGGTAGCTCGGAGCCTCGGCCCGCGCACACGCCTCGAGCCGAGGAAACAGGTGCAGCGCCCCGTCGAACGCGACGAAGGCATCGCCCGGAGTCACCCCCGCTCGAAGCCACCGCTGACGCTGGCGCTCGGCCTCGTCGACGACGTGCCACACCACTTCGGCCGAAAGCGCGACGCCCCGCATCGCGCTCAGCTCGGCCAACGCTCGAAGGCGAACGCCCGGGCACCCCGACAACACGACGTTGCGCTGGCCGTCATGTTCGTCGACGACCTCGATGAGCTCCAGCCCCACCGCGGCCATGCGCTCGCCAGCACAGTCTTCAGCCAGAGCCGCCGTCGGCGAACACGGGTGCGCTCGCCGCAGCAACAGCCCCGGCCCACGCGGAGTGACGACCCGGTCGACGGCGACGAAGCTGTTCTCCGCCGGAGAACAGCGCCGCGCCCCCACCGTCGGCCGCCGTACGCGCTCGAACACGCGGTACGGGCCGAACAACTCGTCGGCGGCGAGGGGCTCTGAAGGCACATGGCGCATGTGCACCAAAGTGTGAAGACAAACCGGCACGCATGCAATTCGAACAAAACGTCAGGAGACAAGCCGACGTCAGCACCCACTTCGCGGTACACTGTCGCGGCTTTTCGCAAGTTCGGTCGTACAACCGTTTCAGCCCAACTGAACTTGAGTCACCTCCAAGGAGTGTCATGGCTGACGTGGTTCGCGAGTTAAAAGACAAGGCCGCACAAGCAACGACGAAGGGCAAACTGCCCGCGGCTCTCGAAGCGTGGAGACAAGTGGTCGAGGTCGCACCCGACGACTTGGCCGCTCGTCAAAAAGTGGCCGAGCTGCTCATCAGGCTCAACCAGCGCGACGAGGCCATCAACGCGTACGAAGACGTCGCCCGGCGCTACGCGCAAGCCGGCGTGTTCTTCAAAGCGTCGGCCGTCTGCCGCATCATTCTCGGCATCGACCCCAAGCACCAACGCACGCAAGAGCTCATCGCCACCCTGTTTGCCCGCAGCGAGAAGCCGTTGCCTTCGAAGCCGGGCGCGCCCAAACCCGGCACCGAAGCGGCGCCCACGACGGCCGCCACCGCAGCGCCGAGCGAAAACGCCGAAGTCGACGTCGACCTCGACATCGAAGTGGTCGCGCCTCCGACGGCGAGCGGCCTGCCGTCGATACCCCTGTTCTCGATGCTGAACGCCGCCGAGCTCAAGCAGGTGCTCGCGACCGCCATGGAGGTTCGCTCGTGGGGCGTGGGTGAAGTGCTCGTCAGCGAAGGGAGCCCCGGTGACGCCATGTACGCCCTGGTCGAGGGCACGGTCGGCGTATACCGCGGGCACGGCACGCCCGACGAACGCCGCGTCGCTTCCATGTCGGCGGGAGACATTTTCGGCGAAGTGGCGCTGGTCGCCGGCACGAGCCGCGTCGCGACCGTGGTGACCGAAAACGGCGCCGTCGCGCTCGAATTTTCACGCGCCGCGATGGAACAGGTCATCGCCAAGTACCCTCGGGTCGGAGAATCACTCGAGCAATTCGCCCGCGAACGGCTGCTCGCGAACATGATGCGCGCCAGCGTCGTGCTGGGTGAATTGCCCGACTCGGCGCGCCGGCAACTCGCTGCCCGCTTCACGCCGCGTACGTTCGCCAACGGTCAAACCATCATCACCGAGGGCCAGCCCGCGTCGGCAGTGCACATGCTGCTGCGCGGTCGTTGCGCCGTGAAACACCAGAGCGGCAACTCGTACCCCGACCTGCGTGAAGGCGACCTGTTCGGTGAAGTCGCCGTGCTCACCGACGGCCCCGCGACGGCCACCGTCATCGCTTCGGGCCCCGTGGTGACGCTCGAAATTGGCGTCGACGAATTCAAGTCGCTGGTGCTCAACGACTTCGGCGCCAGCATGGCCGTCAAAGCCCTGGTCAAGACCCGGCTCGAGCGCACCGCCCGCTACGACCGAGTGCACAGCATGACCCGCTTCGCCGACCGCCGGGTGTAACGCGCCTTCGCGCTATTTTGCCGCCGACAACACCCGCACCCGCTCGGCCAAGTTGTGGGTGAACAGCTGGTAAATGCGCAGCGCCGCCAACGGGTTGCTGAACATGTAGTGGTGAAACGCGTCGCGCGAAATGAAGAGCACCTTCACCGGGCTGCGCGCGGTCACCCGGGCCGACGTCGGGCCGTCTTGCACGAGCGAAATTTCACCCACGTACGCACCCACGCCCAGCGTGTTGAGCAACCGCGAAGACGGGTCGGCTCCCGCGAAGACTTCGACCTGGCCGTCGACCAGCAAGAACAGCCCGCGCCCCGGTTGGCCCGGCTCGATGAGGTGTTGCCCCGTTTGGTAGGTCTGCAGCGCACACACCCGGTACAGCGCCTTCATGTCGTCGAACGACAGCGCCGCGAACATCGGGAGTGCCTTGAGAAACCCGTACGCGTCGGTGCCCGGCTCGGCCGCACGGGGCGCCGCGGGCGACTTCACCGCCGCCGGTGCCGACGCGGGCACCACCGCTGCCGCCGGCAGTTCTTTGAGCCGCGCGCGAACCTTTTCGGCCGACGCGGCATTGCCCACGGCTTCGAGCCCGGTCGCCAACAGCGTCAAGAACCTCGGGTGGCGCGTCGATTCGGGTACTCGGCGGGCGGTGTCGCACAACAACTGCGTGGCTTGCTCGGTTCGGCCGTGCTGCATGGTGACCTCGGCCAGCCGCGAGACGACGTCGAGATCGTTCGGGGTCGCCGTCAGCCCAGCTTTGAGCGCTTCGAATTCAGCGTGGGCGTTGCCGAGGCGCCCAAACTCTTGCGCGGCCTCGAGAAACCGCTGCCCCCGCGCGAGACACTCGGCTGCCCGCTCGGCCGCCCCGGCTTGACGGTAGAGCGTCACCGCGGCGTCGGTCTTGCCCGCGCGCTCCCACGCGGCGGCGGCTTTCAGCACCTCGCCCACCCCCACCCAACACGCGGCGGCTTCGGCGTACTCGCCCGCTTGTTCGAACGAGGCCGCGGCTTCACCGTCGAGCTTCACGATGCGAAAGGTGCGCGCCGCGGCCGAAAAGTCGCGCGCTTTGCGAAAGAGCAGCGCAATGGCCTTCTTCGTGTCGAACGAAGCGGTGAGCGCCTCGGCCAACAGCTCGGCCCGAGAGACGGCGCCCGTCTCTTCGTACAGCCGCACCGCCGCGTCGACGTCTCCTTTGGCCAACAGTTGGCGCAATTGGCCCAACGGGCCGCCGACCAGCACGAATTGGCCGCCGCTCTCGCCCTCGAGAAATTCAAATTCAGCCGTAGGCATGCCGCCGAGGCTACCCCAACGAAGCGCATGACGAGACGAAGTTCAGCCCTTCGCGGGGGCCG
>JBGAIY010000541.1:0-4731 GCA_044225205.1 Myxococcaceae bacterium | reverse complement strand
ACCCTGATTGATTCCCAGACAGCGCTAGGGTCGATACTAACACCCCCAGTCACATGGGCAAGGTCTAGGTCAAGTGGAAAAGTTCCGTGGCGCATAAACCAAAGCAAGATCAGGTGATTGCGACGTTCGAAGAAGCGTTCGCGCGATCATGGCGGCGGCTGGCTCTCGCTTCGACCGGGGCCGTGCTCGCCATTTCGGGCGGGGCTGACTCGACGGCGCTGGTGTGCGCGTTCGCTCGGCAGCAACGGCGGTTGGGCGTGCGGCTGGCGGTGGGCACGGTCGATCACGGTCTTCGACCCGAGTCTGCCGACGACGCGGCCTGGGTCTCGGCCCTGTGCGTCGAGCTGTTGGGCGCCCCCGCGCACGTGCTGCGCCTGGCGCTTGCGGCGGGGCCCGGCGTCGAGGCCCGCGCCCGCGAAGCCCGGTACAACGCCCTCCACCGGCTCCGCGAGCAGCTCGGCTTTGGGTGTCTCGTGACGGCGCACACGGCTTCTGACCAGGCCGAAACGGTGGTGATGCGGCTGGCCCGCGGGTCTTCGCTCGGTGGCGTGGCCGGCATTCACGCCGCTCGGAGCGACGGCGTCGTGCGACCGCTGCTGTTCGCCACTCGAGACAACGTCGAAGAATACCTCGCCGCCCTTGGGCGTTCGTTCAGGCACGATACGATGAATGACGACGTGACGTTTCAGCGGGTGAAGGTACGAAAGACCGTGCTGCCCACGCTGGAGCAGCTCTCACCCGGAGCCACCACCGCGCTCGGCCGGTTCGCTGCCTTCGCCGCCGAAGACGACGCCCACCTCAACGGGGAGGCCGCTCGCGCCCTGCGACGAATTCGCTGGCCAGACGGCACCCTCGACCTGACAGGGCTCAACGTGCTCGAACGACCCATCGCCCGCCGCGCCATCGCCCTGTTCTTGGCTTCGCATGACGTCGAGCTCGACGGAGAATTGGTCGACGACGCCCTGGCCGCCATGCGCCAGGGCCACGCCGCCACTCTCCCGAAAGGGCGGGTACTCAAGTGCGCAAATGGGCGAGTTTGCGTCATCGAGGCGCCCGCGCGCCAAATTCACGGAACTTCATCAAGCGGCGACGGGCGCCTTCAGAATTCATGAGTTATAACCGAACCGAAGATACAAACTGCCTCACACGTCGTATCGTCAGCGCTGAGCAGTAAAGCCGGGAGAAAGGTTTCCCCACCGTGCGTTCAAGCTACAAAACCATTGGCCTGTGGGCGATTTTGATCGTCCTCTTCGTGGCGTTCTACCAATTCTTCAACCACACCACCGAAGAGGTGAAAGACATCACCTTCGCTGAGTTTCAAGACCACGTTGAGCAAGGTCACATCACCTCGAAGGTGACCATCAAGGGCTCGCCGCAGTCGCCCAACACGTATTCGGGCACCATCTCGACCACGAATGAGAAGTTTCGGGCCACGGGGCCTGCTCCCGACACCGAACTCATCAACCAATTTCGGGCCAAGAAGCTCAACTACAACTTCGAGACGAAAGACGAGAACGGCGTGTGGCTGGCCATTGTGACCCAGTGGGTACCGCTGCTCGTGCTGTTCTTGCTCTTCATTTTCTTCATGCGCCAGCTGCAGGGCAGTGGCGGCAAGGCCATGACGTTCGGCAAGTCGAAGGCCAAGCTGCTCAGCGAGAGCCACAACAAGGTGACCTTCGCCGACGTCGCCGGCATCGACGAGTGCAAAGAAGAACTCGAAGAAATCATCGCGTTTCTCAAAGACCCGAAGAAGTTCACCAAGCTCGGCGGTCGCATTCCCAAGGGCGTGTTGATGATGGGGTCTCCTGGCACGGGCAAAACGTTGCTCGCCAAGGCGGTCGCGGGTGAAGCCGGCGTGCCGTTCTTCAGCATCTCCGGTTCTGACTTCGTCGAAATGTTCGTCGGCGTCGGCGCGAGCCGCGTGCGCGACCTGTTCGAACAGGGCAAGAAGAACGCGCCCTGCATCATCTTCATTGACGAAATCGACGCCGTCGGTCGCCACCGCGGAGCCGGGTTGGGCGGCGGTCACGACGAACGTGAGCAGACCCTCAACCAGCTGCTCGTGGAGATGGACGGCTTCGAGTCAAACGAAGGCGTGATCATCATCGCCGCGACGAACCGGCCCGACGTGCTCGACCCGGCGCTCCAGCGGCCCGGCCGCTTCGACCGTCGCATCGTCGTGCCGCGCCCCGACTTGAAAGGCCGCATCGGCATTTTGAAGGTGCACACCCGCCGAGTGCCGCTGGCCGACGACGTCGAACTCGAGCTCATCGCCCGCGGTACGCCGGGCATGACGGGCGCCGACCTCGAAAACCTGGTCAACGAAGCCGCGTTGTACGCTGCGCGGGCGAACCGCGACCGGGTCAGCAAGGGTGACTTCGACCAGTCGCGCGACAAGGTCATCATGGGCCCCGAACGCAAGTCGATGATCATGACCGAGGCCGAGAAGCGGTTGACTGCGGTGCACGAAGCGGGTCACGCGCTGGTCGGCAAAATGCTGCCGGGCTGCGACCCGGTGCACAAGGTCACCATCATACCCCGCGGGCAGGCGCTCGGCGTGACCAGCTTCATACCCACCGAAGACAAGCTCAGCTATTACAAGAAAAAGCTGATGGACCAGCTGTGCATGTCGCTCGGCGGCCGCATCGCCGAAGAGTTGGTGTTCGGTGAAATCAGCTCGGGCGCCGCGGGCGACATCGAGCAGGTGACGGGCCTCTCTCGCGCCATGGTCACCCGCTGGGGCATGAGTGAAAAGCTCGGGCCGCTCGCGTTCGGCAGCCGTGACGGTGAAGTCTTCTTGGGGCGCGACTTCGCGGCGCGGCCCGACTACAGCGAAGACACCGCTCGCCAAATCGACGCTGAAGTGCGCGGCATCGTCATGGGCGCCTACGAGCGGGCTCGCAAGTTGCTCGCCGAGAACATCGAAACCTTGAAGCGGGTCGCCGACGCGTTGATCGAATACGAGACCATCGACGCGACCGACCTGGAGTCGCTGATTCAGGGCACGCCCCTGACCCGCGAGAAGCCGCCTCCGCGCGTGACGGCTTCGCCCCCGAAAGACGACAAGAAGAAAGACAAGCGCATTCTCGACGCGCTCGACGGGCTCCCCGGCAAGATGGAACCGGGCGGCGTGTAACCCAACCACCGTTTCAACCGAGCAGTTCGCCTCGGCCCTCTGAGCTCGGTCTCAGGGGGCTGAGTCGTTTTTGAGGGTACTGGGAGCCATGCGAATTGGAACCACCGACTTTGCGTGGGGCAGCCGAACCTTCGTCATGGGGGTCGTGAACGTCACGCCCGACTCGTTTTCTGACGGAGGCCAGTTCGCGGCGGCCGACGCCGCCATCGCCCACGGAGAGTCGCTGGTGGGGCAGGGCGCCGACTTGCTCGACGTGGGCGGCGAGTCGACTCGGCCGGGCGCCGCTCCGGTCTCGAGCGACGAAGAAGCCGCGCGGGTGGTGCCGGTGGTCGCGGCGCTGGCCAAACGCTGCCCCGGCACGCCCATTTCGGTCGACACCTCGAACCCCGAAGTCGCCCAGCGGGCGATCGACGCGGGCGCGGTGTTCGTCAACGACGTCACTGGGTTGCGCGACCCGGCGATGCGCGAACTGGTGGTGCGCACCGGCGTCGCGGCGTGCGTGATGCACATGCAGGGCACTCCGCGAACGATGCAGGCGGCGCCGCAGTACACCGACGTGGTGAACGACGTCGTTTCAGCGCTCTTGGCGTTGGTCGACCAGTCGGGCG
Organism: Myxococcaceae bacterium; assembly: GCA_044225205.1. GTDB lineage: Bacteria > Myxococcota > Myxococcia > Myxococcales > Myxococcaceae > JAEUJT01. The sequence continues at coordinate 987 of JBGAIY010000541.1, read as the reverse complement.
TGCCCCGTGACCGGCTGGTCGTCGACCCGGGCATCGGCTTTGGCAAGACGCTCGAGCACAACGTGGCGTTGCTCGCGAACCTGAAGGCGCTGCGCGTGTTGGGGTTGCCGGTGCTGCTGGGCACGAGCCGCAAAGCGTTTCTCGGCGCGCTCAGTGGGGTGACGAAAGCGGCCGAGCGGGTCGTGCCGAGCGTCGCGTCGGTGGCGGCCGCCACGGTGCTGGGCGGAGTCGACTTGGTTCGCGTGCACGACGTGGCGGCGACGCGTCAGGCCCTCGCGGTGGCCGACGCCATTCGGCTCGCGTCTCGTTCGCCTCAGCGCTGAAAGGCGTCTGGGGCGCTGGCGGGGGCCGAGGCCCACACCGCGGTGCGGAGTCGCTTCGCGGTCGCTTGTGCCCACGCGGGGTCGCGCTCGGTTTGCTTCTCGAGAAAGGTGGCCAGGTCGCCCCGCTCGGCGGCCGTCATTTCGCGCCAGGGTTCGGCTTGCTGGCCACGGGCCTTCAGCCGTACCTGCACGGGGTTCTTGTTGGGGTCGACTTCGGCGACGTACGCCCCTCCGCTGAGCAGACCGACCATGAGAAAGCCGGTCGCGGCGGGTATGAATTTGAATTCTCTGAAGTTCGGCGGCGCTGGCGGCGCTGCGCGTTGTTGGTCTGACAAGCCCACCGAGACTCCGCCCACTGCGTCGGTTGCATTCAGTGCCATGCGGGTCAGCCTGGGCGCATCGACGGAGGCCGTCAACCCACTTGCCCGGGTCTTCAGAATTAGGCTCTGCGTGCGACCCGAGTTGAAGGTAAGACGCCCGGTCTATGGCGAGCAGCAACCCCTCGAAGAACGGCGAGTCGCGAACCCCAAGCCCGAGGCTCTTCGGCACCGACGGCGTGCGCGGCGTGGCGAACGTGTTTCCCATGAATGCGGAGACGGCCATGCAGCTGGGCCGTGCCCTGGCGTACCTCATTCGCAACGGGCCTCACCGGCACCGGGTGATC
>JBGAIY010000540.1:0-4736 GCA_044225205.1 Myxococcaceae bacterium | reverse complement strand
GGCATCATGAACATCATGCTGGTGTCGGTGACCGAACGAACCCGCGAAATCGGCGTTCGCTTGGCGGTCGGCGCTCGCGCGCTCGACATCATGATTCAGTTCTTGCTCGAAGCGGTGACGCTCTCGGCGGCGGGTGGGGTGTTGGGCGTCATGCTCGGCGTGTCAGGGGCCTGGGGCTTGTCGAAGGTGCTCCATTTGCCGTTCGTGGTGCCTGGCGTGGCGGTGCCGGTCGCGTTCGGGGTGTCGCTGCTCGTGGGGGTGGTGTTCGGCGTTTTTCCCGCGCGCAAGGCATCGCGGCTGCACCCGCTCGCGGCGCTTCGCTTTGAATGAAAAATGACGGTAGAACGCCCAGAGTGGCCCGAAGTCAGGTGGGGTGCCGACCTGCCGTCGAAGGCCCCTTGGCAGTACGGGCGGGTGGCGTAATTGGTAGCCGCGCCGGGCTTAGAATCCGGTTCCGCAAGGAGTAGGGGTTCGAGTCCCCTCCCGCCCAACTCTCTCGTCGCAGCGTTTCGCGGCTGTTGAGCGTCGAGACTCGAGGCAACGGCGCGCAGGCTTCGTGCCAGTTGACCGGACATTCGTGAAGTCCACCGCGGATCGGACGGTCACTATTAGCCGCCTTGATGTGCACTTCAGCCCACTGTAGAGCGTTGCGATGCGCATTCTTCGAATGCTGTTCCTGGCGGTTTTGGCGGGGTGTTCGTCGAGGTCAGGCGTTACCGCACTGAAGCTGTCGGGCGGTTCACTTCAGCTCGAAGTCGACGCGGCACGCGGCACGAAGCAGTTTACCACGTCGGCCGATGGCGCCACGTGGGCTTGGGGGCCATTGCGCCTTCATCGCGGGCGCTCGCGGGTGGCCACCGAAACCCCGTCGGCGACTTCAACGCCGCAGACCATTTCGATCAACTGGGGCCCGACGACCGAAACGTTCACCGCCGAGGCTCGAGGCATTGAGCAAGCGTTCGTGTTTCAGCGTGCGCCTGAAGGCGAAGGGCCATTGCGCCTCTCGTTCGCCGCTACTGAACATGTGCCCCAGTTTCATTACTCGAACGCGACCTGGGTCGACGCCGCGGGCCGCCGAACGGCGTTGACGCCGGTCTTCGAAAACGGCGACCTCACCCTCGACGTCTCCGCAGACGTTCTGGCCCGCACGCAGTGGCCTGCCACCCTCGACCCGATGATCGAAGCAGATTTCGCGCTCGATGCGCCGGTACCGAATTGCTCGCCCGTGCTCCACCAGCGCGAGCCGGCTGTCGCCTTTGGAGCCGGTCTGTTTTGGGCCGTCTGGGAAGACGAGCGCGGCGGCGTCTGGGGGACCCGCGTGGGCCTCGACGGGCGGCCGCTCGACACGAGCAGCGTGAGCATTTCGAATCACATGCGAGCGCCGCGCATTGCGGTGGTGGGCAACACGTTTCTCGTCATCGGCATTGTTGGCACCTCGACTGACGCGGCTGTTGGTGTGGTTCGCCTCGACCCGAGCGGCGCGGTGCTCGACGCGACGCCCATGAGCCCTCCGAACCGCACAGTGGCCACCAATTTCGTGGCGGTGGCGGCGCGAGCCAACGATTTCGTGATCGCCTGGGCCGATGATCACCAGGTCATCACGGTCGCCAGTGTCGACACGTCGGCGCACATTGGCAACGCGCAAGTGATCTCTTCGCAACCACAGCCGCTCATGTCGATCGGGCTTGGCAGTGACGGGGTGGGGGCGCTTGTCGCATGGTCGACCGCCAAGAACACCTCGGCGGCGAGGCTCGATTCGTCGCTCACGCGCGTCGGCGATCTGTCACAGATCAGTCGGCCGTCGGGGTACGACCCGATCGCCGTCGCCTACGGAGCGGGCCAGTACCTGCTTGGCTGGGAGGTCAGCCTCGTCGTTTACGCCGCGCGACTCAACGCGTCGACGGGCGTCGTCGCTGACCCTCAAGGCCAGGAACTCGGCGGCGGCTGGCACCCGTCTCTTGTCTTTGATGGCACCAACTTCCGCGCGTCGTGGAACGATTTCTCCAAGCTCCATTCGGCTCTCGTCACGCCGCTTGGAACGGTTCAGTCGCCCATCACCCTGGCGATTGCCACTGGAGATTGGGGTTGCTCGACCGCGCTGAGCACCGACGGCACGCTGCTCGCCGCTTTCACCGGCCAGGCCAACGCGACCTCCGACATCTTTGCAGTGCGTATTCGAAACGCGGCATTCGTTGATGCGAGCCCGCTTTTGGTGTCGATCGCGGCCAATGCCCAAGACACACCGGCGATCGGCACCGACGGCACGAACTTTTTGGTGGTGTGGCTCGACCTTCGTGAACCCGGCAACAACCCCGACCTCTACGGCGCTCGTGTCAGCCCGAGCGGCTCCGTCCTCGACGCCACTCCGATCAAAATTGCGACTTCGCCAAGGCCCGATACGTCGCCCGCCGTCGCGGGTGGGCCGAACGGTTTTTTTGTCGCGTGGCAAGACGCATTGACCAATGGCCAGACCTTCACCTCGGTGATTCGGGGCGTGCGGGTCAGCAGCGCGGGTAAGGTGCTCGACGCCGTGCCCCTCCAGTTCAGCCCAAGCGACGCGGAGTCGTATGCGCCTTCAGTCGGCGCGAATGGCAATGCGTACCTCGTGGCCTGGCAAACGGTTGACTTCGCTGTTCGTGCTGCGCGTGTCGACGCAACGACCGGCGCACTGGGGGTGGTGCAGACGCTTCGGGGTGTCGGCGCCTCCAGCCCAGCGGTGGCCAGCATCGGCGGTGAATTCTTGGTGGCGTGGTCTGACAACCGCAGCACCTCGGGCAGCGGCCGTGACATCTACGCGACACGAATTGACGCCGACGGTGGTGTCATCGACCGCGGCGGCGGTGCGCCCATTCACACCGGCGTTTCGAATCAAGAGCAACCGGCGATTGCGAGCGACGGCACGAATGCGCTCATCACTTGGCGCAGCAACGATTCTGAACACTATTCAATTGGCGCCACGCGCTATTCGGCGACCGCCGACGTGCTCGACGTCAATGGTTTCGTTGTCGCTGAGAACGAACGCCCCGACCGCCTGAACGCCGGCTTCGATGCGACCGGGTATCAGATCATTTGGAACCGAGGGTCAGCCGTCAAGGGCATGGAGCCCGAGGGGCTGTTCGGCGGCGAAGTGCAAACTGACGGCACGGTGCGTTCTCCGATGGGCGGGGCCGTTGCGACAGAGGGCAAGAACCCAGCACTCGCGTTCATCGGCAGTCGCGGGTTGATGGCGTTCGTTCGTCGAATCGACGCCCCACCGTTTGGAAGCCCGCGCGTGCGCGCTGCGTGGGTCAGCAGCGGCGATGCGACGCTGCCTGCGGTCGACGGGGGCTCCCCAGGGCCCCGTGCCGACGGCGGCATTGTCGGTGGGGGCGCAGGGGCCGACACCGACGGTGGGGTAGGCAAAACGGCCCGGCCAGCGGGCTGCGAGTCACTGTCGTTTCGGTCGCCAACCTGGCTCGCGTTGCTCTCGGCACTTCTTCTCGCGAGAGCGACGCGTCGACGCTGCTAACCCCTATCGGGTTTTCTCCGGCACCCGCAGCTCGTCTGCCCCCCCGTTTATCTGATGCGGCTGACAGGCCAACCGGCAAAGATTCAGCTCGTTGCTTACTTCATCTGAAAGTCCGTCGTTGACCCTCGCGGAGCGCTCTCGTAGAGCCGCGCTCTCCAGCTCATTACCCAGCGAGGCAGTCATGAAGGTTCAGGTCGAAGACGTGTCGCCGATCGAAAAGCGCTTGTCGATCGAAGTCGACGCCACCGTGGTCGAACAAGAATTGTCGCAGGCCTACACCCAGCTCGGGCACCAGGTGAAAATGCCGGGGTTTCGGCCGGGCAAAATACCGCGCCGCATTCTCGAACAGCGCTACCGCACCGACGTCGAAGCCGACGTGGTTCGCCGGGTTCAGCTGCGCGCGTTCATCGAGGCGATCAAAGAGAAGAACGTCGACGCGGTGAGCGACCCGCAGTTGTCGGGTGGCAAGTTGGCCTCGAACCAGCCGTTCGCGTTCACCGCCAATGTCGAAGTGAAGCCCGTTGTCGAAGCGAAAGACTACAAGGGCCTCACCCTGAGCAAGTTCGACGCCGCGGTCGCCGACGAGAAGGTCAACGAGCAGCTCAAGCGCATGGCCGAGTCGCGCACCACCGTCGAAGACGTGACCGACCGCACCCAAGTGAAGACGGGCGACCTCGCCGTCATCGACTTCGACGCCACCATCGACGGCAAGCCGTTCGCCGGCAACACCGGCCGCGACGTCACGGTCGAGGTCATCGACGGGCAGCTCATCGAAGGCAACTTGCCGCAGCTCAACGGCGCCAAGGTCGGCGAGAAAACCGAATTCGACTACGCGTTTCCCGCCGATTACCGAGTTGAAGAGGTCAAAGGCAAGACGGCGAAGTTCAGCGCGCACGTGAAGGCCATCAAGGCGAAGAAGGTGCCTGCGCTCGACGACGCGTTCGCGACCACCATGGGCGCGGCGAACCTCGCCGAGCTCACCAAGAAGACCCGCACCGACCTCGAGCGCGCCGCCAAGGCCACCGCTTTTCGCGACGAGCGCGAGAACATTTACAAGGCGCTCATCGAGAAAAACCCGTTCGACCTGCCGAAATCGATGGTTGAACGCGCGGTCGACTCGATGCTCGACGGCGCCCTGCGCAATTTGTCGCGCCAGGGCATCGACCCGCGCATGCTCAACTTGAACTGGCAGTCGCTGCGAGACGACATGCGGCCCCGTGCCGAAGTC
>JBGAIY010000539.1:0-4785 GCA_044225205.1 Myxococcaceae bacterium | reverse complement strand
CCGTGCTTGAAAGGCCAAGTGAACTGCAGCGGTTACGGTCGCACGCCCATCTCCACGCGAACGAAGCTCGTTCTCCCGCTTCGGTCGCGTCGAGCTGCGCCGTGCTTGAAAGGCCAAGTGAACTGGAGCGGTTACGGTCGCACGCCCATCTCCACGCGAACGAAGCTCGTTCTAAGTGGCGAAAACGAGGGTGTTTTGACGCCTCAGGGTGAACGAGGGCGTGCGGTGCTCGCGCCGAACGCCTGTTCAATGGGTGCCAACAGGCTCAGGTCGCCCGCGTATTCGAACTCGCGCGCGGCGATCACGTCACGCAGGCGTACGGTGCCCGAGAGCAACCGAGCGAACACCGCGTCGTCGGCGGTCAGCAAGGCGTCGACGCGGCCGGTGGGGTTCGTGTTGGCCGAGGTGCCTTCGGGCAGCAAAAGGTAGGCGCTCTCGGCCGCGCCCGGCGCCGTCACCGTGAGCTTGAGCCGCATGTTGAGGCCCAACGCCTTGAGCCGACCCACCACCTCGGTCACCCGCCGCTCGAAACGCTCGCTCATGGTCATGTCGACAGGGTGCGCGCTTGAACGATTTTGATGCGGTTTTCGTTTCGGTCGAAAGCCCATTCGACGTCGACCGCGTGGGCTTGGCCCGGCTCAATGACTTCGTGAAAGAGCCGTTCGATGGTGAGCACCAAGCGGCGCAACTCGGTCGCGTGGGCTTCGGTCAACAAGCTCGTGTCTTGTTCGGCGGCGAGGCGGGCGATGCTGCGGCCCCCCTTGGTCACCTTGCCTTGCTCTGACTGGGTCGTCTTTTCGACGCCACCGCCGAACCCCGGCACCGCTTGGTACGACATGGTGCGCCGGTAGCCCGTTTCGTTGTCGCGGCTCTGCGAGACGCCGCTGAACACCGCGTCGACCTGCTTCATGACCGTGAGCGACGGCTGAATGTGCCGCAGGTTGTACTGGTCTTTGACGTTGTTCTCGATGGGCACTTCGTCCCACATCGAAGCGAGGCCGTCGGCCACGGCCTCGAGCTTCTTGCGGTCTTCGAACGAGTTGGGAAACGAGTCGTACTGCCCGGCGCCCGACTTGTACGGCCGGTCTTCGGCCGTGTAGCTCGACCGAATGATGTCACTGGGAAACTTGAACTCGTCGAGCAACGCGCGACCCGCGGCGGTCGGCCGGCCGTCGGGCGTGAGCAGGGCCTGGCGTACCCGCTGCTGGGTCATGGCGAAGAGCCGCTCGCGCGTTTGCTTTCGGTAAGCGGGGTCGGTGTAGAACTTCGAACTCAAGAAGTTCTCGTCGTCGATTCGGCCGACGAGGGGGTCGTGGTCGAACGGCGCGAACCAGTCGTCGCGCATGCCGGCACTCTCCAAAATCATGTACGCCCGCGGAGTGGGGATGAGCCCCCCGTCGGGTATGGCGTCTTTCAGTTCGGGGTGCTGCGACATGATGGCCAGCACCGTGTTCTTTTCGCCGCCCAACCCACGCCCGTCGGTGCCGAGGCTCGCCAATTCTTTGAACGACATGGCGCGCCGGCCGTACCCGCGAATCGTCTCCGCGGGGCCGTAAATGACAACGTCGTTCGTGCGGCGGCTCGGGTGCACCGTGACCGAATGCCGGCCCTCGGTGTCCCACGATTGGGTTTGCTCGTTCCACTTCTTGTATTCGATGCGGCGGTTCGTGCCCGACTTGAGGCGCTCGTCGTCGCCGACTTTGGCCAGGCCTTGGGCCAAAGCTTCGTCGTACGGCATGAGCGTCAAGCCCTCAGAATCGTCGTAGTAGACTTTCTTCGCGGCGCCGCTCGCGTCTCGCATGGTGTTCGAGAACTTCATCAGCGAGTCGAAGTCGCCCCCTGAAACGATGGCCATGCCCACGCCTTCGCCGTAGACGACCGCGTGCGCCTGCCCGTTGGGAAACACCGACCACACGCCGCCGGCACGCACCATTTTCTTCTCGTCGATCTCCGGCACGATGGCGAGGTCGTTCGCGCCTGGGTTGAGCTCGCGCAGGGCGTCCATCGTGGGTACGTAGAGCAAGCGGTCAAAGACGACCGGGCCGAGCGGGTTGAGTGCGGTGACGCCCTCGGGGTTGCGAATGCTGGTCGCGGTGACCTCGCTCACCAGGCCTGCGCCGCGTGCGCGCTGCCCGAGGGCGGTGGCGTAGTGCAACGGGCTTTCTTTGACGAAGTCGTCGAAGAAGGCCGGGTTTGGTTGGAGGCGCCCGGCTTCGACGTCGGCGCTGCGCGGCCCCACGTACCGCTTGAAGGCGTCGACCGCGTCGCGCACCACCGTCTGCGCCGAACCCATGGCCTGCCGGTACTGCTGATCAGACCACGCCTGGTTCCAATCGTCGTTGGCGATGCCTTTGAGCTGGGCAATGGCGTGGTCGACCGCCGCGGTGGCCTCGGCGCTGGGCGCGGCGTTGAGGTGCTGAAAGCTCGACAGCTTGAGGCTCTCGAGCGCCGCCCGCATGGCCTGCGCGTCGCGCCGACGTTCGGTCGCGGTCGTGCTCGCCGCGTCGACCTGCTTGCCCAACTGCCCCGAAATGAGCTGCTCGAGCTGACCGTCGAGCTTCCAAATGGCGAGGCGACGAAAGCCTTCTGGGTGGGTGTCGAATTCGGTGCGGAGCGCCGCCCGCGCGTCGACCAACTTCTCGAGCAAGCCCACGCCGCTCTGGCCTTGCGAGAGCGCCGAAATGACCGCAGCGACCTGCGGGCGAGCGTCGCGCACGTCGAACAACGCGTCTGAAAGGCTGCCGGCGTCGGGCATCGACTTGCAAACGGCGCGGTACAGCTGCGCGCACAGGTTCAGCTTTTCGGCGTATTCGCCTTTGACGCTCTCGACCCCGCCGTTTTGCAGGTTCTCGCGTTCGACCGCGCTGAGCGAAGCGTCGTCGGCCGACTTCGAGTCGAGCGCGCCCTTCACCCGTGACGCCAAGAACCCTTCGAGCTGCGCGCGCAACGACTGCTTTTGCATCGCCGGGGCACGCCGAAACGCGTTGAATGCTTCGTATTCGGGCAGGTCGACCAACGGAGCGACGACCTTGGCCGAGTCGCTCGCGCCCTGGCCGCCCGCGCGGTTCATGGCGTCGACGAAAGCCATGAAGTGTTCGGGTTCGCCGTCGAACACCGAGTGGCGAATGAACGCGTCGATGACGGCCGGCGTGTTCGCCGAAAAGTTGTGGTGAATCGCGGCGTAGGGCGCGGTGTCGTGGCCCTTGGGAGCCGACTTGGGGCCATAGACGAGTTCCCAGCTCAGGCGGCGAAGCTTCGAAACCACATGACGGGCTTCGAGCACCGCGTTGGTCGACAACCGTGGGTTCGCGAGCGTCACCGCGCGCATCAACGCGTATTCGCGTTCGGCCACGGGGTCGCCCAACCGCGCCGTCACCGACCGCGCGTTGTTTCGCAGTTCAGAAACGGCCTGTATGCCCTCGCCGCCCGCGAAGAGCCGGCGCTTGGCGCCCGTCGTGTCTTCGGGCGCCCGAAACTGCAACAGCAGGTCGACCATCGCCTGGGGGCGTGTCGGGCGCAGCTTCGCGTCTTCATTCATGACGCTCAGCACCATGGTCGACAGCGCCTGCGGGTCGGCCTCGACGAAGCGCTTCGACCCGTCACCCAGTTGTTGTGCGGCGGCGGTTGCCGCTTCGGTGTTCGCGTCGCGCGCCTTGACGATGGCGTCGTTCACCTCGCGCCACAAGAACGCGTCGACGACCGTTTGCAGCGTCTTCGCGGCGGCGCTGGCTTTGGGCGTCTGGGCGACGTGTTCTTGCGCCGCGGTCAGCGCCTTGAGCACGTCGGCCGCGCTGGCGTTGCTCGCTTTGAGCTGTTCGACCGCGGCGCGAATCGGCGCCTCGGTGGCGGGCAGGCGGGTCGCTTCGAGCGCCCGGGTCGTCTCGACCTTGAGGGCCTCCCATTCGGCGTCTCCCAGGCCGACCTGGGGCGTGTCGCGCTGCTCGAGCATCGCGTTGACGCGGCGGTCTTCTTTGAGCCACGCGGCGTCTTTGAAGGTCTCATCGAGCGAAACGTACTTCTGTTGATCAAGCAGCCCTACCCACTTGCGCCGCCGAATGAGCTCGGCGTCACCGCGGCCGTACACTTCGACGCCCGAGCCCTCGAGGTTGGCCCGTTCGGCGACCTTCTGAAGCAGCGACTGCGCCACCGCCGGCCCCACCGAGTCGAGCGCGGCCACCGCGGCCACGCTCGGCGCCGTGCTCGCGAGCGTCGTCTGGTTGGCGAACGCGTCGACCACCGCCTTGGCGACGGGCGTCTTGGCGAATGGCGCTTCGACCCGCGCGGTTGGCAGCGAGGGCACATGAAGAACCGAACCGAGTTTTTTGAAAATCATGAAGTGGTTGCCACAGGTTGGTCAATTCAGGTTCAGAAACGTTACTTCGATTTCGGCTCGCCCGTGACCGCGGCGCGTTCGGCCGCGGCGTTGACGTAATTGGTGTCGTCGTCGGCGTACGACAAGGGTGTCAGGCCGTGCTTCTCGGCGGCGCTCGCGGGCACCACCACGTAGCCCAGGTTGTTGTATTCGACCGGCTGGGTTCGGCCCGCTTCCCACGAGAGGGTGCCGGTTCGGCTGCCCTCGGTCACGTCGTACACCGACCCACCGTGCGCACCGTATTCGGCCAACATCGGCCCGTATTCGAAGGTGATGTCGGTGAGGTGCGGCCGGGCCTCGGCGCCGTTCACGTTGATGAATTGCTCGCCCATGAGTCGGCTGGTGACGTTGGCCATTTGGCCGCGGTAGGCCGAGTTCGCTTCGGTCGTGAGCACGCCGCCGTTCGGTATGTC
>JBGAIY010000538.1:0-4787 GCA_044225205.1 Myxococcaceae bacterium | reverse complement strand
CTCCGCCGTCGCCAGCGAACCGCGCGTGGCATGACGCTCATTGAAATCATCGTGGTGATCACGATTCTGTCGTTGCTCATGGCCGCCGTCGGCGTGGCCGTCATTCCCCAGCTCGACAAGGCCAAACAAGACACCGCCCGAATGGACATTGGCAATTTGCAGACGGCGCTGAAGACCTACTACGCGAAGAAGGGCCAGTACCCCGACACGGGTTCGGGCCTGAAGTCGCTGGTCGACTCGCAGATTCTCGAGCGGCCGCCGGTCGACCCGTGGGGCCACGACTACGTGTACATGAACGAAGGCGGCAAGCCGGTGGTCATTTCGTACGGCCGCGACGGCGCGCCGGGCGGTTCAGACCTCGACGAAGACATTTCGAGCAAAGACACCGGGGCGAAGAAGTGACGACGCCCGACCGCGAGCCGCGGCAACCGACGGGGTTGTCGCCCGTGAGCATCGCCTTGGGGTTGGGCGGTGCGGCGGTGGTGTGGCTCGTGGTCGACGTGCTGCGGCGGGTGCTCTGATGTCGACGCCCCGTCGCCACGGCTTCACGTTGATTGAAATGATGGTCGCGCTGACCATTGTGGTGATCATGTTCGCCGCGGTGATCTACGGCGTGGGGGCGTTGACCGGAGCGCGGGCCAAAGAATCGAGCACCGAGTTGGCCGGAGTGATTCGCAACCTGTACGACACCGCGGCGCTGTCGGGCAAGACGTGCCGGCTCGTGTTCGACCTGCCGGGTGAGCGTGAAGAGAGCGGCTCGGTGACGTGGCGGGCCGAATGCGCCAAGTCGGGCATCACCGCGGCGGCGAAACGCGACGAAGAGCTCAAGGCGGCCGGAAACAAGAAGGGCAAAGACCAAATCGCGGCGAACGACGCGCGCTTCAAGCGACTCGACAACGACGGCCAGCCGTCGTTGCAAGACCTGCAAGACAGAGAAAAGAACCGGGTCGACGCCGCGGCGAAGTTCTCGTCATTTCAGAGCGACGACGTGGTCGAAAAGCACCTGCCTCCCGGAGTGAAGGTCGAGGTGTGGACGGCGAAACAGAAAGACAAAGTCAAAAGCGGTACGGCGTACCTCTACTTTTTCCCCCAAGGGTTTACCGAACGGGCGCAGGTCTGGCTCAAGCAAGGCACCAACGCGTGGACGGTGACGATCTCGCCGCTCACCGGCAAGACGGTCATTTTCAGCGAAGACCTCGAGGTGCCCCGGTCATGACCGCTCTCCGTCAGTCGCGCGCGTTCACCTTGCTCGAAGTCGTGGTGGCGCTGGGCATTTTGGGCGTGTCGTTGGTGGCGATCATCAGCATCAACACGAACGCGGTGCTCTCGCACGTGTACGCGAAGAAGCTGACGGTGGCGACGTTGCTCGCGCGCTCGAAAATGACCGACCTCGAGCAAGAGCTGTACGACAAGCCGCTCTCGCCCGACGACGAAGAAGACTCGGGAGATTTTTCAGACGAGGGGTTTTGGTCGTTCATGTGGTGCTCGAAGATCATAGTGCCGATTTCGTTTGGGCTGACGCCCGCGCAGCTGTTCGTCGCGCTTGCCAATTGGGCTGGGCGGCGGCGACGGGTCGGCGGGCGGCGGGTTGCTCGGTGGGCTGTTCGGCTTGGGAGGCAGCGGCGGCGGCAGCGGGTCGAGCGCGCCACCGGGTGGGCCCGCGGGGGCGGCCGGCGCCGGAGCGGCGGGGCTCGCCGGAGCCATGGGCCCCATGGCGGGCATGATGCAGCAGCAGTTCACCCAAATGGTCGACCAGCTGCAGAAGAGCGTGCGCGAAGTGCACCTCACCGTGAGTTGGAAAGAGGGCAAGCTCACCGAGAGCTTCGACGTCGTCACGCACGTGGTGACCATGGGCCCGGGCTCAGACCGCAACGGCGGAGACGCGGCGAGCCAAGCGGCGGCGGCGGCGGCGGGCGGAGCGCAATGGGTTCGGGCCGACAACGGCCAGCCCGTGCCCAACCCTCGACCCGGGCCGAACGGCACCTTCGTCGACCCGAACGACGGTTCTCCCTTGCGGCAAGTGGGTGGCGCGCCGGGCTTGCCGGGCGGCGTCGCTCCCACCATGCAAACGGGCATGGGCACGATTTTGCAAAACGTCGGCGGGTTGCAGCCGCGCACGGGGTCGTTTCGATGAACCGGCGCGGCTTCACGTTGATCGAAGTGGTGATCGCCGTGGGCATGACCGCGTTCATCGGCGTGGTGATCAGCGTCACGTTTCAAACGACCATTGCCAACAAAGAGGTCATCGAATCGCAAGCCGAGCGCTACCGCATGTTGCGCACGGCCATGAGCCGCATGACGCGTGAAATTGGCGCCGCGTACGTGAGCGACCGCTACGACGCGAAACGCTACCGCGACGCGTTCGACCGGCCGACGAACTTCATTGGCGCCCGAGACAAGCTGACCTTCACCAGCCTTTCGCACCAACGCCTGTATTCAGACGCCAAAGAGTCAGACCAAATGGTCGTCGAATACTCCATCAAGAGCGCGCCCGACCCGAAAGCGAAGGGCCGGCAAGACCTCGTTCGCCGACAGAACGTCATTCTCGAAGAACGAATGGAACGGGGCGGCACCGAAGACTCGCTCTTCGAAGGCGCCAAGAAGATCGAATTTCAATATTGGAACACCGAGCGCAAGCAGTGGGAAGACGAGTGGGACACCCGCCGCAGCGAGCGCAAGAGCATCTTGCCGACGCGCGTGAAGATCACGCTGACCGCGCTCGACGAAAACGGCAAAGAGGTTCGCTACACGACGCAGACGCGGGTGATGCTCAACACCGAATTCTCGAGGTTTCAATGAGAGCCCCGAGGAGGCGGTCTGAGCGGGGCATTGCCATGTTGCTGGTGCTCATTGGCATTGCGGTCTTGGCGTTGGTGGCGAACGAGGTTCGCTACAATTCGGTCGTCGAACTGCGCTTGGCGACGAACCAACGCGACGAATTGCGCGCGCACTACCTCGCGAAGAGCGGCGTGAGCCTCTCGCGGCTGATGCTGCGGTTTCAAAAACAGGTCGACAGCATTCAATTGCCGAACTTGGGAGGCCTGTTGCAGTCGTTGACCGGCGGCGGCGCGGGGGGCGCGGCGGGCGGGGGCCTGGCGAGTTTGCTGGGCGGCGGCGGAGCCGGGGCGTTGGCGGGGCTGTTGGGCGGTGGGGGCGCGGGAGCGTTGGGGGCGCTGGCGGGGGCGGCGGGCGGCGCGCCCGGAGGGGCTCCGCAGTCGATGAGCATTCAGCTGTGGCGTATGGCGAAAGTCGACTGCCACATGCTCGAGGCGATGGTGCCTCCCGACGACGCGAAGAAGTCGGGGTTTGCCCCGAGCAAGCCCGACAAGAAGTTCAAGTTCGACGAAGAGAACCCCGAGCTGGCCGCGGCTCAGGCCAAGAAGAAGTTCGGCACGTTCACCGGCTGCTTCAATTCGGTGATCACCGACGAAGAAGAGCGCATCAACTTGAACAAGCTCGACGCGCCGCAGCTGACCGCGCAAGTGCTGCTGGCCCAGCTGATGACGACGCTCAACGACAAGAAATACGAATTTCTCTTCGAGAAAGAAGACTCGAACCGCATCAAGGTGACGCCGAACGACGTGATCATCGCCATGCGCGACTGGGTCGACGAAGACGAGTCGGGGTCGGCGCTCAACTTGAACGGCGGCGGCGAGCCCTTCGTCAAAGGCTTCAGCGACGAGAACGGCGAATATTCGCGGTACGACGTGCGCTACCGGGCGAAGAACTCGCGGTTCGACAGCCTCGACGAGCTGTTCATGATTCACGGCATCAACGACCGGTTCATGGCCGCGTTCAAAGACAAGTTCACGGTGTACCCCGACATCAATTCGCGGCCGAACATCAACACCGATGACCCGATGTTGTTGGAGCTGGCGATTCGCAGCATCGCCGACCCGGCGCGGCCCGACCCGCGACTGGCCGACCCCCTGTTCATCGACACGTTGATCAAAAAAATTCGAGCCGCTCGCGTCTTCGCGCTCTTCGGCATGGGCATCATGGACTTCGTGAACATCGTCACGGCGGCGGGGGTCGCGGTGAACCCGAGCATCATGAACAACGCGCAGAACCAACGTTTCATTGGTGACAAGAGCACGACGTACCGCGTGTCGGTGACGGGCGAAGCGGGAGACGTCACGAAGACCATTTCGGTGGTCATTCGCCTCGACGACGGTCTGGGTCGTCTCGTGTATTGGAGAGAGGAATAGGCAATGGCGCGCATTCTGGGCCTCGACCTGGGCAGTTATTCGGTGAAGGCGGTGGTGCTCGAGAGCACCCTGCGCGGGCACACGGTGAAGGGCCACCTCGAGGCGGTGTTGCCGCCCGAAGGGGAGCGGGCCGAGCGGCTCAAGGCGGCGCTCGCGCAGCTCACGGCGTCGGGCGCGGGAGGGGCCGACCAGATCGTGGTCGCCCTGCCCGGCTTGGCCGCCGCGACCCACTCGCTGGCGATGCCGTTTTCTGACGCCAAGAAGATCGACGCGACCATCGGCTTCGAGGTCGAAAGCCAGCTGCCGTTCGACCTGTCAGAAGCGGTGTTCGACTACCAGTTGGTCAACAGCGACGAGCGCGGGGCGAACCTGTTGGTGGGCGTCGTCAAAAAAGACGAGATCGGTGCGGTGCTCGACTTGCTCAAAGACGCCAAGTTCGACCCGCGCATCGTCACCCACCCGGCGTTCGCCTACCACAGCATCTTGTCGTCGCTGAACCCGTCGCTCGCTCCCGAGTCGCCTGAAGATTCGGTGGCCCTGCTCGACTTGGGGCACGAGCGCATCACGTTGGCGATCGGC
>JBGAIY010000537.1:0-4801 GCA_044225205.1 Myxococcaceae bacterium | reverse complement strand
TTCGACCCAAGGTCTACTGCTACATGATTCATGGCTGGCTCCGGAGGCGCTTGGCGCCCTCACAAGTTTCCCGTTTGAGGCGCGGAGTTTTACCTCCTTGACCTCGTACTTGACGGAGCCAGCCACTTCATCCCGTCTAACGAAGCGGGGCATCGTCGCGTGGAGATGGGCGTGCGGCCGTAACCTTTGCAGTTCACGTGGGCTTTCAAGCACGGCGCAGCTCAACGCGAACGAAGCGGGGGCTACGGCGCGGGTGGCTCGTACACGCACCGAACCCCCAGCGCGAAGTCGACGTATTCGGGTATGCGCGTGTTCCACTTCGTGGGGCGGTGCATGCCTTCTCGTGCCGAGAGAAACCAGTTGCCGCCCGCGACGACCCGCGTGCCGCGAAAGACCGCCAGCTTCGGTTGAGACCGGGTCCACTCGCTCACGTTGCCTTGGAGGTCGATGATGCCCTCGGGCGAAGTGTCGAGAGGAAACGTGCCCGCGGGAGCGATGTGCCACGAATACGCTCCGTCGATGTTCGAACACTTCGGCTCTCGGCACAGCTCGGCGCGGAGCGGGTTTGGGTTGGGGTCTCCGTTGGCGAGCCGCAGCCCGCCCCGGTAGGCTTTCTGCCACTGGGCGAGCGACGGCAGCTTGCGCCCGAAGAACGAGCACAGCCGCTCGGCCGCAGCGAAGGTGAGCGCGGCGACCGGCACGGTGGGCCCGGGCTCGGGGCTGACCGACGCGGGTGCCGGCAACAGCGAGTCGCCGGTCTCGTTCGACAGCCGCTGGTAGACCTCGTATTCGGCCTGCACGGTCTCGGTGCGCGCCATCCAAAACTCCGGGAGGTCGACGGTTTGAACGGGCTCGTCGTTTTCGCCGCTCTGCCAAAACGGCCCCGCGGGTATGCGAATGAGCCCCGCGAGGGTCGCCGCGCAGGTCGGCACGGGCACTCTGATGACCCGGTGCTCGGAGCGCTCAGAATACCCGGGGAGGTGCTTCAGCATGACCCACGACGAGCCGCAGTCTTGGCCCGGGGCGCCGCGGCCGAACACTTCGAGGTAGGCGGGGCCGCTGCGCGACTCGACCCGCTCGACGACGGCGTCGTCGGTCTTCACGGCGTCGTGGCGAATGAGGTCGCCTTCGCCGTACACCCGGCCCGGTTCATTGGGCGCCTTGACGTCGGGCGCGTGCAGCCGCCAGCCGAGCGCCGGGGGCACCTTCGCCGGGGTCGCGGTCAACGTGGTGGCCGACCAATCGAACGGCTCGAGGTGCAGCTCGAATTCGCCCATGTCGGCCGCCGCCAGCGTGATTTGCTTCTGCTGCGCCAAGGTCTCGAGTTGTTTTTGGCGAAAAGCGTATGCGGCGGCGGTCGACGCGAGTGCGAGCCCCGTGACTCCAATGAAGGCCGCCATCATCAACCGGCGGCGGCGGCGGCGGCGGGCCTCGTCGCGTCGTCGACCCGCCTCGAGAAACTTCGCCTGCCGCGCGGTCAACTGCAGCTTCCACGCGGCGACCCGGTCGATGGCTTGGCGCACGGCGGGGCCCGACCACGTTTCTTCGTCTCGCTGCCCGCGCGAGACCCACAGCGCCGTCGCTTGTTCAATTTCTTGCGACAGCTTGCGGCCCTCTTCGGTCTCGGTAAGCCACCGGGTGAGCGCCGGCCACGCCGTCACCAGCGACTCGTGGGCCAGCTCGATGAGCGCCTCTTCGGTTTCGGCGGCACGGCCGCTCACCAGCAACCGCTGTGACAGCAACCGGTCGAGCACGGTCGCGGCGTGGGGTTCGAGGCCGTCGAGCAATTCGGCGCGGCCGCGGGGGCGACGGGTCGAATCGGCGTTCACCAAGCGCAGCATCAACGAGCGGGTCAGCGCCCGTTCTTCGGGCAAGGAGTCGGCCAAGAAGCGTTGCGCGTGGGCCGCGAGCGCTCCGGTGGCGCCACCCATGGCCTCGTATTCTCGTGTCAGCACCAAGCGCCGCTCGAGGTCGCGCCGTTCCCACAGGGAGCGCATGGCGAATTGCAGCAGCGGCAGGGCCGACGGCTGACCTTCGAGTTCGGCGGCGATGCGCGGCACAAGTTCGGTGCTGTCGGCCGCGTACCGCACCCGGCGCAGCGGCGCCGACACGGCTTCGGCGAGCGCGGCCTTGCCCAAAGGAGGCAGCACCATGAGCCCGCCCAACGATTCACGCAGGCTCGGCACCGCGGCGAACGCCCCCAAGAAGTCGTCTCGCAGCGACAACACCACCCGCGCCGAGTGCCCGACGGTGCCCAGGCACCCCAGCGCTTCGACGGCCAACTTGGCTTCGTCGCTTTCGCCCAAGGTGAACAGCTCTTCGAACTGGTCGACGAGCAGCAGCACCCGCGAGGCCTGCTCGGTCGACACCCGGGTGATGTAGGCGTCGAGGCAGCCGGGCCGCTCGCTCAGCGCGGCGAACACCCCATCAACCGAGAGCGGTGGCTCGGTCATCGCGGCGAGCGAACGGGGCGTGGCCAGAAACGCCGAGCCCGCGAGCGCGTTGGCGAGGCTCCACAGGGGGCGACGCCCGGGCCGGCACCGAATGACGACCCACCGCTCTTGCTCGCGCAGGCGCGGCACGACGCCGGCCTGCAAAAAGCTGCTCTTGCCGATGCCCGACGGCCCGGTCAGCGGCACCAAGGGGTGGCGACGGAGCAGCTCGACGAAGGCGTCGGTTTCGGCGCCGCGCCCATGAAAGTCGATGGCGTCGGCTTCGCTGAACGCGTCGAGCCCGCGAAACGGGGCGCGCTCTTCGCCGGGGGCGAGCGCCGGGGCCCCGTCGAGCATGCCCGAAAGCTGCGCGGCCACCTCTTCGGCCCCAGGGCGCTGGGTCGGGTCGACCGCGAGGCAGCGCGCAATCAACGACGCGCACGGTTGTTCGCTGACTTTCGGGCCCAGCGGCAGCGGGGTGGGCGAAAACACGTACCCCGCCAATTGGCGGTCGCTCAGCGGCCGCACCCCTTCGATGAACTCATACAGCATGACGCCGATCGACCAGACGTCCATCGCGGGGGTGGGGGGCTGGCCCGACCAGCGCTCAGGTGCCATGTACGCCGGCGTGCCCGAAGCGGCGGTGGGCGAGGTGCCCATCAACCTCGCCAAGCCGAAGTCGAGTACGCGCAGCCGGCCGTCTTTCGGCACGATGACGTTCTCGGGCTTCAGGTCGGCGTGAATGATGTGGTGGCGGTGAGCTTCGGCCACCCCTTCGGCAATGGCTTTGACAAAGCGCATCGCTTCGCGCGGTGAAATGACGCCCGACTCGAGCCGGCTGCGAAGCGAATGGCCGTCGAGGTACTCGAGCGCGAGCCACGGCATGCCCCGATGGCTGCCCGCCGCATAGACCGCGACGATGTGGGGGTGGCTGAATTGGGCGGTCGTGCGCGCCTCGTCGACGAAGCGCTGCACCGTGCGCTCGTCGACGACGTTGGGTTTGAGCAACTTCAGCGCCACCTTGCGCCCCAACCGCTCGTCAATGGCCTGGTAGATTTCGCCCGTCGCTCCCACGCCCACCAGGTGCTTCACCCGAAAGCCGCCCACGTCGGTTTCGGGCTCGAGTGAGCGAACTCCCAGTGCTGACGGAGGGGGATTCACGGCATGGCACCCAAGTCAGGAGCGAGGCCCGACATTGTGACCGAGAACTCGAGCGGGTGGCGAAAGCAATGCAGCGCCAAGGCACGACGGCGCACCGAAAAAGACCAGACCCTTCTGCCAACCGTTTGATTTCAGGTGCCCCGAGCGCCCCGTAACTGGTTGCTTTCACGAAGAAAACCGGTGTCAGCGAAAGTCGCATCGGCCGGCGTCGTCTGCCAGGGAGCGCTTCGAAAATTCGAGGTACTCAGCGCGACTTGGAGCTTTGCCGATGATTCACGACCGAGCGTTCACCTCGATGACGATGATGTTGTTGGCCCTCGTGGGCTGCGGGCCGGCGGCGGTGGTGACCCCGGCCGACGACGGGGTGTCGACCTCACACGCCCTCAAGGGCACCCGGGTGCGGTTGATGGCGGCGAACATCAGCACGGGCGCGGTGAAGCCCGACGCCCAGACGTACAACCTGGGCGAAGGCGCGCGCATCTTTTCAGGCACGCACCCCGACGTGGTGATGATTCAGGAGTTCAACTACCTCTCGAACAGCGACGCCGACATTCGCGGCTTCGTCGACCGAAACTTCGGCACCGAGTTTTCGTACGTGCGAGGCGGGCCAGCCGCGAAGGGCATACCGAACGGCGTCATCAGCCGATACCCGGTGGTGGCCAGCGGAGATTGGGCCGACCCCAACGTGAGCAACCGAGCCTTCACCTGGGCGCACCTCGACCTGCCCGGCCCGACCGACCTCTGGGCGGTCAGCGTGCACCTGCTCACCGCGAACGCCGCCACCCGCGACCTCGAAGCGAGCGCGTTGGTGGCGAACATTCAGGCGCAAGTGCCTGCGGGCGACTACCTCGTCATCGGAGGCGACTTCAACACCTCGACCCGCACCGAGCCGGCGCTGACGACGTTCTCTCGAGTCGTGGCGACGGGTGCGGCCCCGCCTGCCGACGCGGCTGGCAATTCGAACACGTCTTCGAGCCGCACGAAGCCGTACGACTGGGTGTTGGTGAGCCCGAATTTGCAAACCCAGGCGACGCCCACGGTCGTCGGGTCGAGCACGTTCACGAATGGCTTGGTCGTCGACACCCGGGTGTTTTCGCCCATCACCGACCTCGCGCCAGCGCTGGCGACCGACTCGGCCGCTCCGGGCATGCAACACATGGCGGTGGTGCGCGACTTCGACGTCGACTTCGGCAGCCCCGCGGGCGTCG
>JBGAIY010000536.1:0-4814 GCA_044225205.1 Myxococcaceae bacterium | reverse complement strand
GGTGCGCAAGGCGGTCGTCGGCCAAGACGCCGCGCTCGAGCTCATGCTGTGCGGGCTCATCGCCGGCGGCCACGTGCTGCTCGAAGGCGTGCCCGGCGTCGCGAAGACGTTGATGGCCAAGGTGCTCGCCAAGACGGTGAGCGCTGAATTCAAACGAATTCAGTTCACCCCTGACCTGATGCCCGCCGACATTCTCGGCACCAGCGTCTTCGACCTGAAAACCCAAGCGTTTTCGCTGGTGAAGGGCCCCATCTTCACCGACTTGCTGCTGGCCGACGAAATCAACCGCGCGCCCGCGAAGACCCAGTCGGCGCTGCTCGAAGCCATGCAAGAGCGCACGGTGTCAATCGAAGGCAAGAACTTGCCGCTCTCGCCCATTTTCACCGTGTTCGCCACGCAGAACCCGGTCGAATCTGAAGGCACCTACCCGTTGCCCGAAGCCCAGCTCGACCGGTTTCTCTTCAAGCTCGACGTCGGGTACCCCAGCGCCGACGAAGAAGAGCAAATTCTCGCCAACGTCGACGGAGGCTTCGACAGCCAAGACCTCGAGCGCGCGCAGGTCAAACCGGCGGTGACGCAAGCGCAGGTACTCGAGGCCCGGGCGGCCATGTCGACCGTGAAAATCGACCCCGCGGTTCGCACCTACTTGCGCCAGCTGGTCACCGCGACCCGCGCGTCGCCACGCATTCGGCTCGGCGCGGGCCCTCGGGCCGGCGTGCACTTGCTCCTCGCGACCAAGGCGCTCGCCGCGCTGCGCGGCCGCCCCTTCGTCACGCCCGACGACATTCGCGAATTGGCCGGCCCGGTGTTGAAACACCGGCTGTTGCTGTCACCCGACGCCGAGCTCGACGGCGCGACCACGGGCGAGGTGCTCCACGAAATCGTCAACACCGTCGAAGTGCCCAGGTAACCCAAGCGCATGGTGGCCTCACAACGACTCTGGGTCTTGGCCTGTCTGCTCGCGTTGCCGACCATGTTGGGCGGCTTCGTCGACGGGTTGTGGCCCGTGGTCGTCGCCCTCGACGGCGCGGCGGTGGTGCTGGCGCTGACCGACTGGGCTTTGGCGAGGAGCCAGTCACTCACCGTCTGGCGAGAGTTGCCGAACCGGCTGCACCTGGGCGTGGCCAACAAAATCACGCTCCACGTGGTCAATTCGTCACCCCGCGCCGCGCGGCTGCTGTTGCGCGACGACGCCCCCGACGACTTCACCGTGGCGGCCGAGCCGCTCGCGGTGACCCTCGAGGGCAAGACGAGAGCCGAACTCGCCTACCGGGCCACTCCGGTCAACCGGGGGCGTTTCGAGTTTGGAGACCTGAATGTGCGGGTGGGCGGGCCGCTCGGGCTCGCGTGGCACCAACGCCGAGTGACGGCCGCCACGGGCGCCTCGGTCTACCCCGACATGCGCGGCGCCAGCCGGTTGCTGTTGGCCGACGGCGCGCTCGACTTCGTCAACTTGGGGCTGCGGCGCCTGCGGGTCGACGGTCGGGGGTCTGAATTTGCCCGCCTCCGCGACTACACCCAGGGAGATTCGACCCGCGACGTCGACTGGAAAGCGACCGCCCGCCGCGGCCGCCCCGTCGCCCGGGTGATGGAATCTGAGCGCTCGCAGACGCTGCTCATCGCCGTCGACGCCGGCCGGTCAATGGCCGCCCACGTCGACGGGCTCACCCGCCTCGACCACGCCGTCAACGCCGCGCTCTTCTTGGCTTTCGTCGCCGTGCGCAACAAAGACCGCGTCGGCCTCGTCGTGTTCGCCGACGGCGTGAAGTCGTACCTCGCGCCGGCCCCCGGGCGGCTCCAATACCGCCGGGTCGTCGACCTGCTCTATTCGACCAAACCCAGCTTGACCTACGTCGACTACCTGGCGCTGTTCAAAGAGCTCAACCACCGCCTCAACCGGAGGAGCCTCTTGTGCCTGTTCACCGACTTCGTCGACGAAGACCAGGCCACCACCCTCATCGACCCCGTGCGGCGCCTGTCGAAGCGCCACGTGCCCGTGTGCCTCACCGTCAAGAATGCCGAACTGTCGAACGTGCTGACCTCGCCACCCGCCGACCCCGAAAGCGCCTGGCGGCACGCCGTCGCCAGCGAACTGCTGTTGGAGCGCGAGAGCCTCAAGCGCCAATTGGGCCACGCCGGGGTCACCGTGGTCGACGTCGATGCGAACAAGCTGTCAGTTGCCGCCGTGAACAAGTATCTCGAGGTCAAAGCCCGCGGCGCGCTGTAGCCTGGGGCGACAGGAGAACGACGTGAAGGTTTTTTGCCCGAATTGTGGGAGTGAGAACGAAGGGCTCGGCGGCGGCCGAGTGGTGTGTCGCGCCTGCACCGCCACGTTCGAGGTGCCGGTCGAGCGGCCGAGCCAGGTCGTGGTTCAAGCGCCCTCGCCCGCCCAACCGCCCCAGGCGTACCCACCCCAACCGTACCCGCCCCAGGCGCCGGCAGCGCCCATGCTGCATGGCCAAACCCCGTACGGCCAACCGAGCGTACCGCCCATGAAGGCCGTCGCCCGGCCCACGAACGTGCTCGCGGTGGTCTCCCTGGTAACGGGGCTGTTGTGCTGCCCTCCCGTCGCGCTGATCACCGGTTTCATTGGCCTGCAGCAGGTCAACCAATCAGAAGGGCGACAAGGCGGCAAAGAGCTCGCCATCATTGGCATCGTCTTGGGCTGTTTGGGGCTCTGCACTTCTATTTTGTACGCCATTGGCATGGCGGGGCATCACTGACGGCAGCGTCGACCGCTTCGGCGACCCTCAGTCAGCGCCCCGCCCACCCTTTCGACTTCAGTCGCCATTGCCGCAGCGGCGCCGAAAACAAATACGCGTAGACCGCGAGCCCCACGACCAGGGCGAACGACAGCTTGAAGGCCACCGACAGCCGCGGCGGGTGAATTTGCGAAATGGTGCCTTCGATGCAGCCCGCCAACACGAAGAGCGCCAAGGTACCAAAGAGCAACTTCACCGCGTTCAGCGCTTCGGCGCGCAGCGCGTCGCGCCGACCAAGACCTCGAGGCGCGACCAACCCACGCGCCAACAACAAGCCCGCCGCGCCGGCAATGCAGATCGCCGTGATTTCAGGAATACCGTGCGGCAAGATCCACCCCCAGAACCAGCCCATCAACCCCTTGGCGGCGTAGACCCAAGCGAGCGAGCCCAACAACACCCCGGTGATGAAGAGCAGCACCGCCGTGCCCACCCCCAGCGTCAGACCCAAGGCGAACGCCAAAAAGGCGACTCCAATGTTGTGAGTAAATAAGAAACTCGCAAAGGCGGCCTGGCCGACGGTCGACTGGCCTTCCGACTCCGCTTCGTGGTGCGCGCGCTCGACCGGGTCGAGCTGCTGGTGGTCGCTCGGCACCAAGTAGGGCGCCGCCTCGGGGTCGACCAACATGCCCACCCAACCGAAGCCGTACCCACCGACCAGCAGCAACACCGACGCCGCGAACGCCCGCCATTCACGCCAAAACAACTGGGGGAAGCCCTGCACCAAGAAGTGCCGAAGGTCGGCCCAGCGCACGCGGGTGCCCGGGTAGGTCAGCGCATAGGCCCGCCCCACCAGATCATTGAGAAATTCGCTGACTTCGGCGTTCGCCCCCCGCGCCCGAACCCAGAGCAAGTCTGACGACGCCGAGCGGTACAACCGAGATAGTGTCTTCGCCTCTTCGAGTGAAAGCGAGCGCAGCCCGGCGTGTTCGGCGCGGTCGAGCAAGGTCTCCAAAGCCACCCATTTCGGGCGCTTGAGGTCAATGAAAGCCGGCAACTCCATGAAGGCTCAGCCTACCAGGCAACTCGCCGCTCCAGTCAGACGACAACCAGAAAGGTATTTCTCCGTACGAACGGACTTGCACGATGACGGCTCCCGCCAAGCCAACTTCGAGTTACCTCCCGAGTTTCTTGCAGTTGCGCAAGGCCGAGGCGCAGCCCGAACCCCGCAAGCCGACCATCGTCAGCGTTGACCCGTTCGACGCCACTCGCCCGGGCACCGAATACCGGCTCGACCGCGCGCTCGCCATGGCCGAGCTGTCGGCCCTCGCTTACAACGGCCCAACCGACGTCGAGGCCGGGCTCAAGAAGGCCGGCTTCACCCTTCAGAGCTACTACTCGGTCAAAGGCCACCAGGGCCTCGTCAACAACGTCGACACCCAGTGCTACGTCGCCACCAAGGGCGACCTCGTGGTTCTGTCATTTCGGGGCACCGACTCGCTGACCGACGCGGCGACCGACATCGCCGCCCTCTTTCGCGATACCGTCAAGGTCGGCAACCGCGAGCTGCAGGTGCACCGTGGGTTTTCGAACGCGCTCGCCGCGCTCGAAGGCAAGGCCTACGACACCAACGGCAAGCCACTCGAAGTGGCGAAGACCATGGGCCCGCGGGGCGACCCCACCACCACCGACCTGCCCCTGCGCGAAGAGGTGCGGCGGCTCGTCGCCGGCCCCCCGCAGAAGAAGCTCTACATTACCGGTCACTCGCTCGGTGCCGGCTTGGCCACCATCGAAGCCTTCAACCTCGCGCGCGAGGGCGTACCCATTGAAGCCATCTACACCATCGGTTCTCCGCGGGTGGGCGACCCCGCGTTTCAAGACGAATACAACAAGCGCCTCAAGACGCGCACGTTTCGGCACGTCAACTACAGCGACGTCGTGACCCGAGTGCCCTTCGACGAGAACTACCTCGACGACAACCCGCTGTTTCAATTTCACCTCTCGAAGTGGGAAACACGGCTTCTCAACAAGTTCGGCCTGTACCTCACCCCCGGTTTGTACGGCACAGCGCAATACCGCCACGTCGGTTCCGAGAAGTACCTCACCGTCTACGGC
>JBGAIY010000535.1:0-4852 GCA_044225205.1 Myxococcaceae bacterium | reverse complement strand
TCCGGCGATTACCCGCGCGGGGCTTTCACCCGCTGGTGTTGTGCAGCGTGACTCCGCCTTCTCGGTCGGTCGCCCTTCCGTTGGCTTTGAGTCGTCACGACGCACCATGGCGCGCAGCTTATTCGAAAGTGCGATTCGTGAACGGCGTTTCACGAGCACGATGCTCCGGGGTGCGACGTTGAGTGCGGTGCACCCTGCGAAACCTCACCGCAGGCCAGGAGCCGCGCCCGTCGTCGCACGGCACCGAGCGCTTTCGGTTCTCTCAGACGCGGCGACTCGTCGACAGGGCCTCTGGTGGGCCGAACTCAAGGTGACCGCTGGCGGCCGTGGCCGATTCGAATGAGTCGAAGTTCGCCAAACCGCGAATGCGGGGCTCGTTGAGGGAGCAACCGCCCGCGACTGAAAGCCGTCACGCGCCGCGATACTGGAGGTCGACGACCACGCCGTAGTGCAGCGCCGCGGCGATGATGACCATGACGTGAAACACCTCGTGGTAGCCGAAGACCGAAGGGCGTGGGTTGGGCCAGCGCCGGGCGTACACTCCAGCACCGGCGATGTAGACGACCGCACCCGCTACGAGCCCGGCTACTCGACCCGCGCCAATGACGTTGCTCAGGCCAAACAAGACGGGCGCTCCCACGATGCCGACGCCGACGTACAACCCCGCCCGCAGCGCTCGGGGCGCGTGCGACCACCCGACGACGAAGACCATGCCCAAAATCGCGACCACCCACATCACCGTCAGCAACGTCGACCAGGCGCCGTGGGCGCGCATCACAGCGAGCGGAGTGGTGGTACCGGCGATCAGCCCATAAATGCCGGCGTGGTCGAGCTTTCGCAGACGCATTCGCGCGGCGTGAGACCAGTTGGGGCGGTGGTACAGCCCGCTCAGGCCGAACATGAGACACAGGCTCAAGCCGTACAACACGCCAGAGAGGTACTGAAAACCCTCGGCGGGGGCCATGGCCAAGAACACCAGGCCGCCGACCGCCGCGGCAAAACCGAACACATGCGACACCCCGCGCAACCTGGGTTTGACCTTCTCCACAATGGGCAACGGAAGAGTGCTCATGAGTTTCTCCGTTTCGGTCTTAAGACAACTGCCGTCACTGTCGTGTCACCGCCCGACACTGTCACGCGGGTCTGACGTGCGAGCGCGTGTTCAGAGTGGGCAGGGCACGACTTGTTCTTGCCAGCGGCCCGAAACGCATTTGACATCAACGCCTCCGCTACACGCGCCGTAGTTGCAGCTCGCATCAGGGCGGGTGCACCGCTCACCGATGCGCGGTCGGGGCGTCGGGCAGGTCGCGGTCGCGTCGACGCAGGCCCAGGCAGGGTTGACGCGTTGGGGCCCGCCCCAGCGCGTGGTGCAAAGGCATTGGCCCTGCGCATCGTCGCAGCCGAGCGACTCGGTCGTGCAGTCTTGGCCAGCTTTGATGCTCGCGTAGCTGGCGGGGCACAGCGTCGGCGCCGGGCAAGGCTCCGACGACATTTGGCCGACCCAGCCGCTCGCCGTACATTCGAATGAAACATTGCAGCTGGGCTGAGGGTTTGCGCCGTATTCGCACTTCAGCCCGACTGGGCCACACCGGGAGTCGACCGTCGGTGCACTGACCGGGCACGAAACACCTGCATCGCTGGCCGCGAACGACCCGCAGCCGAGCAGACTGAGCATCGACACCGCCATCAGGTTTCTCATGCCCCCCCCATGTTCTTCGCGACAACTCCGAGGCCCCGCGCTGCGGCTTCACTCAATGGCCAGTTGCAGGGCTTCACCCAACGTTTCGACGCCCATGACTTCGAGCTTCACCGGTTCGAGCCGTTTGGCGCTGCCCTTGGGCAAAATCACCCGTTTGAAGCCCATTTTCATGGCCTCGATGAGGCGCGGTTCGACCTGAGAAACCGCGCGCACTTCGCCCGCCAAGCCGACCTCACCCAAAATCAACGTGTGCGGTGAAATGGCCCGATTTTGAAGACTCGAGACCAGCGCGGCGGCGACCGCCAAGTCGCTCGAGGGCTCGGAGAGCTCCATGCCACCGGCGACGTTGACGAAGATGTCGCAGCCCATCAGTTGCACGCCTTCTTTCTTTTCGAGCACGGCGGCGAGCAAGGCGACTCGGTTCGAGTCGACGCCCATGGCGGTGCGGCGAGCGGTGCCGTACCCGGTGGGAGCGACCAGGGCTTGCACTTCGACCAAAATGGGTCGGGTGCCGTTGAGCGTCGACGTGACGACGCTGCCCGAGGCGCCCTTGGGCCGCTCGGCCAGAAAGAGCGCCGACGGGTCGGCCACTTGCACGAGGCCCGAGCCCTTCATTTCGAACACGCCAATTTCATTGGTGCTGCCGAAGCGGTTCTTGTGCGCCCGCAGGAGTCGAAACGGGTGGCCGCGTTCGCCTTCGAAGTAGAGCACGGTGTCGACCATGTGCTCGAGCACGCGGGGGCCGGCGATGCTGCCCTCCTTGGTGACGTGGCCGACGAGAAACGTGGGCACTCCGGTCTTCTTCGCGTAGGCCATGAGTCGCCCGGCGCATTCACGCACTTGACTGACGCTGCCGGGGGCGCTGCCCAATTCGGGCAAGAACATGGTCTGAATGGAGTCGATGACGAGGGTGGCGGGGCCCAATTTTTCGGCGGCCTGCAGCACCTTCTCGAGGTCGGTTTCAGCGAAGACGTGCAGGTTTTCACTGGTCACGCCGAGCCGGTCGGCGCGCATGCGGGTCTGTTTGAGCGACTCTTCGCCCGAGACGTAGAGGCCGGGCCGGTCGCGGGTGAGGTCGTCAATGGCCATGAGCAACAGCGTCGACTTGCCGATGCCGGGGTCACCGCCGATGAGCACGAGGGAGCCCTGTACGACCCCGCCCCCGAGCACGCGGTCGAGCTCGGCGATGCCAGTGGGCCGGCGGGCTTCGCTGGTGCCGGTCACTTCTTTGAGCAACACCGGCTTCGCCTGGCCACCGCTGGCGCCCCACGCGGGTCGGTTCATCGACGCGTCGCTCAGCGCCACTTCTTCGACCAACGAGCCCCAGGTGCCGCATTCGGGGCACTTGCCGAGCCACTTGGGTGCTTGGTGCCCGCACGACTGGCACGTGAAATGTGTTTTCGCCTTCGCCATGAACCCTCGCCCCAGACCCTATAGCCCGGGCCGCTGACAAGTCGTGGGTTTGGAGCTCAAGGGTCGCCGGCGGGCTTTGACGCCAGGTAGGGCTTCAACCACGACGGGGTCGCGAGCATGACGAGCGTGTTGCCGAGGTAGGCCTTCACGTACGGCAGCCAAGCGGCGTACCCCATGGGGCAGTCTTCGTCTTGGCCTTCGGTGAGCGCACGACACAGCGCGCTGCCATGGGGTTCGAGCTGGTCGCTGGGCAAGGTGCCGGCCCAGGCGCCCCGCAAGCGACGCAAACGACACTGACTTGCCGCCAACGCGGCGGCGAGGGCCTCATAGCGCTCGCGCATGGGGTCGCCTTGGTATTGGCGCAGGTAGAGCGCGAGGCCGAGACCTTCATGGAGCCCGGCGCAGACGCCCACCACGGGGCGGAGTTCAGAAAACGCATCATCGACGAACAAGCCGTACGGCAAGGGCGCGACCCAGAACAACCGCTTGAGCGCGAGCTGGTCGGCCTCGCTCACTGGCTGCCAGCCGTCGACGTCTTGCCCTCGACGCACGGCGGCTTCGTGCGCGACTCGTTCAATGCCGAGCAGCGAGACGGCCACCATTTCACCCAAGAGCGTCTCGGTCGTCGCGCACAGCCTCGCGAGTTCGCGCACCTCCTTCGCGGCGGGGCGGGCGTCTCCTTGGGCGAGGCCCTTCATCAACCGAATCTTGGCGAGCGTTTGCAGTTCGGTGAAGCGGGGCTGGTCTTCGGTGAAGAGCGAGAAGCGCGCCTTTTCGAGAGGGCTGTTGGTCTCGAGGTTCCACGAGGCGAGACCTTCGAGCGTCGAGAGCCAGGTCGTGTCGACCGCCGCGGTGTCGACCTGCTCGGCCGCCGCGGGGTCGGCCCAGCCGCCGTCGAGCGCGCGCAATTGGTTCACGACCTCGTCGGGAACGGGTCGCGGCCCGCCGCTTTTTTCCCAGCGAACGTGGGCGGCGAACAGTTCGGCGCCGTCGCCACCGTCTCGTGGAGCCAAGAGCGGGTCGTCTCTCCACCGTTGCACATCGGCGTCGTACTGGGTTCGCACGCTGGCCCAGTCTCGACCAACTTGCTCTTCGGCCTTTCGGAGTTGACCGGCCGAGACGCGCGCCGCGCCGAATGGCACCGACAGCGCCGCGAAGATCACCAGCAACACCACAGAGGCCAAGACGACCAGAACGATTCGCACCCGCTCAGGCTAACCCGGCTCGGGTGACCTGGTGCCACTCAACCGTGCTCTGGCGTTGCTGCCGGCGCCGGGTGGCACTTCGACCCAGCGCCACGCCACCAGCACGATGAGCGCCGTGCACAGCGTCTCGATGGTGGCGAAGAAGACGTAGTACCCGGTCGGCTTGCCAACGAAGAGCGTCAACGGCACCACGATGGTCTTGAGCACCCCCGCGCCGACGTTGGCCCAGCGGTTGGGCCCCGGTGGCAGCACGCGAGCGAGCACCGTCATGGCAATGGGCACTTCCATCAACACGGCTCCGGCCAGCAAGAACGGTGTGGTGATGGCCAGGCCGTTGACGGTGCCGGTGAGATACTGCCGCAGCAGCGACGCGTCCATCAGGCCCATGACGTCGGCGTAGAGGTAGTTGAACATCGCAAACGCCCACAAGCTGGAGAGCAGCACTCTTCGGTCTGGCATGGTGGCCTTGGTGTAGCGGTGCATTTTCGTTCAAACAAGATTGCCTCGTGCACACCAGCTGTGCAATTTCGCACAC
>JBGAIY010000534.1:0-5425 GCA_044225205.1 Myxococcaceae bacterium | reverse complement strand
GTACTCGCCGCTGTGAAAGGTGACCGCTTCAGGCGCCGGCAAGATCTCAAACGGCCGATCGCCTTGAAGCGCCCACGGCAGGCTCTTCACTGCCTCGACGGTGTCGCTCGTCGCGCGGCACGAACTGCCTGCGAGAACAAGGGTGAGCAAACCCCACCCGCTGAGCGTCAGTCGAATTCGCGGGGTGGTCATGACGCGAGCAAAGCGGAGGCACGATCAATTCTCAATCAACGGCAGCGCTCAGCGACCCTGGCGCGATTCGAACGCGCGACCCCTGGCTTCGGAGGGCATCAGCGGAGGGGTTCTCGCCCGTGCCCTTGGTTCTACGCCTTGCTCTTCGGTTCTGACTTCGAGGGGTTTTGCAGAAGCTGGGTCACCGAAGGCTTCTGTCGGTTCTACCAATTCTACGCCCGCGAACGGGCGTGGTGCGCCGGTGGTGCGGAGTTTGCGGCCCGATGCTCGACTGTTGAAGGTGCGTGATGTCGCGCTGATGTTGAGCGTTTCGACCGCGACCGTCTACTCGCTGATCGAGCGCGCCAAGCTCGCCTCGGTCGGTAACTCGCTTCGAGTACCAGCGGAGTCGGTGGACGCCATTCAAGGCAAGGGCGATGCCCCCGCGACGTGAAGCAAATCTCCACATCGGGCTCGTCATCGTGAACTTCGTCGCTGCCATCGGGTGGCGAGCCCAAATGGGCATGCTACCTTTCGCCCTTCGATGAGAATCAAATGAAAACCGTCGATGAAAACGCGATGCAAGACACCCAAGGCGCGACTCCCTTTGCACAGACCGAAAAGCAACGAGCCCTCGCCGAGCAATTCGATGTTGGGTCTTTCCCCGATCGACTGGTCGAGCTGGTCGAACACGGGCGAATACTGATCGGTCATTGCGAAGAGTTTTGCAGCAACACCGACCCTGTGCGCACCAGAGGCCAGGGCGACACTTACGGGTTCCGCTTCGGCGTCGCGATCTACCCTTCAGAAGCTCCGCACCAACTTCGCGGCTATTGCACCGAGTACGTTCTGAACAACATGCCTGACGAGAAGTACCAAGCGTTGCTCGCTGATTTTGAGGGAAGATCTGACGGGAGCAATGCACGCGATGGCCGTCAAGCAATGGTGATCGATGATCTCGCTCGCGTACGTGCGTCATCCAAGGGGTCGCTGACGGTGAGACGCTCGGTCTTCGGCGTCGCACCAGGGCGCTCGTTGTGGGTTGGCGACCTCATGATCCGACAGGCAAGCAGGCGGTACATCGGGCTTCAGTTTTCTGGTTGTCTGCTCGGTTCGACAGTGCGATTGATCGAACTCTGGCTTGTCGCATGAGCGTCTCCGAGCTGTGGCCCTACAGGCGCGACCGCTACGAATCTCGATCACCATTGAGCGATACGGCCACCTTGAAGCCGAAGATGCACGTTCTCCCTTGGAGCGGCTGTTATTGAGCCCGTACGGCACCGAAGACGAAGTGCTGGTCGACGAGGCCGAGCTGCACCGACGATACGGCGTGGTGCGCCGGTGGTGCGCAGCAGTCCGACCCGACCGACGAGCCGCACGACACCGCAGAAGTTTCTCAGCGACATCAAGTGCTTGAAAAGCGATCCCGGCGCGATTCGAACGCGCGACCCCTGGCTTCGGAGGCCAGTACTCTATCCAGCTGAGCTACGGGACCTGAACAACACCCTCGACTTCAAGGGCTTGCCGTATACAACCGGGCAAGCGCGGCTCCTACCACTTTTCGTGCAATGGGTTCGACCGCTTCATCAATCGGTTGCACGATTATTCGCCAAACCGTTCGAAAACCTTGGTTCAGGCCGCACGAACACGTGGTCTGGCCAGGTTTTCTGGCAATGAAGACGACCTGGTCGAGCGGGCCTGACGGGTCGACGGTCGGTTCGACAATGGTGGGGTCGTCGCAAAACGCCGACTGGCTGATGCTGGGGCACTTGAGGCTCCGGTGCTCAACGAGCGTGCGGGCCTCGACGCCGGGGGGCAGCGCGGGAGCGGCCGTCTGGGCCAAAACCCAGGTCAAGACGAGGAGCATGTAGGAGGGCATACCACGCCGTGGGCGTGCGTTCTGGCCCCACCCATGTAGGATGCTCAGCGCCGATGTCGACGATGCCGACCACCACCAGAATGCTTGGCCGTTACGAGCTGTTGTTTTTGCTGGGGCAGGGCGGCATGGGCGAAGTGCACCTGGCGCGCCTGTCGGGGGCCGCGGGCTTCGAAAAGCTGTGCATCGTCAAGACGATTTTGCCGCAAATGCAGGCCGACCCGCAGTTCGTCGACCGGTTTCACCACGAAGCCCGGGTGTTGGTGCACCTGACCCACTCGAACATCGCCCAGGTGTACGACATGGGCGAATTCGAGCGAACGCTCTACATGGCCATCGAATACGTGCCGGGCGTCGACCTGGCCCGTGTCGAGAGCCGGGTGTCGACGACGGGCTCTCGCATGCCGCTGCCCATGGCGCTCTACATTGGGCAGCAGATCGCCGAGGCGCTGGGGTACGCGCACCGCAAGACCGGCCCCGACGGCATGGCGTTGGGCATCGTGCACCGCGACGTGTCTCCCCAGAACGTGATGGTGTCGTACGAGGGCGAAGTCAAAGTCATCGACTTCGGGCTCGCGAAGAGCGCCGCGCGCAGCAAGCACACCCTGCCGAGCACGGTCATGGGCAAGCTCGGGTACATGTCTCCCGAACAGGCGCTCGCTCGCCCGGTCGACCACCGCAGCGACATCTTTTCGGCTGGCAT
Source organism: Myxococcaceae bacterium (assembly GCA_044225205.1). GTDB lineage: Bacteria > Myxococcota > Myxococcia > Myxococcales > Myxococcaceae > JAEUJT01. The sequence continues at coordinate 2,675 of JBGAIY010000534.1, read as the reverse complement.
CGTCGTGTGGGAGATGATCGCCGGTCGGCCGCTGTACGAGGGCGGCACCATGGCCGAAATGGTCGCGATGATGGCGAACCCGACCATACCTTCGCTGCGCTCGGTGCGGCCCGACGTCAGCAACACGCTCGACCAAATCGTCATGCGGGCGCTCGCGGTCGACCCGGCCGCCCGCTACGGCCGGTGCGACGAATTCGCTCGCGCGCTCAACGAACTGGCGGTGCGAGAACAACTCACCATTGGCGCTGAAGAAGTGGGCAACGCGGTGCGCGCGATGTGCCCCGAAGAGTTCGCGGCCGAGCGCCAGCTGCAGTCGAAGTTGTCGATACTGCGTAAGAAAAACCGACCGAGCCAGGCCCCGGCGGCCGAAGAATTTGAAGAGGAGCCGACGGTGCAGGGCACCTTCGTGCGCGGCTCGGGGTCGGTGCCCATGACGCCCGCGCAGTTGGCGCTGTCGGCCGTGTCGAGCGGCCGCTCGCCAAGTCAGGCGACGGTTGCGCCGTGGCTCCGACGGGCCGGTGCGCCAGGCGGGGTCGCGACCGCCCGTGGCCACCAACCAAGCGGCCCAGGCCCAGGCGTCGTTGGTCGAGGCCTCCGCCTTCGAACGAGTACCTGGTCGTGGCTCCGAAAAATCGGGCGCCGCTCTTCGTGCTGGCCGCGGTGTTGCTGGTGGCGGTGGGCGCGGGAGGCTTCGTCATGCTCAAAGACGGGCCGGCCCCCACGGTCGAAGCTCCGAAAAAAGACCCCAAGCCCGAACGCACGCGCGAGCCGGTGGCGAAGAAAGACCCGGGCCCACCGAGCCCGAGCCCAAGCCTGGCGCGCCCACGGCGGTGAGCGAGAACTTCGCACCCCGACCGGCGCCGCTTCGGGTCATTCACAAGCACGACCAAGACCTCGTGAAGCTCGAGGGCCAGAAGCTCAACCGCGGCGACCTTCTGCGCTTGGTCGGCGAGCCGGTCGACGGCGCGAAGCGCGAGACCTACGGCACGGCGGCGGTGCTGACGGTGAATGGGGCCCTGGCCGAAATTTCATCGACGAAGACGAAGGCGAATTGCCGAAAGACTATGTCTACCGCGACGTGACGGTCGTTCCCAAAGCGACTCGCAAGCCGAAAGCGAACGGCGCCGCGACGCCGACCGAAGCCACCAAAGCGCCGGAGGGCAAGAACGAGCCCAAAGTCGCCGACGCGAATGAGCCCAAGCCGGCCGAGCCGAAGCCCGAAGGGCCGAAAGACCCGAAGCCCGAGGGCACCGTGGCCGCGCCCCCACCGAACGGGGCGACCGCCGTGACCGCCACGGGGTGGAACCCCATGCCCAGCAGCGGGGCCAATTCGGCCGTCGCGGCTCCGGCGACCAAGAATCGTCAAATTCGCGGAGACGTGGTGATGCAGCGCCGCCGCAACGGCGCCGCGGTGTTCGGGGGCGGCATCGAAGCGTCAATTGCCGTGACCAGCGCCGAAACCGACCCGCTCACGGGGTGCACGGTGTGGTTGCCCAACGGCATGTCGAAGTACTACCCGACCGTCGAACCGAACCGAAACATCGTCTCGGCGCTGTCGACCTTTCGCAACGACCCCCGCACCCCCGACGAAAACATGCGTTCGGGCAAGTACGCGCTGGTGCAGTGCAAAGAGGGCGCGGGGTATTTTTACTTCACGAACACCCAGCCCCTGCGCTGACTGCGGCCCCATCAGTGGAGGCGGCCGACCCGTTCACGCAGGCTCTCGGCGGTCTTCACCAGAGAGAGCACGTCGGGCGGAGCGGGTTGCTCTTTGAGGCAGGTCTCAATGTCGCTGAGCGCCGCGCGAAACGCCCCGAGCTCGAGCAGCAAGCCGGCGCGCAGCCGCAGCTCGGCCGGGTGGTTGGGCGAGAGCGCCAACAGCAAGTCGACGGCGCTCAGCGCTTCGTCGGTCAGCGCGCGTTGCAGCCAAGCGGCTTTCACGTTGTTCACCATGCGCCACACCATTGACCGGGTCGACTGCGGGTGGAGCAGCTCGTCGGTGAAGCGCGATGACGGAGCGGCCCGCTTGACGATTTCGTCGCAGTCGTCGGCGCTGAGCTTCTTGCCGCGGTTGAACGGGTCGATGACGGTGTCGTCGACCTTGACCACGAAATGGCCCGGCAGCCCGACGCCCGACACCGGTATGCCCGCGCGCCGCCCCACTTCGATGTAGAGCACCGAAAGCAAAATGGGCAGCCCGCGGCGGCGCTCGAGCACCTGATCGAGAAAACTGTTCGCTGGCAAGTCGTAGACGACGTGGTCGCCTTCGAATTCTTCGTCGTCGGCGAGCACCGAGGTGAGGGCTTCGGCGTGCCCGCGCGCGACCCTCGCCGACACCGCGCGACCCAATTCGTCGAGCCGTCGCAGCGAATTCGAGAAGTCGAGCGACGGGTTGCCGAGCTTCGCAATGGCCAGCGCGGCCAGGTCGAGCCGGGGTGGTTGCCGAGCGAGCGCGTCGAGCAACTCGTCGCGGCCTGGCGGCTTCCCCAATTCGTAGGCGGTCTTGAGACTGCTCACGGGCGGCTCCGGTGCGGCGAAACGGGCTACTTGAGGGCGACGTCCCACTTGACGCGGCGCCACGATGAACGAAACGCCGCCAGGTCGGCCTCGAAGGCCTGCCCCGTTTTCTCTTTCGCGTCGACGAAGAGCACGAATTCGAGAGGGGCCTCGGGGCC
>JBGAIY010000533.1:0-4866 GCA_044225205.1 Myxococcaceae bacterium | reverse complement strand
CCGGCCTTGGGGCACGAGCGTCGGCGCGTTCTGTCAAATGGGCCCAGGCTTCAAAAGGGCCGACGCCTCGAGCTGTTGCCCGCGCCGCGCGGGTCGGCTCAGGTGAACTTCGGGGTCAGGGCGCGGTGAGCAGCCGGTCGAGCGTTTGGGCCAGCTCCGGGTCGAACGTGGCGATGGCGGGGCGCGCGTCTTTCGCCAAGGCCACGGCTCGTGGGCGGTCAGGCTTGGCCACCTTGAGCAAGGTCAGTGCGAGCGACGCTTTGATTCGACCCGTCAGCAGCGGGTCGTTTGGCGCGCGCCCGTCGAAGTCGAGCGCACGCTCGAGGTCGGCCACGGCCTTGTCGGCGAGCGCTTGTGACTGGCCCCGCATCAAGTACGCGGCGGCGAGCGACACTTCGTCGGGTTCGCTCTGCTTTTCGAAAATCGAAATCGCCCGGTTCGCGGCGGCGAAGGCTTCGGTCAGGTGGTTCTCGGCGATCAACACCTCCGCCAAGTCGGCCAAAGCGACCGCGACGCGAGGGTGGTCGGGGCCTCGGAGTCGCTCGTAGTCGGCCAGCGCGCCGCGCTGGGCGGCCTCGGCCTCGGAGAAGCGGTGGAGCTGCAGGTACACCGTGCCCAGAACCGAAACCGCGTTGCTGACCTGCGTCGTGTTCGGCACGTGCTGCTTCAAAATCTCGACGGCCCGCTGCGCGGGAGCCACCGCCTCGGCCGCCCGGCCCGACGCCAAGAGCGACTGGGCGGTGTTCATGAACACTTTGGGCAAGTCGAAATCGTCGGGCCCATAGGCCCGCTCGAGAACCCGCTGGGCCCGGTCGTCGAACGGGAGCGCCTGGGTGTACTCGCCCAGAAAGGTGTGACCGCGCGCCACGGCGTCGAGGGCCCACGCCAGCACGCGGTGGGTGGGGGGCAGTTCGGCTTCGGCCAACGCCAGCGCTTCTTCGGCCGTCGCGAGCGCGTCTTTGCCCCGGCCCAGACGCTGTTGCGCCCGGCTCATGTTCAACAGGGCGATGACGACCGCGATCGGGTTCTTCTTCACGTCGCTCTGCCAGAGCGCCTTCGCCCGGCGATACGCGTCGAGGGCCTCGGTCGGCCGGTTCTGGTCAATGGCGAGTTCGGCGCGAATCGCCTCGAGGTGCGCTTCGATTCGGGGCCGCGGCCCGAGGTGCCGAACGATGGCGACCGCGCGCGCCAGGTGCTCTTCGGCGGCATCGAATTTTTGCGCCGACGTCAGTTCTTCGGCGAGCCACCCTTCGACGGTCGCTTCGAGGTTCTCGAGGCCGCCGGCTCTGGCGGCGAGCGCCGCGTCGGCCAAGACCGGCAGGGCTTTCGCCGTGTCGTCGCGTTGGGCGTGGGCGAGCCCCACATGAAACAGCGCTTCGGCGTGCAGTGGCTCGTAGCCCACCGACTTGGCTTCGGCCACCACGGGCTCGGCGACCTTTCGTTCGTCTTCGTAGCGGCCCGCGGCGTGAAACGCGTCGGCCCGTGCGAGCTGGGAGTGGCCCGCCTGAATTCGTTGCCGGAGCCGTTCGTCGGCCGGCAGCGGAGCGACCGACAGCAAGCCCGCGGTGTCGGCGCAGGTTTGCGGCGAAACCAGGTTGGCCGCGGCTTCGAGTGAACGTTCGACCAGCCGGCGGTCGGCGTGGGTGAAGAGCTCGCCGAGCGCAGCCAGCTCGGCGCGGCGCCGTTCGAGGCAGGCCATGCGCAAATCGAGCAGCGCGGTCGACTGCTCACCGCGCTGGGTCGCTTCGCAGGCATCGACTCGGGCGCGGCTCCACCCGGTGGCGTACGCGTCGAGCGCCCGCTGGAGCCGGTCGAACATCACCCCGGCCGACGGCAGGCCCGACGCGTTGAACGCGGCATGGGTTCGTTCGGCGATCGCCGGGCTCCACGCCTGGGCGAGCAGCTCGGGGGCGGCCGAGCAGCGGTGCGCTTGCACCCACCACCCGGTGCCGGCCACCGCGGCCGCTCCGGTCGCCACCGCCACCGCGAGGCCGCGTCGTTTTCGCTGCTGGTCGCGCCCGGTGCGCAGGGCCCTCACCACCTCGGCCATTGACTCGAAGCGCCGGGCCGGGTCGCGCTCGAGCCCGCGCCGCAGCACCCGCTCGACGAAGGCCGGTACCTTCGCCGAACGCGGTACCGAGACCGGCGTCGCCCCAATGGCGGCGGCGAGCTCACGGGTTGATTGGCCGTTCCACGGGCGGGTGCCGACCAGCGCTTCGTAGAGCGCGACGCAGAACGCGAATTGGTCGGCCTTCGCGTCGGCCCGCAGCTCGTTGAATTGCTCGGGCGCCATGTACGCCGGCGTGCCGTCGAGCATCGCGCCGCCCTCGGGCACCGTCGGTACGGCGTTGAGCGGCCGCGACGAAATGCCGAAGTCTCCCACCAACGCCCGGCCCTGGCGGTCGATGAGCACGTTGTCGGGCTTGAAGTCGCGGTGCACCAACCCGGCCTCGTGCACGGCTCGAAGACCCTCGCCGGCTTGCTGAAACACGTCGAGCACGGCGGTGAGCGTACGCGGCTCGCGCAGCCAGTGACGCAGCGTCTCGCCTTCGACGAATTGCATGGCCAGGTAGAGCCGGTCGCTCCATTCACCAATGTCGTAGACGGTGATGATGTTCGGGTGGGTCACCTTCGCCATGGCTTTGGCTTCGGCGGAGAGGCGCACCCGTCGGTCGCCGGCTTGGTCGTCGTTGAGAAACTTGAGCGCCACCCGCCGGTCGAGCGCACGGTCCCACGCGGAGTAGACGACGCCCATGGCGCCTTCTCCGAGCCGTTCGAGAATGACGTAGTCGTGATCTGACCCAGGCGCGTCGGGCGCGAACGGGGCCCTCGGCGATTTCACCGTGGCGCCCACCGTCAACTCGAGGCGCTGGGTGGCTCCGAGGTCACTCATGAACGAGCAAGAATACCAAAGTCGGTCACCCCGAAGTCAGTTGATCTGAGCGGTGTTTCGCGGCCGAGCTCGAATGACCGGCGCCGGCTGGCGCGAAACCTCTGCGTTCAAGAGAACTTGGCGGTAAGACCACGCCTCGATGCTCTGGCTCGATTCGGCAACGGAGGCGTTTTCACGAGGTGACGAGCTCTCGGCGCTCGAGGCGTGCGTCGATGGCTGGCGGCAGACGCGCGCCCCCGAAGTCGCCGACCTGGTCGATGCCGTTTCGGCCCGTCTCGAGCCCCTGCTCCCGCAGTTGCAGGGCCGCCTCGAAGAGTTCCAACCCCACTGGTTGGCGGTCGCTCAGCAGAAGCGCGCGGTTGACCTGCCGAGGCTCCTGCGCACGGCGCTGCAAGGTACCGAACGCTTTGGCGTCGCCGTCGTTCAGGCGCTCACCGAACGTGGTGCCCTCTTGGCGAAATGGCCCGCCGACCCCCGCAGCAGTCGCCCCATTCTCGAGATGCTCGAAGACGGAGGCTACGAGTCGACGTCGCGCTCGACGTTGCCGTTTTGGTCGTCGCTGCTCGAGATGCTCGTGCTGCATGGCGACGTACGAATCATCGAACCGCTCTCGAAGGTTCGTTTCAGCAAGGTCTTTCGTCACTTCTCTGACGGTCAACGACGCATCGCGTGGTTTCAGCAACACGTCGACGACGCGGTGGTGAAGCTGAGAGCGGCTCGCGTGGCTTCTCCTGAACTGCCCCGGGCCCAGCGACTCGCCGTCGCGCGCTTTTCAAGCCAGGTGAAGAAGGCCAAGCCAGTGGCTTCGGCACTGAGGGCCGAGTTGGGTCGCTCACCAGCCGCCCCGCCAGCACCGAAGAAGCGGGCGGCGCCGCCGCTGGCCGAAACCGCGCCCGTCGAGGAGTTGCTCGGCGCGGCCGCGCTGTCGCTTTCGAGCGGCGACGACGAGGCCGCGCTGGCGACCCTGCTTCGCGCCTGGCGAGCGACCGCCCATGCGGACATTGCCCGCGCCGTCGGGGTTGTCTCGACACGGCTCGACGCGCTCCGGGCACCGATTGAGGGGAAAAACCGCGCGGCTCTGCAGCGTGAGTGGCTGGCGGTGGCCGCGCAGAAGAACCCCGCCGATTGGCCGCGTCTGCTCTCGTCGCTGACCCGCACCCTCGGCCGTTCAACCGACGCCATGGCTCGCCTGAACGCCGTCGCCGACTGGCCCACCGACCCTCGAACCGCGAAACTCGTCGTCGGCTTGTTCGCTGCTCCGCCGTTTTTCACCAGCTCCACCCGGCCGCTGTGGGCCGCCCTCGCGCAACTCGCCGCCAACCACGGAGACCTGACCGCGCCGCCACAGCTCGAGGCGCTGGCCGACCGATATGGGCGCGTGCTGGTGAATCGGTACGTCGACATGACCCCGACCGTGACCTGGTTTCGCAACCAGCTCCGTTCGGCGGCGAGCGCGGTGCGACAGCGCTTGGGCGCCAGTGCGCCGTTGAATGCTCAGGCCACGCGCGCGCTCCAACGGGTGGCCTCGTGCCTCGACGGGCCCGATGCCGCCCTGCTGTCACAAATCGCAGATCGCCCTGGCGATGTTCACTTGCGAGCAGTGCTCGCCGATGCCCTGCAAGAACGTGGAGACCCCCGCGGAGAATTCATCGCGCTGCAGCTGGGCGGCAAAGACCCAGACCGAGTCGAGGCGCTCGTACGGTCGCACGGCCGCCTCTGGGCGAGCCCCTTGTCGGCGGTGATTGACCTCGAACGGTCGACGTTCGAACACGGTTTCTTGAGCCACGTGCACCTGCGCCGCAGCTCGGCAGACGCGCTCGAAGAGCTCACCGGCCACCCCATTTGGGCCACGGTGCGCACCATGCACTTCGCGCAACCGGGCGAGGTGCCACGCGAATTCGTCGAACACTCCGTATTCAAATCGCTCGAGCGCGTGACTGCCGGCGCCAAGGGCAACAAGGTGGTGTTCTCCC
>JBGAIY010000532.1:0-4867 GCA_044225205.1 Myxococcaceae bacterium | reverse complement strand
GTGTTCCCCGAAAGGACGTACACCATGCTGACTCTTCGAAAAGCGACCGACCGCGGAGGCGCCAACCACGGCTGGCTCAACACCAAACACACCTTCTCTTTTGCCGACTACTACGACCCCCAGCACATGGGGTTTCGAGGGCTGCGGGTCATCAATGAAGACCGGGTGCAGCCGGGCATGGGCTTTGGCACCCACGGCCACCGCGACATGGAAATCGTGTCGTACGTGCTCGAGGGGGCGCTCGAGCATCGTGACTCCATGGGCACGGGGTCGGTCATTGCGCCGGGCGACGTGCAGCGCATGAGCGCGGGCACCGGGGTTCGGCACTCCGAATTCAATGCGTCGAAGAAAGACGAAGTGCACTTTCTGCAAATTTGGCTCATGCCCGAAGCCGACGGTCTGACCCCCAGCTACGAGCAGAAGACCTTCAGCGCCGACGAGAAGCGAGGGCGGCTCAAGCTGATCGTCTCCCCTCGGGGCGACGGCGGCTCGGTGAAAATCAACACCGACGCGAAGATCTACGCGTCGCTGCTCCAGGGCGGAGACACCGTGACCCACGAGCTGGCGAAGGGGCGCTTCGGCTGGGTGCACGTGGCCCGCGGCCAAGTCGCCGTCAACGGCCAAACGCTGGGCCCAGGTGACGGTGCCGCCCTCACCGACGAGCCGGTGGTGACGCTCCAGGGCATCGCCGGTCAGACGGGCGAAGTGCTGCTCTTCGACCTCGACTGACGCCGTCGGGCTACGCTGGCGCCACCCCATGACGTTTGCCCTCGAGCTTGAAGGCGTCACGAAGCAATTCGGTTCACTGCGCGCGGTCGACCGGGTGTCGTTCTCATTGGCGCCCGGTTCGTTCTTGGGGCTCGTCGGGCGCAACGGGGCGGGCAAGAGCACCACGCTCAAAATGGTGACCGGCCTCATCCCTCCGACGAGTGGGTCGATTCGGGTGTTCGGCCACCCCCTCGACGACGGGCTCGAAGCCAAGCGACTCATCGGCGCCATGCCCGAAGACATGGCCCTGCTCGAAATGCTGAGCGGGCCTCAGTACTTGCGCTTCGTCGGCAACATGTACGGGCTCGAGAACACCGTCATCGACCAGCGGCGCGAAGAACTGTTTTCGCTGCTCGAATTGTCGGCGCCCCCGAAAACGCTCATCGCCGACTACAGCTTTGGCATGAAGAAGAAGGTCGCCTTGACCGCGGCGCTTTTGCACCGGCCGCACATGGTGTTTCTCGACGAACCGTTCGAAGGCATCGACCCCGTCACCCGCAGGGTGATGAAAGACTTGCTGCTCAAGCTGCAACAGAAGGGCGTGACGCTCGTTCTCACGAGTCACATTCTCGAAGTGGTCGAAGCGCTGTGCCCGCTCATCGCCATCATCGACAAGGGGCAGTTGCGTGGGTACGGCCCGCTCGACGAGTTGCGCGGCGCGGGCCAAGGGCTCGAAGCGCTGTTTCTCGAGCTGGTCGGCACGCTGCCGAAAGGTGAATTGTCGTGGCTGTGAGCGCCCGGCGCGTCATCGCGGCGCTCGTCAGGTCACAGTTTCAAGTGTGGGTGAACACGGCCCTGCGCAACGCGGGCGTGGGCGCTTCGACGTTCGCGGCCGTGGTCGTCGCCGCCATCGTGGGGTCTGTTGGGTTCAGCGTCTTTGTGACCTGTTTCGCCGCCGCGTTCGGTTCGGCCGAACTCGTACTCGCCGGAGACGGGTCGGTGCCCGGGTTGCTGCTCACCGGTTGCGGGGTCGGTGGAGCGTGGTTCTCCGTGATCAGCGGCGACTCGAGCGCCCTCGAATGGTCGGCGTTGCGCCGGTTTCCGCTCAAGGGGTGGTGGCTGTTCGTCGGAGAGGCCGTGGCGTCGGTCACCGCGCCCGTCATGTTGTTCACGGTCGTCGGCGAGCTCGGCGTGCTCTTCGGGCTCGGGCTGCGGGTGCCGAGCTTGTGGCCTCTGGCCAGCGTGGCGGTGGTGGTCACGTTCTTGGTGCAGGTCGCCCTTCGGCTGTTTTTCGGCGCCACGGCACAGGCGGCGCTCCGGCTGAGTCGGTTCGCCGTGCTCGCCGTGTTGACCGTGCTGATGGTCGCCTTCTTTCGTTGGTTCGACGGGCTCAACCTGGGCGCGGTCACGCCCGCGGCGTTCGACGCGAACCTCGAGAACGACGTCGCCGACGCGGTCGACGTCAGCCGACTCGTCTTCGGCGCGCTCCCGGCGTCACGGTTCTTCGAAGCGCCGACTCGAACGGGGTTGGCCGCGTGGTGGGCCGCGTTGGGCCCATTGCTGGTGGCCCTCGCGGTCGTGGTGCTCGCGGTGCGACTGTCGCGACGGGAGGCCGCGGCGCACGAAACCGCGACCGACGGTCGCCCCGAGACGTTGTGGTCTTTTCGCTCGCCGGTGTGGGGCATCGCCAAGCTTCAGCTGCTGACGCTCTGGCGCAGCGACGTCGGCCGGGTGGCGCTGTTCAGCCCCCTGTTCGCGCTCTTCCCCATGAGCATGGCGGCGCGCTTCTTGGTTCGCTTGGCGGGGGCGGGGCAGGTGCCCTCGTTCGTGCACGCGTCGCTCTGGGTCGTCGGCTCCCTGTCGTCGACGAGCGTGGTGATGAACCAGTTCGGGCTCGACCGGGGCGCCATCAAAGCGTTGATGTTGTTGCCCCTTCGGCCGGTCGACTTGGTGCGCGGCAAGGCGCTCGGGTTCTTGCTGTTCGAGTTCGCCCAGGTGTTGGCCGTGGTGCCGCTCGCGCGGTGGGTGCTCCACGCCGACCTCGCGTCGATTCTCGCCGGGTTGTTGACCGCCACGACGCTGTTCTTGGTTCAATTGACGTTCGGCCAGTGGGCGAGCGTCACCTGGCCCAGGCCCATTTCGTCGAAGGGGTTGCGCACGCCGCCCGGGTCGCTGTTGTCGATCATGCTCTCGTTGCTGGTGAGCGGTCTGGCCATCGGCCCGTTGATGGCGATTTGGGTCGTCGTGGCCCAAGTTTGGCCCGTGGCCGTGTTGCCCGCGCTGCTGGCGCTCGCCGTGCTCTCGGCGGCGGTGCAGTGGCGGTTGTCGTTCGAATGCGCGCGGTGGCTCACCATGCGCCGTGAGCGGCTCGTCGAAGCGTTGAGCTGAGGTGGCTGTGGGCTCGGCGACGAGACCGTATGAGCCGCGGCTTCGGCTGAATTTGCCTCGAAGCGCGGTCTCTCAATCGGTTCGGCGGCCATGCCTCGCTGCGGTCGCGTTGGTCTGCGCCGTGCTCGAGAGCCCCGCGAACGAAGCTAGGCAGCGGCGAGCTGGGCCACCCGCGAGTCAACCCAGCGTGCGAGCGTCAACTGGGTGTCGACCGGCAATTCGTCGAACGTGACGTGCACTTGCACCATGCGCGGCATTCGGTCGACCCGCACCACCTTGGCGGGCAGACGGTACGTCGAGCCGAACAGCTCGACCCGCAAGCACATGACGTCGTCTGCCGGAGGTGCCCACATGGCGAACGAGGCGCCCGCGACGCTCAGCTCCCCCGCCACGGTGAAGGCTTCGGGTTGAATTTGCATGGGCGTGAGGCAGCGCGGTGACTCGCGCCGCTCGCCCGTGGTTCGGCGCGGTGCTTGGCGCTCGAGGGGCTCCGGTACCGCGGGGTTCTGGCGTCGCTCAGCGCTGCTTCGTCGTTCGTGCATGTGCGACAGGGTCTCACAGACCTGAAGCGGCGCAAGAAACCGGCCGAACGATTGTGTGAAGTGGTCATCGGCTCGGACCTCATCGCGGTGCGCGAGCGAGGCGCACGGCTCGGCCACCGACCGCGAAACTTGACGCTCGCCCCTGGTCGCAGAGCAGGGCTGCGCTCTTCGTCGGGGCGAGTGCCTTGGTCGCTCGCAATTCAGCTTCGTCGGTTGCGCCGCCGCGCGTTGCCGAGGGCAGAGATCACCAAGAAGATGAGCATGCCGGGCAGTGCGGTGGTGGCGGTGCAGCCGCACGAGCCGCTCGGCCCTGGCTCCGTGCCGCCGTCGACGGTGCAGGTGGCGCTTTCGCAGGTGCAGGTGTGTGAAGTCGTATCGCAGTGGCCGGTCGAGCAGTCTTCGGGGCTGAGGCATTCGACGCAGCGGTGCACAACGGGTTCGCACAATCCGGTGGAGCACTGGTCGTTGCTCAGGCACTCGACGCAGACGCCACGAGCGGTGTCGCAGCGCGCGGGGCCTCCGTCGTGGCCACAGTCTTGGCTGCTGGTGCACGCCGGAGCGCAGGAGTGGGTCGCGCTGTCGCACAAGCCGGTCGCGCATTGGGTGCTGCTGACGCACTCGACGCAGGCGCCAGCATCGACGTCGCACACCGGCTTGGGCCCGGCGCAACTCGCGTTCGACGTGCACGTGACGACGCAGGTCGCGGGGCTCGCCCATACGCCGAGCGTGCAGACGGCGTCAGCGCCAGTCTTCGTAAACCCGGTGTTGCACGTGAGCGGGCAGCTGGAGCCGCTCGGGGTCGTGGCACCGCAGGAGTACACGCCGTTGTCGGGAGCTCCGGGTGAGCCGGTGCACGCATTCGCGTCACAGGTCGGTGCTCCAGACCACGCGCCCAAGGCGCAGACCGGGTCGTTGCCGTTCCTCGTGTAGCCGGGAGCGCAGGTGAGCGCGCACGAGCCGCCGTTCTGCGTCGGTGAAGCGCACGAGTACGACCCATTCGCCGGCGCTTGCGGAGCACCCGCGCACCCGTTCGCCGTGCACGTCGGCGCGCCACTCCACACGCCGAGGGTACAGACCGGGTCGCTGCCGTTCTTCGTGTAGCCGGGGGCGCACGTGAGCTCGCAACTGGCTCCGTTGGCCGTGGTGGCGCCGCACCCGTACGAGCCGTTGGCCGGGGTCGCGGGAGCGGCAGAGCAGGAATTCGGCGAGCAGCTGGGTGCGCCGGTCCA
>JBGAIY010000531.1:0-4906 GCA_044225205.1 Myxococcaceae bacterium | reverse complement strand
TGTGTACTTTCTCGAAGCTGTGCACGAGCGGGTTTTCGTGGAGCGGGCTGTCGGGTTCTTGAACGCGCTCGAGCGCGGTGACGGTCTTCTTGTCGCGTGCCGTCGCTCCGAGCGCGACGGGGGGCTCTTGGCCGTTGGGGGGCGTCGCAGCCAGGGCGCGCGGCGCGGCGACGAGCAGTTCGCCCCAAAAGGGCACCGCCTGGTGCACGGGCGAATGCCACGCTTTTCGCGCCGGCGGGAGCGAACGCGGTGAGCCGGCGTGGGCGGCGGCCGCCCAGGCCCACGCTTCGTGGGGCAAGGTGGAGTCGGGCGTGGCGCCCAAGGCGAGCCGAAGCGCGGCCTCGACCGCCTCGGCGCGTGCGTCGCCCACGGTGGGCGGGGGCCGTTGCGCGAGCGCCGCTCGTTCGAGCGCCGGCAGCACGTCTCGGAGCGCGGGGGCGTCGTCGAGCACGCGCGCCCGAATGGCGTGAGCGGCGAGGGCGGTGGCCAGCGTGGGGTGGGTGGCGTGCGCGCGAACCAAGCCCATGGCCCGCGTCGCGCACGCCCACGCCACGCGAACCACCATCGCGGCCCGGTTGAGCTCGAGGCTCGGTGCAAAGTCGAACTGCCGGGGCAGCGAAATGACGTCTCCTTGAACCCCGCCCACGTCGTCAGTCAACGTCACCGTGAGGGGGCTGCCCGCCAACAGCCGGGCGAGCAGTTCGAGCCGGCCCCGTTCTGGTTCGACGGCGACGCGCCGGGCGAGCACCTCGGGGCGGGTGGTTGCCCGAAAGGCCCGTTGGGCTCCGTGCCAAACCACCGAAAAGAGCGCTTCGTCCCACGACATGGTGATTCTCTCTGGCGTCTCAAAAGGTGAGGTCGACCAAGTCTTGCAACGCCCGCGACGTGGGCCCGTCGTCGGTCAGCGGGTAGACGAGCGTGGCCTGGCACGCCACCCGAGGGGGCAGCCCCGAAACGATGAGCTTCGCCGCCATGACCAGCAGTCGGGTCGACACCGTCTCGGTCAGGCCCAGCCCTTCTTGGGTTCGCACTTTCGTGGCCCAGGCGACCAACAGCTTCGCGGTCTTGGCGTCGACGCACGTTTCGCCGACGAGCACTTCGACTTCGACGTCGGGGGGCGGGTGGCCGAACTGGAGCGAGACGAAGCGCTGTCGGGTCGAAGGCTTGAGTTCTTTGAGGCCCCGCCGGTAGCCGGGGTTGAATGAGGCGACGACCATGAAGTCGGGGGGCGCGCTGAGCACCTCGTCGTTGCGGTCGACGAAGAGCTGCCGCCGGTGGTCGGTCAACGGGTGCAGCAGCACGACCACGTCTTCGCGCGCCTCGGCGACCTCGTCGAGGTACAGCAGGCAGCCGAGCTTCACCGCGCGCGTGGCCGGGCCGTCTTGCCACACGGTGTCACCGCCGCGCACCAGCCAGCGGCCGACGAGGTCAGCCGCGCTCGTCTCGTCGTTGCAAGCCACGGTGATGAGCCGACGGTTGAGCCGCTCGGCCATGTATTCGACGAAACGCGACTTGCCGCAGCCGGTGGGCCCTTTGAGCAACACCGGCAAGTGCTCACGCGCGGCTTGCTCGAAGACGCGAACTTCGTCGGCTACCGGCCGGTACCAGGTCTCCATGACGCTCAGGCCCCGCTCGGGCTGGCCGCGGGCGCGGCTTGAACTGGCACCTCGGCGGTGATCGCGCTTCGCTTCAGGGCCGCGTTCGGCAACCCGTAGCGAACGAAGTTCCACACGAAGGCGGCGATGCCGAAGGTGAAGAGCGTGGCGGCGAGTATCAACCCGACGAAGTGCACTTCGACCTCTTTCTGCACGGTCAGAAAGTCCATACCGGCGCGGCGTTCGAGCACGACCTGCGAGACGCCCGCCACGGCGAAGGCCAGCGTCATGGCGGTCATGCCGACATTCGAGGCCCAGAAGGCGAAGCCGGCGGTGACGTGCTCGTACAGCTTGCGGCCGGTCATCAGCGGCATGGCGTAGGTGATGATGCCAAGCACCAGCATCGCGTACGCGCCCCAGAAGGCCATGTGGCCGTGCATGGCGGTCACGAGGGTGCCGTGGGTGTACATGTTCACCTGCGGCAGGGTGTGCGCGAAGCCCAAGAACCCCGCGCCGACGAAGCTCATGAACGCGCAACCCACTGTCCACAAGAGGGCGGGGCGGTTGGGGTGGGTGCGGCCGCCTTTCTTCGCCATTGAAAAGGCGTAAATGGCCATGCCCAAGAACGCGAGCGGCTCGAGCGCGCTGAACACGCCGCCGACCATGAGCCAGTATTTCGGGGTGCCGATGTAATAGTAGTGGTGCCCCGTGCCGAGAATGCCCGACAGAAACGTGAACCCGACGATCACGTAGAGCCACTTTTCGATGATCTCGCGGTCGACGCCGGTCAGCTTGATCAACAGGTACGAGAGAATGGCGCCCATGATCAGTTCCCACACGCCTTCGACCCACAGGTGCACGACCCACCAGCGCCAGTAGCTGTCAACGGTCTGGTTGTCGGTGGGTATCATGCCGGGCAGGTACAACAGCGCCGCGGCCAAAAGGCCGAAGAACAGCACCATGACGGTGGTCGACTTCTTTTCGCTCTTCCACACCGTCCACCCGATGTTGGCGATGAAGAGCAACACGTCGGCGACGACCAAGAAGTCGAGCGGGCGGGGTATTTCGAGAAACTTCCGGCCCTCCCACCAGTTGAAGTGAAACCCGATGATGGCGCTCACCCCGACCACGACGAGCGCGACGAGCTGCACCCAGGCGAGCTTGGGCCAGGCCAGCTCGCGGTCGCATTCGTCGGGTATCACCCAGTACGCGGCTCCCATGAAGCCGGCCAACAGCCACATCACCAGCAAGTTGGTGTGCGTGGCCCGCGCGGCGTTGAACGGCACCCACTGGTGCAGCCCGTCGAAGCCGGCGTGCGCGAACGCCATGATGAAGCCGTAAAGGAGTTGGAGCGAGAGCAAGAGCATGCACGTGGCGAAGAACCCCCACGCGACTTTTTGGCTTTGAAACTTCATTGGGCGGCCTCTTTCTGAGACGACAGAAACGTCGCGAGTTCTGAAATTTGGGTCGGCTCGAGCGGGAGCTTCGGCATTTTCGCGCCGGGCTTCACCGCGGCGGGGTCGGTCAACCACCGCTCGATGTAGGCGGCGTCGAGGCGGCTGCCGACCCCGTCGAAGGCGGGCCCGACCGTGCCGCCGGTGCCTTTCAGCGAATGGCAGGTCAGGCACAGCTGGGTGAAAACGGCCGGCGCGTGCACCGACGCCGTCGCCTCGGCGGCGTGCGCCGGCAACGACAACGTCGGCTTCGCGGGAAAACCGTTCAAGTCGACCGAGCCGGCCCACGCGAAGAAGGCAACGAGGTCTTCGATTTCGTCGTCTTTGAAGTGGTAGTTCGTCATTTGCCGCTGGCCGGGAAACATGGCCGCGGGGTCTTTGATCATCGACCGAATGAACACCGGCCCGCGGCGCTCATACACCCGGGTCAGCTCGGGGGCGTAGTAGGCCCCTTCGCCGAACAGGGTGTGGCACCCCATGCAGTTGTTGTCTTCCCACAGGTGTTTGCCGCGCTTGACCGAATCGGTCAGCGCCGCCGCGTTCGTGCGCTTCGGTATCTGCTGAAACGTGTCCCACGTGAGGCCCAGAAAGACCGACGAACACAGCGCCGTGCCTCCGAGAAAGAACGCCTTCGCGGCTGATTTTGAGAGCATATGGCCGACCGGTGGTTTCAAGAACCACGCCACGTGTTTGCCCGAGCGAGCGCCGGCCAGGGTTGGTCAATTGTGTTTCATGATGTTTCGATTTGAAACATTTATGCCGCCAGCGCGGCTCGGTGCGCCCGCAGGCTGCCCAGCAACGACGCGGAAACGAGGCCGATGCCGGCGAACGCGAAGCCCCCAGACCCGCCGGCGACCGCGAGCGCCGAGCCCGTGCCCACCAGCTCGGCCAAGCGCAGCGTTGCTCCGGTCGTCACCAGCACAATGCCGACCGCGTAGAGCCGCGGCCACCGCAGTGAAACACCGCGAAAGCCCGGCACCATTCGCCCAGCGAAGCCGAACAACGCCAACGTCGCCGTGCCCAGCGTGAACGCGTGTCGAGCGGCGTCACGCAGCAGCGGCGGCGTGGGCGCCCCGAAGACGCCGGCCAAGTGCCACAGGTGGAGTGCCCCAAACACCACCAAAAACACGAAGCAGGCCTGCAGCGCCCTGGGCTGAACGGCTTCGTCGGGGTCGAACGCTTGCCCCGAAAACGGCCGAATCGCATGCCACACCGCGGCGACGGCCACGACGAGCGTCACCGACGCTGCGGCCTCGAGCCAACGACTTGGCGCCCATGCCGACAGCACGGTCGTTACCGTCGCGGCTTGCCACGCCCAAAAGAGCCGTCGTTGCCGGGCGACGCTGGGCGGGGTCACGTGCAGGGTGCACACCCCCGCGCGCAAGAAGATGCCCCACAGCCAGCTCGCCGTGCCTCCGAACAACGCCGGGGCCCAAATCGCTTCGAGCGGTACGGCCGTGCCCGGGCCACCGAAAGTTTGGCCGAGCTGCCACATGAGCAGCGTCACCGTCGCGGCCCACCACCACCCAGCACCGGCCAACACGAACTGGTGCAGCGTGCTCTTCGGGCCCGACAGGCCGGCCCAAAACCGCCACAGCGTGAACGCCCAGGTCGACATGGCGACGGTCAGCGCGAGCGCGCCCAGCACACCCAACGCCGCCGACCCGGGCACCAAGGCGCCGAACCGCCCGACGACCAGGAGCGCCACACCGCCTACGCCGCACCAGGTGAGCGGCACCGTCACCCGCCTCGTCGGCGGCGCGGCGTTGAAGAACCGCGGCGCCAAGTGGAGCGAGACCCCCATGATGATCAGCCCGAAGTGGCCGAAGAGCTGGGCGATGCCGTGCGCGCGGTGGT
>JBGAIY010000530.1:0-4925 GCA_044225205.1 Myxococcaceae bacterium | reverse complement strand
GGCCGGGCGCGCTCGCAGCAAAGTCGCTCGGCTGGGGCGCGCTCTTCAACGAGTCGAGCGTTCGGGCTCCGGCCTTGCCGTCGTCTTTGAGGTGAGCAAAGCGCTGGTAGGCGACGACCGCCTCACGGGTGAGCGGCCCGAACTTGCCGTCGATGGGCCCGGGGTCGAAGCCCGCCTTGGCCAACAACGTCTGCAGCTCGGCCACGTCGTCTCCGGCGTAGCCCTCGACCAACATCGGCCGTTTCCCCCGCAGCCCCTTCGCTTCGACGCCTGTGACCTCTTGAGGGCCTTGCGCTTCGGCCGACGCCGTTTCTGCACGCAACGCAGGAGCGGCCGAACGCTTTGATGCGGGTTTCACCATGATTGTGACATTTGCATGATCACCGTCGCCGCGCGAGCGAGCGAATGCAGAGAATTCGAACTTTTCATTCTGAGAAAACAAGAAATTCTGCTGGGGTTTCACACCTTTACACACCCGCGTGTCAGGCGAACTCACCCTCGAGGTGGCGCAGAACCGCCAAGGCTGCCAGGGCGGCGGTCTCGGTGCGGAGCACGAGCCGACCCAACGTCACCGAGGTCGCTCCACGCGCTGTCAGCGAGTCGACTTCTTCGCGCGTCAAGCCGCCCTCGGGCCCAACGACCAGCGCCAGCGGGCGGGTCGGCGCGAGGCTGGCCCAGGCCGCGCTCAACGGCAGCGCGTGCTCTTCTTCGTCGAGCACCAGCACCGCAACGTCGGCGGGCAGGTTGTGCCACACCGCGGCCAAGGGGCTCGGGGCGTGCACCGTCGGCACGTCGCTGCGCCGACACTGCCGCGCGGCCTCTTCGACAATGCGGCGCCAACGCTCGAGCTTCTTGTCTTCTTTGCCCTCGAGCTTGACGACGCTGCGGGCCGTCGAAACGGGGGCGATGCCGGCGGCCCCGAGCTCGGTGGCCTTTTGCAGCACGAGCTCGAGCTTGTCGCCCTTGGGCAGGCCTTGCACCACGGTCATGGCTCGGGTGGGGGGCGCCCCGCGCTCGGGCCCCAGCTCGAGGGCCAGCGATTCGCGCGCGGCGTCGACCGAGGTCACCGTCGCGGTGAAGGCCCGCCCGGCGTCGAACACTTCGAGCGCGGTGCCCACGTCGACCCGCAGCACCCGCCGCAGGTAATGAAAGCGGGCGCCGCCGACCACGAGCGGCCCCGTCGCCGCCCCGGGCCAGTGCAGTCGGTGGCTCATCGGCGCTTGGCGCTCAGCTTCTTCATGGCGCGCGCTCGCGTCGGGCTCTGGGGCTTGGGGCGTTTCGCTTTTTTCGTCGGGGCTGAGCGCTTCGGCCCCCACGCGGCCGGCGCGGCGTCGAAGTCGAGCCGAATCCACTCTCCGTGAATGCGCGAGCCCGCCGCCGTCAGGCCCTGCGCCAAGTACGCGGCGCGCACGTCGTCGGCTTGGTGCACCAACACCCCAGCGACAATGAGGCGCGACCTCACCTTCGCGGCGATCTTCGGAGCCAGCTCGATGAGCGTGTTCGCCAAAATGTTGGCGGCAACGAAGTCGAACGTGCCGTCAATGTCATCGAGGCCGTCTTCTGACAGGGCGATGCCGGTCAGCCCATTTTCGTCGGCGCATTCTTTGGCGAGCCCGACCGCCGTCTCGTCGTTGTCGATGCCCACGACTCGGGTCGCTCCGAGCTTCTTCGCCGCGAAAGCCAACACGCCCGTGCCCGTGCCGACGTCGAGCATCGAGCTTGCGGGGTGCTCGGCGAACCAGTCGTCGATGGCGGCCAGGCACAGCGAGGTGGTCGGGTGGTCGCCCGTGCCGAACGCCATTTTCGGTTCGATGAACAGGCACACCTTGTCGCGCGGGGCGGTCGCTTTTTCCCACGGGGGGCCGACCCAGAGGCGGCCGACCTGCACCGAGCGAATTTGAGAGCGCCATTCGGTGCTCCAGTCACGCTCGACCACCGCGTCGACCTGGGTCTTCGCGTTCGCGAATTGCTTTTTGACGGCCCGCTCAGCCGACAGCGCGGCGGGCCGGGCGGCGAAGTACGCCACGATGATGGCCTGCCCCTTTTCGGGGGCCCGCACGGTCGGCATGACCGCGTTCGCCGAGTCGCGCACTTCGAGGCCCGCCGTGCCGTGGTCATGCATGAGACTTTGCGCGAGTTCAGACTTCGCCTCGGCGAGATCGATGGTCAAAGAAACCCAAGCCATGAGAGGCCCTATACCGTAAGCGCGCCCCGCGCGTGTTCAGTCTCGGTGGGTTTGGGGCTTGGCGAGCCACGCCAGGGTGGCGGCGACCAGCGCGGCGCGAACCCGGTCTTCGGCTTCGGCGCTCAGGGCGCCCACCGCCCGGGGAAATGCGGCCCCCGCGTCGACCAACAGGTCGAGCACCACTTCGTCGACGAGGGCCTCTCGTGGCGCGCCGTCGCCGACCTTCGAGCGGGCACTCGCCACCCGCGGCCCGTTGATCAGCCGAACACCCAGGGCGATGAGCGCCTCGACCGACAGGTGTGCGTCGGCCACCCAGGGCGCCGCTTCGTCGAAGCGAGCCTCGTCGAATTCTTCGATTTTGCGCTTCACGACGGGGCGGTGCGCCGGGGCTGCCGTGACGTCGGCTTTCAGCACCACGCCTTCGGCAAAGTTGTCGGCGAGCGCGGGCCACCCCAAGCTGCCGGCCACCCGGCTCGGGTACCTCACCGGCAACGCCTCGAGCTGCGAACGCGGCCCCCGCCCCAACACCGGTACCGTCGCCAGGTCGACGGCTCGGGCCAGCACTTCGACCTCGGAGTGCGCCAAGAACCGGTCTTCGGGCTCAACGAGCACATCAAAGAGCGCGAAGCGAATGTCGGGCGCGTACCAAACACCTGTTTGCACTGGTGAAAACCCCGGCACCGGCGCCACGAGCGGGTGCGGGTACCCACCGCCGAACAGCTCTCCGTAGAGCCGAACCACGTGGGCCCGGCCAGCGAGGCTCGCGTGCAGACCGAGCGCGGCGGCGGTGAGCTGCGGGCGCAACAACTGAAAGCCGAAAAAGGGCTCGTCGGGCGAAAGCCACGCCTTTCGCTTGCCGAACCGCACTTCGGTACCGTCGGTGGCCACGACCAGGTTCGCGCCGTGAATTTTTTCGGTCGCGACCCACGGGCCTCCGGCGGCCGCCTCGGCCTGGGCTCTGATTTTGGGGTAGGGCCGGTGTTCCACCGAAGTCACGCACCTTCGAGCAAGAGGGTCAGCGGGTACACCGGGGCCCCGTTCGCCACCGACGACAACAGCGTCTTCACTTCGTCTCCGCGAAGGGGCAGCTGGTCGAGCTCTTCGAGCGTCACCCAGCGCGCTTCGAGCGAATGGTCGTCGGGCGTGCTCTTGGGCGGCCCGTCGTCGCTCGGCCGGGCGACGAACACGACGCGCACCCGAGTTGCCTGGGGCAAGGGCGAATGTTCGACCCGAACAATGCCCTCGAGGGTGACCCGCACGCCGCTCTCTTCGAGGGTCTCGCGGCGGGCGGCTTCGACCAGTGATTCTCGGTGTTCGACCCGGCCCGCGGGCAGGTACCAGCCTTGGCCGTGCTTGCGCTCGTGCACGAGCAAAAACCGCCGCCCGAGCCGAACGACCACCAACACGAAGAACCAACTGGGGGTGGCATCGGCCAACGTGCGACTCCGGCGGCGGTGTTTGAAGAACCGCCATGCTACAAGGCCTGGCACCGATGCGTCGATGGTTGTCACGGGCGTGGGCCTGTTGGGTGGTGGGGGCGGCGTGCGTCGGCCCCCCGGCTCCCGACGCCGCGCTGTGCCGAGACGTCGTCGACCGCCTGTGTGCGGCCCCCCGGTGCGCACCGGTCGACGCGCAGTTGGCGGTCGACGATTCGTGCGTGGCCACGTTGCTCTCGCGCACCCACTGCGACGCCGACGACTTCGTGTTCGACGTGCCCAACCGCCGCCGCTGGCTCGACTGTCGCTCGGTGTTGGTGCGGTCAAGCGTCACCGCGCAGCACCCTGACTGCAGCGACGTCGCGCAGTTTTTTTCGACCTGCACCGACGCCACCTCGTTTCTCGGAGCGACCCAATGAGTCTGTCGGCCACCCTCCTGTCGGCATTGGTGGCGACCGTGCCCGACTCGGTGTTCACCAACCCAGCGCCTTGGGAGCACGTCGATACCGACGGGCCGCTGTCGCTCGACCGTCGCGCCGTGGCCAACAACCCGTACTTCGAGTACCGCGTCGTCACCACCACCGAGGTGCCGGTCGCCGTGCTGTGCGACGCGGTCTTCGAATGGGGCACTCGCGGCACCGACAACCCGGGCACCAAGCTCAGCAAAGTCCTCAGCGATTCGGCCGATGAGCGGGTCGTCTACAACCAAATCGAAGCACCCTTGGTCAGCAACCGCGACTACGCCATGACCGTGAAGCGTGACCGCGCCGACGAGGCGCATTGCCGAATTCGGTTCAAAATCACCAACGACGGCGCGCCGCCACCCCCCGACGGGTACGTTCGAATGGAACAGATGTGGGGCGGTTGGCAATTCGACGCGGTCGACGGCGGCAAGACGCAGTTGACGTACGTGCTCTTCGCCGACCCGGCCGGCTCGGTGCCGACGTTTCTGGTGCACGGAGGCCACAAGCGCAGCGCGAAAGACAGTGTGCGCATGGCGTTGGCCAAGGCACGGGCGGCGCAGGCCGCGGCGAAGAAGGGCCCGTGAAAATCGCTCGGGTCGCGGCGGTGGCCTGGCTCGTCGCGACGACGGCGTGCGGGCCTCTCGAGACGACCGTGCGCACCGAACGCGGCCCGGTGTTGCGTACCTTCGACCGCGCCCGCACCCAACCGGGAGGCCTCACCGGCACCGTCGCGGTCGATGCGAAGACCTGGCCTCTGCTTCGTTTCGACTTCAGCGCCTACCAGGTGTGCGTCGCCGAGACGGTCGACGAGCTGAATGAAGAGACGACCGTCGAGCGCAC
>JBGAIY010000529.1:0-4934 GCA_044225205.1 Myxococcaceae bacterium | reverse complement strand
GTTGAGCAATGAGAAAGGGCCGCGCGAATTCTCCGAGGCGAAATGGGAGAATCAACAGCATCATGAAGCCGATGGCCGAAGCCTCGTTCAATTGCTTGAACGGCACCTTTTCAAGGCCCGACAGCAAGTTGCCCCACCGCCACACTCGGCAGAGGTGAATGAGAATCGACAACAACAGGTAGGGGAAGAGCACCCACCAGTTGGCCGACGAGAGCGAAGCCCACATTTCGGGCACGCGGGTGTCTTTGAAGGTCCACCACAGGCAAACCATGGTGACCAAGAGGCCGAGGCCAAATTTGAGCCAACGCTTCACGAGGCGAAAACCTCTAGCACCGTGGCGGCTGAACTACACCGCCTTGTGCACGGCCTCACGAAGCAATGGGGCAACATGGTCTGCGTCATTGAGCCGAACCACCTGAAGCCGTTGAACGTCGGGGCCCGCCAAAACGTTCAAAGTCGCGGGGGCCTGGCGAAATGCCCAGACTCGTTCAATCGGCAACCCCAAGATGCGACAGAGCAAAACTCGGTTGACGGCGTCGTGAGCGACCACCAGCAGCGTTTGGTCGGTTCCCAAACCCGCGGTTGCGCGGGCCAAAGCGGGCCAGGCACGGTCGAGCACTTGCTGAAGCGACTCGGCATTGGGGCCTGCCGGGAGCTCAGCAGTGGGTGCATCTTTCCACTGGGCGAGCAGCTGCGGGTGCGACTGTTCGATCTCGGTGACGAGTTTGCCTTCCCAGTCTCCGTGGGAGATTTCTTTCAGAGCCGGGTCGAAGGTCAGCATCGAAGCGCGCTCTCGCAACACGAGTTCGGCCGTGCGTCGGGCTCGAGCGAGCGGCGAGGCGACAGCCCGGTCGATTCTGAGTTCGCGGAGGCGCTCACCCAGCGCGCGGGCCTGGCCTTCGCCGGTCTCCGACAGCGCGATGTCGGTGTACCCCTGATACCGGCCATCACGGTTCCAAGGGGTCTCTCCGTGTCGCGCGAGCAAGATGTTCATGCCGCGCATCTACACCAAATTGACGCACCGCACCGCCGCGAGCACAAGACGCAAGTCACTGAATTAACGAACAATTCAACGAACTGTGCCAGGTACTTTGTACCGAGGTGCCAGGTACTTTGTACCGAGGTGCCAGGTACTCTGTATGTGTCACTCGTTCGACTTGGCGTCGTTGATGCTGTCGGCGCAAGGAACGATCAGGTGAAAGATGGTGCCCTCGGGGCCGCTGGTGAATTCCATGTGGCCACCCATGGCTTCGACGATTTCTTTGCAGATGTACAGGCCGAGGCCGGTGCCCTTGCCCACTTCTTTGGTGGTGAAGAACGCGTCGTACATGCGTTCTTGAACCTGAGGAGGAATGCCAGTGCCGTGGTCTCGCACCGTCAGATAGACCACAGAACCCTCGGCTTTGGCCGAGATCTCGATTTTGCGGCGGTGCCGTTCGAGAGCAGACATGGCGTCGAGGCCATTCTGGAGCAGATTCAGCACGACCTGCCCGAGCGCGCTCGGTGACCCGAGCACCTCGGGGAGCGAGCCGATGTCACACGCGATTTCGCACTCCGACTTCTTGGCTCCTCGAAAAATGGTCACGGCTTCATTCACCGCCCTCGCGGGGTCGAAGCGAACTTTCTCGTTTCGCTGCCGAGCGGTGCCCTTGAGGGCCTGAACGAGCGCCTCAATGCGCTGCACGCCGTCGAGTGACTCGGAGACGATGTCGTCGACCTCGCCGAGTTGTGAGGCGTTGTTTCGTTCGCGAAGGTCGTCGACCTCTTGTTTGAGCGAGTGGAGATTGCTCTTCAAGAACGCGAGTGGGTTGTTGATTTCGTGGGCGACGCCCGCGACGAGCTGACCAATGGTGGCGAGGCGATCGCGCTGCGAGGCGATTTCGCGGGCCCGGGCGGCTTCGGCTTCGAGCGACGCGAGGTCGAGCAACGCGGCGATGGCGTCGCCCAATGCTTGCACCAAGCGCAACCCCCCCTCGTTCAACACGTCGGGCATGGCCGACACATACAGCACGCCTCGGGGCCCTCTGGCGCCGAGCGGCAACAGCACGACCGCGAGGCCGTCTTGAGCGACGAAGGGCAACTTGGCCGGCGCTTTGGCGACATCGCTCACATGTACGGTGCGCCGGTGCTTGAGCGCGATGGCGACCAGGTTGTCGGCGGGGTTCGCCGAAACGGGGCCGATGGCTGCGGCTTCGTGAGTCGACAAGCCGGCCCACGCGGTGCAGCTGAGCTGTTGACCGAGCGAGTCGAGTTCGAAGAAAGCCAACTGGGCCAACGGCAGCGACGCGCGCACGGCTTCGAGCGCGCGCCTGACGGCGTCGTGGCGTGACACCGACCCCCCGACGGCCTTGAGCACAGCGCGCAACACCGACGCCTCGGCGCGGGCCTTCTCGAGTTTCTGGCGGTCGAGCACGACCATGAAGTGGCCCGCGACGGCATCGGGGGCGACGGCGACGTGCAGGCGCTCGGTCTTCGACAATTCGAATTGCGTCTGCACGCAGGTCTGGGTGGCGCCGCACGCTTGCCGCAGCCGCTCAATCGTTTCTTGCAGGCGAGGGCCGGTGGGGGTGCGGAGAAACGCTTCGGCTTGGTCGTTCCACCGCAGGGGTGCGCCACCTTCACCCAGCCACATCAGCCCCACTGGTACGCGGTCGATCAACGCACGGTGCCCGTCAGCCGGGTCGGCGGTGAGCATCGTTCTCGCGGGGAGGCCCATGGTCGCCACTCACCAGTGCAAGCTCGCGGCCGGTCGGAGGGTGGGTCAGCCCGAAAAATGACGGGTGCACTGGGTGTCGCGTCACCCGTCACGCAGCACCTTGATCTTCGGTTGAGCGCGGCTCCAACCCCCAACGGGCAGGTCGGCGCGAGTCAGAACCGACTCCCGGTCAGCCTGTTGGCGCGTCAGCCCAATGACGTGAATTCGTTGGTTTTCTGGCGCTGGCAAGCGGGTTGCTCAAGCCCCCCTCACGCAGCGTCACCCACCGGTGACTGGGAGAGGGAACTACCACCATGAATCTTGCCATTGCCACCGTTGAGTCGTCTGGGCCGTTGACGTCGCCGTCGCTCGTGCACGCGCCCGACTCGCCGTTGATCGAGCTGCTGAAGGCGGTGTCACGCATCGCGCCGACCGACTCGACGGTGTTGCTGACGGGCGAGACCGGCACGGGCAAAGAAGTGTTCGCGCGGCACATTCACGACAACAGCGCGCGGTCGAAGCGCAACTTCGTGCCGGTCAACTGTGGAGCGATACCCGAGACGCTGCTCGAGAGTGAGCTTTTTGGTCACGTGCGTGGCGCGTTCACGGGCGCCATCAGCTCTCGCAAGGGCCGGGTGGCGATGGCCGAAGGCGGCACGCTGTTTCTCGACGAAATTGGCGAAATGCCGTTGGCGCTTCAAGTGAAGCTCTTGCGTGTGCTCCAAGAGCGCACCTATGAGCCGGTCGGGAGCGCCGAGAGCGTGACGGCGAACTTTCGGCTGATCGCGGCGACCAACCGCAACTTGGCGGCCGAAGTCGAAGCCGGGCGGTTTCGCCGTGACCTGTACTACCGGCTGCAGGTGTGCCCGCTTGAATTGCCGCCATTGAGGGCGCGCAAGAGCGACATTCTCCAGCTCTTCGGCCACTTTTGGAACAGCCGGGGCGAGCGCCGACCGCTCGAGCCGGCGGCACTGCGCGCCATCGAAATGCACGCGTGGCCGGGCAATGTGCGCGAGCTCGAGAACCTGGTCGAGCGGTTGTCGGTCTGCACCGAAGGGCCGGTCATTCGGGTCACCGACTTGCCGCCGTACATTCGGCAGTCGGCCATGTCGGCCTCGGCGGCGGCGTCGGCCCTGTTGACTGAATCACCGGTGACGCTGCCGATGCCCAGCGCGCCGCCAGCGCCGGCGGCTCACGCGAGCAGCGAATCGAGCGACCAGTCGTTGCCGGTGGGGTTCGAGCCGCTCCCGTCGCAGGGCCCCGAACTGCAGCGGTTGCCGACCCCCGAACGGCTGTTGGCCGACGCGGCGCAGCCGAAGTTTCCAATCGACCTGCCGAACTTGTTGCGCACGGTCGAAGAACTCTACATCACCGCGGCGCTCCAGCATGCGGGCGGCAACCGCAAGGCGGCGGCCGACCTGTTGGGTCTCCAGCGAACGACGCTCGTCGAGAAGCTGCGTCGCCGCCAGCGCGACACCCAAGCCGCGTAACCGCCACGACCACCGCGCTTCAAATATTTCATACGCACGCACACCTGAACGAGACTCGATGCTTTCTCTGCTCGCCATGGCGATCGCCGCGACGCCCCCGACGGGGTTCTCGACCACCGTCGAGCGGGTCGACCTGGTGCGCGCGGGCACTGAACCCGTGAGCGCCGAAGTCAATTCGCTCAGCGCACATATTATTCTGCGAGGCGCAACGCTCGCCCCGAAAGCCGCCCGTCACCTGTGCCCTCAAGCGACGACGAAACGAGGCGTGACGACGCTCACCTGCACGACGCGGCAATTGTGGGCTGAAATCAACCAAGACAAGACGGGTCTGTTTCTCGACGTTCGGCAGCTGCGTGGGGTGTTGCCGGGCGACACGACGCTGGCCTTGCGGCCGTGGCCCTTGCGCGCGATGTCGATACCCGACGCCTGCCCTGGCACGTTGGCGGGCGCGCGCGGTGAATGCGCCCTGGCGGCGGGCAAGTTCGACCTGGCTCGGCGAGAATTCGTCGAGGCGCTGAGCGGCCCCGATTCGAATCTGGCGCACCTGCGACTGGGCGACTTCGCCCTGGCCGAAGGCAAGCTCGAAGACGCGCTCGCGCACTATTCGGCCCCGGCCTACGTCGGCCCGATCGGTCGGGTGGCCAAAGCGCGGGCGTGCGACCTCAAGGGGTCGTGCTTCACGGGCCCCGAAGCGCAAAGCGTCGACACCATCGACAACGTCGTCGAGCCGATCAAAACCGAACTCGAGT
>JBGAIY010000528.1:0-4947 GCA_044225205.1 Myxococcaceae bacterium | reverse complement strand
TGGTGCTGGGGGGCAGGTCTCCGGCGGTCACGAACTTGCCGGGGCAGACCACCACCGCGCGTTCGATGGCATTTTGCAACTCGCGCACGTTGCCCGGCCAGCGGTGTTTCACCAGCGCCTGGCGGGCGTCTTCAGCGAGGCCGTCGACCCGCTTTGCCAACCTGGCCGACGACTTCGCCAAGAAAAGGTGGGCGAGCACCAGCACGTAGTCGCCCCGGGCGCGCACCGTGGGCACGTCGAGGTGCACCACGTTGAGACGAAAGTAGAGGTCTTCGCGAAAGCGCCGCTCGGTGACGGCTTGCTTCAAGTCGCGGTTCGTCGCCGCGATGATGCGCACGTCAATGGCGACTTCGGTATCAGCGCCAACCGGCCGCACTTTGCGTTCTTGCAAAGCCCGCAACAGCTTCGACTGCAGCTCGACTGGCAATTCGCCCACCTCGTCGAGAAACAGCGTGCCCTCGTGGGCTTCGCGAAAGGCGCCGAGCCGGTCGGTGCGCGCGTCGGTAAACGCCCCTTTGACGTGCCCGAACAACTCAGACTCGAACAGCGTCGCGGGTATGGCCCCGCAGTTGACGGCGACGAAGCGCTTGCCGGCGCGGGGGCTCAGCGCGTGGAGCACTTTCGCGACGACCTCTTTGCCGGTGCCGCTCTCGCCGGTGATGAGCACCGACGATGCCGCGGCCGCCACCCGGTCGATCAACCCGCGCAGCAGCATCACCGCGTCACTCTGCCCCACGAGCTGCGAGAACGCGCTGTGGCGAGCATCGGTGGTCGCTCGCACGAGCGATGAAGGGCGCGACGGAGCGATCACGTCGAACGCGCCGGCCTTGAGCGCTTCGGCGAACGAGGCCGCGCTGTCACACGCGTTGAGCAGCAACAGCGGAGTGGCGGTTTTCGTTGACGTTTGGTGAAGCCCGTCGACCAACTTGACCCGTGCTTCGCGCTTGCTGGGCAAGTTCGCCAAAATCGCGTCGAACTCCCCCCCGTTCACCGCGGCCAACGCCAACTTGACGTCGGCGGTTTCGACTACCAGGTACCCCAAGCCACGAAGAAACTCGCCCGCCGACTGCGCGACTGCCAGCTCTTCGGCGAGAACCAACACACGACCGTGCATTCTGGCCTCCACCTCGACAACCACCACGAATCAGAACACCACTGAGGGCGTTGCACCGCGCAGTGGGCATTCTCAAACTCGGCGTGCCGGAGCCAGAAAAAAGAGCACGCGCCGCCCGCTTTGCACACTGGGGCGCCAAGGCCCTGTCTTGCTTGGGCCAGCACCCAGTACCCCGAGACATTCTGCTCGGCGCCACTGTGCTCCAATGTGAAAAGCGGGCGACGGGCTCACGAAACCGCCGCCATGACGAACGCGTGACCGAAAACGTCGGCACACGGAATTTCGCCGTGGGGGCGCTTCACCTCGTGACGAACCCGTGAAGGAGCGTCAGTCAGTCTTCGTCGAGGCTGCCGTGCCAGTAGGTCAAATCGCGAAGCCAATTCGACCACGAGGCGGGCATGCCCTTTTGAAAGGTGAACGTCAGCCGCACCGAGTCAGGCAACTTCTTCGGCTTCACCGGCACCGAGCGCAACGACATGCGCGCTTGGTCTGGCGTGCGGCCACCCTTCGCCTGGTTGCAAGGCACACAGGCGATGACGATGTTTTCCCAGTGCGTTCGGCCGCCTTGCGAGCGCGGCACGACGTGGTCGTACGTGGCTTCGGCCCTGGTGACCTTGCGGCCACAGTATTGGCACTGGCCGTGGTCTCGCGCGTACACGTTTTCTCGCGAGAACCGAACCACCGGCTTGCGGCGAGTCAACCCGCGAAAGAAACGAACGACCGACGGCATTTTGATTTCGAAGCTCACCGACCGAATGGTCTTGTCTTCGTAGGCCTCAACCACCTCGACCTTGCCCAAGAAGAGGAGCGTGATGGCGCGTTGCCACGTGATTCGGGCAACGGGTTGAAAAGCAGAGTTGAGTACCAGCGTCTCCATCGGGGCTCCTCCTTTCGGCCTTGACGATCATGCTCACACAACATTCGGGGTTGTGCGCCATGGGCTGTTCTGACGGGCAGGCTCCGAATTCCTGAATGCTTTCTGTACTTTCTTTTGAGGTGCGCTTCGCACCCACCTCAGCCGGTCTTGGGCTTCGATGTCGGTTTGGGTTTGTTTTTGGGGGTCGGTGGGGGCAACGGCGCAATGGTCTTGGCGACCTCGCCAGGCACGTAGAGCAACTTGTACGTCGCGTAGCTGCGCAGCACGCGCTTCACGTAGTTGCGAGTCTCTTGGAGCGGAATGCCTTCGACCCAGGCCGCGACGTCGCCATCGCCATTTTCGCGGCGCCACCGGCCCACCGCCCCCTCGCCCGCGTTGTAGCTCGCGAGCGCAAACTGCTTGGTGCCCTTCATGCGAGTGACGAGCCCCGACAGGTACTTCGCGCCGAGTTGAATGTTGAGTTCGGGCTCGAGCAGCGCGGCGGTGGTCGGGCGAGGCAACTTGAGCTGCGCGGCCACTTCGGCGGCGGTCGCGGGCATCAGCTGGCACAGGCCCAAGGCGCCCGCCCATGAGAGCGCTTTGGGGTCGAGCGCGCTCTCTTCGCGCATGAGCGCTTGCAGCAAATCGGGGTCGAGCGAGTCGGCGCTCTCCGACGCGCTGACCACGAGGTCTCGAAAGACTTGGGGGTACGCAATTTCCCAAACCGAGCGACTTTCGCTGGTGAGGCGGCCGCTCAAGTCGCGGCGGAGCCACAAGCGGGTCATGCCGTGCGCCGCGCGGGCTTCTCCGGAGAGCGCCAACACGTGAACCAGGAGCCGCAGCGAATCGGCCGGCAAGTTCGTGCGGTCGACCGAGAGCACCTCCATGGGCACGAGTTCGCCGAACCCGAGCCGCAACAACTCGACCGCGGAGTGAAACTGCGGGTCGTCGGCGACTGGCCCCGCATAGAGTGGAAACGGGTCTTGGCTCGGCGCCGCCGCGGTGGCCGAGCGCACGGCTTCGGCTCGCTCGGGCGCCAAGGCTTCGAGCTTTTCGCGAGAAATGAGCCCGTAGTAGCTCGCCGGGTGGTCTCGGGCGACGGTTTCGTACAGGGTGAGCGCCGCGTCTTTTTGGTCTTGCGCCTCGGCGACCCGCGCCCGCCAGTACCCCGCCCGCTCGACCTCGCCGGTGTCGTCGACCGACGCCCAGCGCCGTTCGATTTCATTCAAGTAGTCATCGGCTTCGGCCCATTGCGATTGCGACCGGGCGACCCAGAAGAGCTTGAAGAGCGCCTCGGCCGCGAAGTCGGCCGTCGGGTACCGGTCGACCAGTTCGATCAGCCGGTCGACCGCCACGTCGACTTGGCCGTTGCGCAGGTACGAGTCGGCCGCGAAGAACAGGCCGTCGTCGGCGAAAGAATGTTCGGGGTATTCGCGAGCGAGCGTCGTGTAGGTTTCGGGGGCCTGCGCGGGAGCGACGATGGTCTGGCTGAACCCCAACGTGTAGAGCGCCCTCGCTCGAATGTCGGCGTCGGCGCACTTCTTCGTGACGGGCAACAGTTCGGCCTGGGCTTTCACGTGTTGGCGTTGTTTGCGGTAGCCCTTGCCGGCCGCGAAGTGCGCTCGGCAGGCGAGCGGGTCGGGCAACTTCAAGTTCGGCAACACCGGTTCGAGAAGCGCCAAGCCGTTCGCATTTCGGTGCGCATCGATGAGCACCTCGGCCCGGGTCACGAGCACGTCGTTCGCCGCGTCGGTCAGCGCCCCCAAACGCGCTTCGGCTTTGCTCGCTTGAGGCGTGAGTGGGTGCTTCGACCACAGCGCCCACAATGACTTCTTTTCGGCTCTTTCTTTGCCGACCATCGCTCCCGTCAAGGCCTGGAGGTCGGCCAAGGCCAGCAACGCCTCGGCCCCCACGTCGCGGCCCCAGGGAGGCGCCGGTTTGTCGACCAGCCCGTCGAGCGCCGCCACGGCGCCTTTGAGGTCTTTGGTGTTTCGCAGCGCACGCGACAGGCCGAGCTTCGCGTCGGGCAGCAGCCGCGAGCGCGGGTCGACCGCCGAGAAGACCCGCTTCGCGCTCTCGTAGTCTTTGGCCGCTTCGTACGCCCACCCCGCGTAGACGAGGCAGCGATCGCGCAGGGCCGTGTACACTTCGGCCAAATTTTCGAATTCTTTGCCGGCAAAGGCGTTGTCGCTCTGGCGGTAGGCACTCATGGCCCGCAGAAACCGAGCGGGCACCGAATCGGGCGCGGCGTCGAGCTTCTCCCGCGCGAGCGTGAAGCGGCCGGCGTCGTAGGCCGCCTTCGCTTCGGCCAACACCCCTTCGCCGAAATAAGGCGCCACGTCGGCGCGCTCGACTTTCGGCCCCCGGTCGATGGGCACCGCCCGAACGTCAGGGCTGGGAAACGCCGGGTTCGCCAAGCGCGCGAAGCCGGGGTCGGGGGTTTCGGCTTCACGGTCGGGAGGCAATGAATCGGGAGCGGCGTTTTGGGCCGCCGCCACGACGGGGGTGAACAGAATCGACAAACACCACACAGACACGCGCACGACCCCATCGTACACGGCTAGAATACCCGTCAACTTCATGGACATTCGCACCCAAAGCTCGCTTTTGGCCGCCATTGTCGGTCTGGCGTTGGGCGTCGCGATGCTCCTGCGAAACGCCCGCCCCCGGGTGTTGACGCTCTATGGCGTGTTCGCCATTTCGGTCGGCACCTTTCACCTCGCCCGCTTTCTCGAGGGCATTTTTCCCTTTAGTGGCGGCACGTTGGTGGGCCGGGTCATGCTCGGCGCCACCATCGTCGTGGGCGCGACCTTGCCCACCACCGCCCTGCCCTTCTTCTTGGAGTTTCTGAACTTCAGCCCCCGGGTCTCTCGGCTGGGCCGGCGCATGTCGTTGTTTTCACTGTTGTTGGGTCTCGCCGTCGGAGCCACGCCCCTGGCCGACTTGCTCTGGGCCCGCATTGCAGTGTCGGTGTGGG
>JBGAIY010000527.1:0-4948 GCA_044225205.1 Myxococcaceae bacterium | reverse complement strand
CGACAATCGATACCCGGTTTTCATTTTCAGGCCCCCTGTTCTGTGTTCGACGGCGTCACCCCGTCATAGCGGAGCCGGCGCCCAGACACACGTCGGCCATTGCGGTCAGCTTGGCGGTGCTCCATCGTCACCGGGGCATGTCATTCGACCCGTACCAACACAACCGCGACGCGTGGAACCTCGAGGTCACCCGCCACAACGAGTGGACACGCCCCGTCGGGCCCGACGTCATCGCCCGGGCGCGACAAGGAGACTGGCGGGTTTTGTTGACCCCCACCACGCCGGTGCCAAGGGCGTGGTTCGGCGAGCTGGCCGGCCGTGACGTGCTCGCGCTCGCCAGTGGCGGTGGTCAGCAGGGCCCGACGCTCGCAGCGGCCGGTGCACGCGTCACCGTCTGCGACGCGTCTGAGGCCCAGCTCGCCCAAGACGAGCTGGTCGCCAAGCGCGACGGCCTCACCTCGCTGAAGACCGTGCGAGGTGACATGCGGCGGCTGACGGCGTTCTCCGACGCGTCGTTCGACTTGGTGTTCAACCCGTGCAGCACCTGCTTCGTCGACGACGTCGAAGCGGTGTGGCGAGAAGTCGCCCGGGTGCTGCGCCCCGGAGGCGTGTTGTTGACGGGCTTCGTCAACCCCTGGTTCTACCTCTTCGACCCCGACGCGTTCGACCGAGGCGAGCTCGTCGTCACCCGCGCGCTGCCGTACCGCGCCCACGAACACCCCGAATCGGTGCAAGCCGGTCAAACCATGGAGTATTCGCATTCGTTCGAGGCCCAGCTCGGCGGTCAGCTGCGGGCGGGCCTCGTGCTGACCGACCTGTTCGAAGACGGCTGGCCCGCGTGGGCCCCGCTCGACGCGAAAGCGAAAGCGTTTCTCGCGACCCGGGCGGTCAAGTCCCGGTAGCCTGGCGAATCAGGTGATCGGCGGGGTGATCATGTTCGCGTTGAATTCTTCGCGTGGCAGCAGCGGCGCCAAATCTTCGAGCGGCCGCGACGCCATGGTGCCGTCGGGCTTGATGTACGACGACAGCTTCGGCATCAGCGCCTTCGACGGGTCGACCATCACTTCGATGATTTCAGGGTACGTGCTGGGCAGCACCCGCTGGAGCGCCCGCTTCACGTCTTCGTTCGTTTCGATGCGCGAGTGCGCCAACCCGAACGCCTTCGCCAATTCGTCGAGCTTGGGCAAGCTCACGCCGCTCGACGCCGACGACCCGACGAAGAAACCACCAAAGTACGTCTCTTGGGTCACGCGAATGGCGTGGTACCCCTGGTTGCTCACCACGAAAATTTTAATGGGCAGGTGGTGGTGGGCAATGGTCTGCAGCTCTTGCACGTTCAGCATGAGCCCACCGTCACCAATGTAGGTGACCGCCGGTTTGCCGTTGAGCGCCACCGACGCGCCGATGCTCGACGGCAAGCCGTAGCCCATGGCCGCCATGCCTTTCGCGTGAAAGACGCGCTGCTTGGCTTTCGGTTTGAACACTTGGCCCGAGGTGGTGAAGCACGTGCCACTCGACCCCAGCGGTACGAGCGCGCCCTCGGGCAACTCCTCGCTGAGCGCCTCGACGAAGTAATAGGGGTCGACGTACGCCTGGCCCTTCACGTCGGCCAACGACGGCGCGACCGGGTAGGTCTTCTTGATGCGCCGGCAGTATTCGAGCCAGTCGGGAGCGCAGTCGAGCGGCTTCGCCGCCACCGCGTGCTGCAGCCCGTCGATGACCTTGGCCGCGTCGAACTTCAAGAACCGGTCGACGTGCAAGCCCGGCTTCTTGGCTTCGGCCTCGTCGAGCTCGACCATGTCGATGCGCGCGCCCCGGCCGAACGCCTCGACGTTGTACCCCGTGTGCTGAATGCCGAGCCGCGCGCCCAACGACAAAATGTAGTCGGCGTTCTGAATGATGAAGTTGGCCGACCGCGGGCCATACGCATTCGCCCGCCCGAAGGCGAGCGGGTGCGCGTCGGGTACGAGGTCCATCGCGTTCCACGTCGTTTGAACCGGCACTCGCAATTTCTCGAGCAACGGCAGCACCTTGGCCGCGGCGCCCGACAAGAACACGCCATGGCCCAGCAGGAGCAAGGGCCGCTTGGCCGAGCGCAACCGCTCGACCATCGACTCGATGACCTGGGCACTCGGCGTGGGGTTGGTCTGCTCGAATTCGGCCCCCGGGTCGAACCCCTTGAGCGGCAATTCGACCTTCGCCGCTTGAACGTCGAGCGGTATGTCGAGCCACACCGGCCCCGGGCGCCCAGACTTGGCAATGAACACGGCCTTCTCGAGTTCTTCGCGAATCTTGGTCTTGTCAGAAACGTAGGCGGCGTACTTGGTGACCGGGCGCGCCATTTCGACAATGTCGATTTCTTGAAACCCGCGCTGACGCAGGTTCAGACCCCGCTGCGACGACGCGGTCGACACCTGCCCCGAAATGAACAACATGGGCACGCTGTCGGTGTACGCGGCGGCCACGGCCGTCAGCGTGTTGGTGCCGCCCGGGCCCGACGTGGCGAAACACACTCCCACCGAATTGAGCGTACGGCCGTAGGCGTAGGCGGCAATGGCCGCCGCCTGTTCGTGGTGCATGGCGAACGGCACCGTGGGCCCGCGCCCCACGCTGTCGAGCAGGTGCATCATGCCGCCGCCCGACAACAAGAAGACGTGTTTCGAACCCGTCAACTCCGGTATTCGAGAAACGATGTAGTCTGAGACTTTCACGGTCGTCGCTGCGCTCATGCCGAATTCTCTTACCCGAAGTTCGGTGGAGTTGATCTGCGTTTCGCGGCCGGGTCGCGAAACCCGCTGGGCCCCCGGTTCGAAGCGCAAGCAGTTTCGGCCCGAACGGCCAGACCGTTGAAATGCTCACTGCGCGGCGCGATTGGTTCCACTACAGTCACCCGGCCATGGAGGCCCTCCTTTTTCCCAGTGAAGAGGCGCTGCACGTCGCGCTTCGTTCGGGCCTGATACCCGCCGAAGTGCAGCGTGCGCCCGCGCGCGTGTCGTACGCCAACGACGGCCAAGTCGCGATCGCGCCGTCGGTCGCGCTGCCCGTCAAAGCCAAGAAGACCCTCAAAAGCTCGGGCGTGACCGAAGCCGAGGCCCCCGGGCCGGGCCGGGTCGTGACCTGTTGGGCCGAAGCCCTCGTGCCGCGCGTCGTGGGCGAGCCCCAAGGCGCCTTGCAGCAGGTGCTCTTCACCGTCGAATCACAAACCACCCTGCTCGAACTGGCCGGAGAGCTGCTGCGCCTGGGCTGCGACCGCCAAGAGCTTCGCATGCTCGACGCGGCGGCCCCGGTGAGGTCGCTGGTGCGCGTCGTCGACCCGCCCTGGTTCGTGCTCTCACGCGCGCTCGACCACCTCGACGGGCTGCGCGCCTTCGTGCCCACGCCCGCCGGCCAAGACCTCGTGTGGACCGAGGTCGGCTTCTCTCACCCGCTCGACCTGGCCATCGAAACGCCGACGGCCGGGCTCGTCTTGGTGTTGGGCGACGGGAGCTGGTGGCGCCTGCCCGACGGCCAGTGGCTCGACATTGATCAGCTGGTCGAACCGTCGACCCTGCCGACGACGAAGAAGGCCAGCCCGGTCGCCACGTTGCCCAAGGTGCAGGTGACGCTGACCCTCGCGCGCGCCGCCCGGCCCGAAGCCCCCACGCTCTTCGTGCTGCAGAGCGAAACCCACGACGCCCGGGGCGGCGCCGTGAAACAGGTCGAGGCGCTCGTTCGCGGCCTGCCCGAAGCCCAGCTCGAAAACATTCTGTTCGTCGTCGCCCAAGACACCGTCATTTTGCGCGCGCGGCCAGGCCGAGAAGCCAACACCGGCGCGCTGCCCGGCCAGGCGTTTGCTCGCGTGCTCGACATGCCGAACCTGTTCGCGCCCGCGGGCCTCACCGTCGAACCGCCCCTGCGCCGCGACCGCTTGCGCACCTGGCTCGCCCCCGACCCCGACGTCGTGACCTGGCTCGTGCCCAACGAGCACGGCTTCGGCCGCACCTCGGTGCTCGAAGCCGCGTTTCGGCCGCTCACCGACTGGGTCGAATACGTCATCGACGGCGCGTCGCAGACCCTGTCGACCTGGGCCCGTTCGGCGACCTTCGACTTCGAGGCCTTCGCCGTCGCCGAAGACGCTCGCCCCCGCGAAGCGCCCGAGCCCACCGAGCGCGAAGACGACGACCGGCCCAAAGGCCGCGCCAAAAAGCGCACCGAGGTGCGCCAGCCCACCACCCGCGAAGTGCCGAGCGACGCCCCACGGCAGCAAACGCCGGTCGTGCAAATCGAAGTGCCGAGCTCGCCCAGCCAGCTCGAGGCCATGATCACTCGAGAAGAACTCGCGTTTCTCGAGCTCGACGCCGAAGCCGACTCGCCCGAACGCCGCACCGCGTGGGTTCGGTTGGCCGAACTGTACGCGCGGGGTCAACGCGGCCGCGACGCCGGCATGGCCTGGGCCCACGCCCTGTGGGAAGCCACGAACGACGACGCGACCCAGCTCGCGCGCCGCTGGGCCGAAACGTCGGGCGCCCGGTTCGACGCCTTGCTGCAACAGACCGCGCCGAACGTCGAACAGACCCGCGCCGCGGTGGCCGGCCTCACCGCCGCCGCCGCCACGGGCAACGCCGCCGTCGCCAGCCGAGTCACCGACTGGGCCGCTTTTCTCGACCGCTTCGACGAAGACCTCGACGTGCGCAGCTTCTGGTTGGGCCGCGTCGCGCTCTCCCGCTTGGCCGGCGGAGACCGACTCGGCCTCGCCCGCGCCCGCGACCGCGTGCTCAACCGCCTGCAGCGCGGCCTCTCGCTCGACCGCGACGTGCCCCGCTTGCTGCGGGTGACCGGCCAGAACATTGCCGGCGGCGCAGGCACCGACCGCGCCAACCGCGTCGGTACCCAACTCGACGCCTTGCTCAAAGCGTTCGAAGACACGCCCCGCAAGCGCTCTCCCGTCGAAGCGCCGCCCCACTTGACG
>JBGAIY010000526.1:0-4961 GCA_044225205.1 Myxococcaceae bacterium | reverse complement strand
GGGCTCAGTGCTCGTCGCAGAAGCCCGAGGCCGACGGCCACAATTCGAAGTCGTCGACCACCAGCGTGTCACCGGCGTCGGCGTTTTGGGTGCGCGCGAGCACCGAGAGCAGTTCTCCGCGCGGAGCGGTCACCTTCAGGTAGCCGCCCGGAGGCACCTTGACCCACTCTGGGCTGGCCACCGGCGACGAAAACGCCGTGCCCTGCCCCGACGGCGAGGCCCGCACCTCGAGCCTCATTTCAGCCGACGACCCTTTGACCCACACTTGCGCGCAGTAGGTGACGCCCGCGGCCGTTTCGAGCACATTGTTTTGACCGACGAGCGCCTCGCCGAGCGAGTCGGCCGTCATCGCCAGCGCGAGTCGGCCCGAGTGACCCGCGTCGGTCGGCACAAATGTGCCGCTCGAAACGGCCCAGGGCGAGAGCGGCGCGCATTCGAACCCGCCGTTGACGGCGAGGTTCCACGAAGGGGTGGCCGGGCAATTGCCGGCGTCGCGAACGCCCCCGTCGACGTGCGCACCGGCGTCTTTGCCGTCGCGGCCGGCGTCGGTCACTCCGGCGTCGAGGGCGCCAGCGTCGAGGGTGACGACGCCACCGGCGTCAACCGGGTCGACCCCGGCGTCGACGACGGCGCCGCTCGGGGCTCCGCAGCCAACGGCGAAAAGCCCGCCCAGCGCGGCCGAGCCCAAGACCTGACGCATGCCCCTGACGAAGTGCACGGGGTTACTTCAGAACCACGTCTTTGAGTTCGGCGTTCTTCGCCTTCATCAAGGTGAGCAACTTTTCCCACCCGCCTTCTTTGAGAATCGGCTGAACCTGGTCGTCACGAATGCCCTGCAGCATCGAGTCGCCGAGCACGCTGACGTCGATGACTTTCCACGCTCCGCCTTGCTTCGCGAGGCTGTACTTGAGCTTGAGTTCTTGTTTCTTCAGCGGGTGGTTGATCAAGATGGTCGACGGTATTTCGGCCCGGTCGCCGTTGACCGTGGGCTCGTCGTAGAGCACCGAATCGAGGTTCTCGAAGTTCTTGCGAATTTTCGGAAACGCGATTTTCCCGAACAGCTGCAAGAACTGGTCGATGAACTCCTTGCGTTGGGCGTCGGTGCCCTTGGCCCATTCGTCTCCGACCAGGTACTTGCCCTGCTCGTCGCCCGCGAAGAGCTTCAAGGCCGCCAGGTCTTTGCTGAAACGCACCGAATTGACGACTGTTTTCAAGGGCTTCGACACTTCGTCTTTGGCCGAAGCCATGGCCGTTGAGGCGAGAACGGCGAACGCGAGGGCAACTGTTCGAGTCATGGGCGCTCCGACGAGAACGAATGGGGGTTCTTCAAAAAAAGGCGTTGTGCCCTACCCGCGTCGCCGACTCAAGCGCGCCGGGCGGCCTTCTTGACCTTCTGGTGGGGCAGGTCGACACGGGCGGCTTCGAGAAAGCGAGCGAGCGCGGTGGCTCGAATCAACGGGAGGTGCACCAGACTCGCGTGGTACCCGGCGTCGTGAAATACGCCTTCTTCTTCGACGCCAACAGGGCCTCTTTGACCTCGAGCGGCACGCGCACCCCGAGAATGGGGCCGGTCGGTGCCGAGTCGCCGAGGGCCTCGAGGTCGCTCTTTCGCAACGGGCGTTCCCACGCGAAGAGCTTGTCGGCGACGCGCCAGGTGTTTGCCTTGGTCGCGAACGGCGCCCTCGATGCGAGTCATCGCCCGCACCACGTCTGGCCACTGAGCCCCGAGGCGTGGCTGTGCCCCTACCCCAGCCGACGACTCAAGCGGCCCTGGGGGGCTTGTTGACGGCCGTCAGGTGTCGTAGGCGACGACCCATGCTTCGTGCAGCGTGCACCCTCGTGTTGTTGACTGTGGCCTGTGGCCCCGTGTCGTCGATGCCCACCGATTCGGGCATGAGCCCCACCGACGGCGGCGCCATGTCGCGGCCAGACGCTGGGCCGACCGAAACCGACGCCGGCGCGTTGCCGGTCGACGGCGGCCCTGGCGAAACCGACGCGGGGGTGGTGGTCGACGCGGGGTCGAACGTGGTGAACGACGGTGGCGTGGTCTTCGACGCCGGCCAGCCGGTCGACGCCGGTTCGTTTGGCGGCAACGACGCGGGGCCTGATCAACCCGGGCCGTACAGCGTCACCACCGTCGACGCCACGGTCACCCGCGGTTCGCGAAAGACGCCGGTCACCGCGCACGTGCCGGCCGGAGCCGTTTCGGCGCCGGTGGTCGTGTTTCTGCCGGGGTTTCAATTGACGACGAGCATGTACCTCGCGACGGTGAACCAACTGGCGTCGCACGGGTTCGTGGTGGTTCGGGCCGACCCTTCGGCGAGCATTTTTTCGGTGAGCCACCCCGACATGATGGCCGACGCGCGCGCCGTCATCGACTGGGCGCTCAACGCGTCGGGGCCGCTGGCCGGCAAAGTCGACAGCAGCCGCGTGGGCATGATGGGGCACAGCTTGGGAGGCAAGTTGTCGATCATGGCCGCGGCGGCCGACCCGCGCGTGAAAGCCGTCTTCGGCATTGACCCCGTCAACGGAGGCTCGCCCGACGTGGTGCCTGATCAGGTCACGCCGCTGACCATACCGCTCGGCTTCGCGGGCGAAACGGTCGACGCCAGCGGTGGGTTTGGCGGCATGTCGTGCGCCCCCGCGGCACAGAACTACACGACGTTCTACGACGCGGCCACCGGAGCGTCGTGGTCAGCCGAATGGACGTTCGCCGACATCAACCACATGGACTTCGTCGACAACTGCTCGGGGCTGGGCTGCGGCGTGTGCAACTCGGCTTCGGGAGACAAGGCGAAAGCCAGGCTCAACGCTCGCACGCTCGAGGTCGCGTTCTTTCGGCGGCACCTGCGCGGCGAAGTGGCGCTCGACGCCTACCTCGTGGGCGCACAGGTACCGACCGGGCTGGTCACCCGCCACCGCTGAGGGGTGGCGGTTGTTTGTTTGTCACGGCACGACGGGGTTCTTGCCGAAGTGGTTGTCGCCGCCGCTCAAGTCGACTTCGACGGCCTTGGCACCCATGGCGCCGGCGTAGCGAACCTTGCCCATGGGCCGGGCGTCGGGGCCGACGGTGGCCAATTCTCCGAAGGCCACGTCGAACTTCTGCGAGCCGCCGACCGGGGTGAGCACCGGCAGGTATTGGCCGGTCGGGTCCATCTTGTAGGCGTTGAGCAGAATTTTCTTCGCGTCGGCCGGGGTGAGCCCTTGGGGAAACGCGTCTTGCACGTCG
This sequence comes from Myxococcaceae bacterium, assembly GCA_044225205.1. Classification (GTDB taxonomy): domain Bacteria; phylum Myxococcota; class Myxococcia; order Myxococcales; family Myxococcaceae; genus JAEUJT01. Next base: position 1,732 of record JBGAIY010000526.1, on the reverse strand, counting down.
ATGAGGTCGCGGGTGCCGTCGGCCTTGGGGGCGGCGAAGGCAATGAGCGTCTGGTTGCCGATGACGTGCTCTTTGTTCGACGCGGTGTGGGTCAGGCTCGCGCGAATGAAGAGCCGGCCGTCTTTGTCTTCGTAGGTGCTCTGGAGCTTGAGCCCGAAGCCCGACTGGGTGGCGGCTTTGAGCAGCGCGGCGGTATTCGCCTTCAAGAACGCTTCGGCGTCTGACGCCTTGCCCGGCCCGCGCAAGCTGAGCGGCCCCGACGCGTTGAGGTCGTCAATGGCCTTGCGCTTGGCGGCCCAGTCTTTGAGGTCGTCGGGCGTCAAAATTTCGCGGCGAACGAATTCTCGTTTCAATTCGTCGCCCCACGCGCCTTTGAAGTGCACGGCGTCGGCGGTGAGGTACCCCAGCGCCACGTCTTTGAGGGTGATGAAGTTCTCGGGGGTGTGGTCAGCGGTGCGAAACTGCAGCGTGCCCATGACTTGGGCGGCGAGCGCGAGCGCTTGTTTCTGTTCGTCTTCGGTCGCTTTGGCGGCGCCGCCATTGTGACCGTTCGCGTGCATGACTTTGTTGATCTGCGCCGAGTAGACGTTTTGAAACACGTCGTAGATGCCGCCGGTGAGTACCTCGCTGCGGTCGTGCACTTCTTCTGACTTGTCGCTGACCTTGAATTCGTTGACCGCGTCGCGAATGGCCATGCCGAACACCGGCTCGGCGAGCTCGCCCACGCGCGAGAGAATGTTCGACTTCGCCAGGTTGACCGGCTTGCCTTCGAAGCTCTTGACGAGCTGGTCGGCGAACGCGGGGTCTTGGAGCGCCGTCCACATGTAGGTTTGGTCGCCGAACGACTCGCCCCACTGCCCGAACGAGAGGGGTATGGGCGACATCCAGTCGCATTGGTTGGGCTTGAGCACGTCGTGCAAAGCGTGCCCCGATTCGTGCCGAACGACGTCGCTCGACGAAATCAACCGGCCGACCCGCACCGCGTTGTCGTTGTCGCGAAAACGGTAGTCGCCAAACGACAAGCTCTTGGTCTGGGGGTTGTAGAACGCGTTGAAGGTCAGCATGGCGTCAGAATTGACGACGAGCTGACCGTCTTTGCCCCACTTCAAGTCGCGGCCGGCGAAGCCGTTGGCGGCGCGCTGCACGTCGTTGAGCACGGCGAACGCACTGGTGAGCGGCACCGGGCTGTCTTGCATTGTCCACAGCTGGGCGCCTTGCGGGGTCAGCACGACGTTGCCGGCCGGGTCTTCTTCGCGGGCAAAGGCCGGTTGCAGCGCGTCGGCTTGGGCTGGGTAAGCGAAGCCGCCTTGGGGCTGCGCCACCACGTTGCGCCACGGCAACTTGATGGCCTCGAACGTGTCGTTGCGCAGGGTCTGCGGGTTGAAGCGGTTCGCTTGCAGCGAGGTGCCGGCTTGCACCCACACCCGGGGGCCCTTCAGCTCGGTGGGCGTGGGGCTGTCGAAGTCGGTCTCGGGCAGCTCACCCTCGGTCACGCTGTTCGGCACCGACGGGTCGCTGAGAATCTTGGTGATTTTGATGCCCATGAAAGGTTTTCGTCGGGTTGGCCAAACGGTTGCCATCGGCGCTGAAACACTTCAAGTAGCTGATATTTGAGCTGATTCTGGCTAACGCACCACAGCGCAGGGAGTCTTGGATCTGTAACGCGGTGCGCGGTATAGGCCCCCTACTTCCGTAACCTTGCCGCTCCACCTTCAGCCAGCCGGAAACGAAC
>JBGAIY010000010.1:0-44168 GCA_044225205.1 Myxococcaceae bacterium | reverse complement strand
ACACCCCGTCGGAGCAACAGCCTCGACAGGTTTCAGGCCCACAGACCGACGACTCCAAGGCGGGCCCACAGCCCGACGCGACAACAACGACCACGGCCAACAAGGTGAACAGGCGCATGCCGCAGGGTCTTTGCTCGGTGCATGCCGTCGTGAAACCGTGGTATTTTCAAGGGGTTGTCGCTTTTGCCGCTGAGAAACCGACGAGTTGTCGGCCCGACCCGTCAGGCCAAGGGGGCGGTCGCGACGTGTGTTTCTTCTGTGAAGGCCGCGACCAATCGCTCCAGTTCTGGTGGCTCTGCCGCGGCCAGCCGAAACGAGAACGCTTCTTGGTGGGGGTGACGGTAGAGCACCATCGCCGCATCGCCTCGCTCATAGAGCGCTGACCGCCGGGCGGGGCCGATTCGCTTGAACCCCAGGCCTTCAGCCAACGCGCCTGCACGTTCAGCGGTCGCGAGCGGGTCGTTCGTCAGGGGTACGGGCGCAAGGCCGACTGAAGGCCCGAGCCGCGGCAGTCGCATCGACCGGTAGGCCTCCACGTAGAGAAATTCTTCGAGCCCCACGTGGAGCACGTCACAGCGCTCGCGCTGGTGCCCGAGCATCATGACGACCAAGCAGTCGTCGTCGCCAGACGGCGCCGAACGGTCGAGAAAATACGGGGCGTTCGCCGGGCTTCGGTCTCCCGCGATGAACAGGTACTGATCTCGAATGACCCATGGCGCGAGTTGGTAGGCCATCAACACCTCGGCCACGTTGAAGTGGGCGTCGTGCACCCGGAGGGCTCCGACGCTTCGGCCCATGGTCTTCAGAAACCGAACGTACGCGCCCGGCAGCGGCCCCGCGGCTTCTTCGAGGTCTTCGAGTTCAATGCTCGAGGCCGGTTCGACGGTGCTGGCGTACCCCGGTTGGTAGCGGTCGATGAGGGCGACGAGGTCTTTCATTGAAGGGGCTGCGTCACACTGGGCCCGCCGGCGCCCGCTGCGGCTTGGGCGCGAACATCGAGCGCGTCAATTCGAACGGGTGGGGGCGGCCCAGGTTCCACGCGAGCTCGTCGATTTTTCTCATGGCGGCGAAGCGCTTGAGCGGGGCGTGTTCGAAGAACCGCACGTGACTGGCGTCGCGCCCGACGTGGTTCAGCACGCCCACCGCGGCATGGCGGCCCGCTTCGTTGGCGCCCTCCATGCTGGCGAGGTCGACTTCGGTGCGCAGGTAGTCGCCCGCCAAGAACAGGTTGCCCAGGCCGCTGTCGGCGCTCGGCCGCAAAAACCGCGAGCCCGGCGGGTGAATGAGCAACCGAGCCGCGTTGTGCACGCCGTCGGCGCCGACCGAGAGCTCGTCGTCGAGGTGGGCGGCGAACACCGCGCGTTCGAGCTTCGCCGCGGTGGGCGGGTCGAGTGCTTTGAGCAGCTGGCGTAACGTTCGCCGCAAAATGCCCTCGCGGCTGGTTTCGTCGACCAGCCGCACCCCGTCTTCGTCGGGCGCGTGGCAGTTCGAAATGTCGACCGACAAAATGCCGCGCAACCGGCCGTCGCCGTAGCCGCTCACGTGGCGGGCGCCGCGGTTCCAGAACTGGGCTTGTGAAATCGCCGTCAACGCCCACGGCGTCTCGGGAAAGAAGATGTGACCTTCGACGAGCGGCAAGTCTTCGCTCAAGTAGAACTGGGCGCCCGTCATCCAACTCGTGGTGCGGGCGAGGTCAATGGCGCGCAGCTCGCTGAACACGCTGCTCGCCGCGGCCAAGGCGTCGGTGCTCAGCGCGCTGGCGGCCTCGAGCGGTACCGCGAGCACGAAGACGTCGGCCTCGACGGTCACGTCTTCACCCGTCGGCCCCTGAAACACCGCGCGCTCCAACGCCGCCCCGCCGGCCCGAGGTTCGAGGCGTTTGGCGCGGTGCCCGAACTGAAAGCGAACGCCGCGAGCCTCGAGTTCTCGTTGCCAGGGGTCGAGCCAGCAGTCGCTCGTGGGGCCCGCCATCGTGCGGTCGACGTCGCCCCCGGTGTCGAGCGTGTCGAGCATGAGCAACGACGACGCGAGGCCGACGGTTCGAGCCGAGCTGTTCTCGGCGTCCATCGCGACCATGGTGCGCGTCGTCGACAAGAGCACCCGACGAAACGACTCGCTGTACTTCTTCGAGTCGTCGATGCCGACGAAGTTCGCCCACGCCACGTTTTCGAGCTCGTCGTCGCGGCGCGCGTCGCACGAGGTGAGGTACTGCACGTGCGCGAGCACGTATTGCGTCATGTCGCGCCACGTCGCTCCGGCGAGCTTGGCCGAGCGCATGACGCGCTTCCGGTCGTCGAGGCTCTTCGGTCGGCGCGGCGAGACGACGACGCCGTGGCCCGGCAGCGCCACCCCCGCTTCTGGGGCCGACACCAGGTTGCCCGCCACCGTGCCCGTGGGGCTCAAGGGGTCGGGTATTTCGCGCATCGCCTCGGTGAGGTGCAAATAGAAGCTCGGGTAGAAGCGAAAGCCGTGCTCGCCCGGCAAGTCACGGCGGCCGTTGGTGCCCGTGCCCGCGACGAAGTGCGAACGGGCCTTGCCCCCCACGGCCTGACCGCCTTCGTACACGACGACGTCGACGTCGCTGTGCCGCAGCTCGTGAGCGCACGACAGCCCGGCCACGCCTCCACCGATGATCGCGACTGTGGGTTTCTTCATGGGGTCACCGCCTGATTCACTCGTGGTGGCTCTAACCCGAAGCGCATCGCCTTGGTAAGCCCTCGGCGCACAAACTGCACGCCGCTCGCCGCCGCGCAGGTGGTGCGCTTCGCTGAAGGTCACTGGCGGGGTACCGCGGAGGAACGGTTGTTGCTTGCCTCAGGTCAAGGAGGCGACATGTTCAAAGCGCGAATGAAGTGGGTGCTGCTGGGGGCGGTCGGCGTCTTCGCGCTGATTCAACTCGTGCCGTATGGCCGGGCGCACGGCAACCCGAAGGTCTCGCAAGAGCCCGCCTGGTCGACGCCCGAGGTCAGAGACCTCGCCGCGCGCGCGTGTTTCGACTGCCACAGCAACCAAACCCGCTGGCCTTGGTATTCGCAGGTCGCGCCGGTGTCGTGGCTGGTTCAACGCGACACCGACGAGGGTCGCGAGGCCCTCAACTTTTCGGAGTGGGACCGGCCGCAGAAAGAAGCCGACGACGCGGCCAAAGAACTGCGCGAAGGCGAGATGCCGCCATTCATTTACACGGCCATTCACCGCGACGCGGTGCTCACCGCGGCCGAGCGCCAGGCCCTGGCGAGCGAACTCGAGCGGCTCGGTGCCCGTTGACCTACCGGTACGTCGGCAACTCGAGCACGTACGTGTCGACGGTGTCGGTGCCCCAGTCACTGGGAAACACGATGCGCGTGCCTGAGGGGCTCAGCACGACGTTCGGCTGAGCCCAGTAGCCGACGGGGCCATTGCCGCCGCGTGAGCGGTGGTGCGCGGCGCGGCACACTTGGCCGGTCTCGACATTGGCCAAGAGAATTTCTTGGTCGAGGTAGGTGGGCGTGTGCGCGGTATCGCCCGTGGTGGCCACGGCGACCCAGCTCGGTCGCTTGAGGGCCTTGGCGCTGATCAACGTGCCGTTCGGCGGGTAGGGGTCGCCGTTGGCCTCTCCGATGATCACCTTGACGGTGCCGCTGATGAGCCACTCGACCGCGAGCGTCGCCCCGCCGCCTTGCACGTTGTCGAACGACACCGCGGCGAAGAAGTCACGGCCTTGCGAATCAAGCCCGAGGTCTCCGTGCTCTTGCGGGTCGAGCGTCATCGACCGGAGCGTCGCCAGGGTGGCCACGTTCAACACCTTGCCGCCCGACGGGCTCGACCAGAACAAGCAGGTGCCCGACGGGCAGGCTTGCGGCGAGTCGCCCGACGATGAAAGCGCAGTCGATTCTCCGGCGTCGGGGCGCCAAGACAGCATGTGGTTGGTCGCCGGCTCACGCACCGCGAAGACGTCGCTGGCCCACGAAGAATACATGGGGTCGGCACCCCAGTCGGCCGCGCTGGCAAAGGTGTGAACCGGCTCGGCTTGCCCCGTGCTGACGTGAAAGCGCGTGAGTACCCGGCCGTCGATGTACCAGAGCACGTCGGGGTCGCGGGCGTCCCAGTCGAATTGCTCGACGTCGGCGGGAGCGATGTCGAGAAACTTGATGAACGCGTACGTCTTGCCGTTCAGCAACGCCCACCCGCGCGTCGGGTTCGTCACGTACACAATGAGCAGTGACTCGTCGATGTTCCACGCCGGCACGGTCGGGTACACCGGTACCGCGTAGTCGGAGTTCCAATCGGCCTTCACGTCGGTGATGCGCACCAACGTCGTGCCGAAGTCGGGGTCGGTGACCGGCTGCCCCTTCGCGGGTTTTGCCAGCGCCGAGTACGGCCGGAGCGCCTTGCCCGTGACCAAGCCCGCGCACAGGTCGACGCCTCCGTCGGGGCCACTGGGGCTTCCCCCGTCTGAATGGAGCCCGGCGTCGACGGGGGACCCCGCGTCGGCTGGCGACCCGGAATCGACGGGGTTCCCCGCGTCGGCTGGCAACCCGGCGTCAACGGGGGGCCCCGCGTCGGTCGGCGACCCGGCGTCAGCGCGGTGCCCGGCGTCGGCTGGCAACCCGGCGTCTGAACCGAACCCGGAGTCGCCCGGCGTGCTGGCGTCATGGCCGATGCTTGCGTCGGCGTTTCCGGTACCGCCATCGAGCACGGCCGACCCGGCATCGACCGAACGAGCGCCTCCGTCAGGCATTTCTCCGGTGACGCCGACGCAACCGCCCAAGAACACGAACGAAACGAGCAACCCATGGCGAGCCATGCTCGTTTCACGTTTGGGGCGGCGAACTTTTTCCTCTGCTTCAGCGGGGCTCGTTCGGCTTCTTTTTTCGGTGGGTTCTGGCGTGTCGGCCGAGCGGAGCGCCTTCGGGCTTCGGGGCGGTCTTGGGTTGTTGGGGCCCGGGGTCGGCCTGACGGGCCCGTTCGTCGGCGACGGCCTTGGCGAAGACGGGGTCGTCTTTCGGCACCGGGGCCCGCGTCAACGGCGCGCGGGTGAGCTTTTCAATGGCGGCGACAATGCTCGCGTCTTCGTTGGTGATGAAGGTCGACGCATGGCCGGTCGCTTGTGCGCGCGCCGTGCGGCCGACTCGGTGCACGTAGTCTTCGGCGACAAACGGCGCGTCGTAGTTGATGACGTGCTCGATGTTGGCCACGTCGATGCCGCGCGCGGTGATGTCGGTGGTGACGAGCACGTGGTACTGCCCTTTGCGAAAGCCCTCGAGCGCATGCTGGCGCTGCGCTTGAGTTCGCTCGGCGTGCAGCTGGGTCACGGTGTACTGCTCTCGTTGCAGCAACTTGAACAACTTCTCGGCGCGGCGAATGGTGCGACAAAACACGAGTGACCGTGCGCCAGGCCGGGCCGCGAGCAGCGTCAGCAAGAGCGGGTTCTTTTCGGCTTTGGTCACCTCGTACGCCACTTGCGAGGCGCCCTCGGCCGTGGTGCCGCTCGTCGACACCTCGAGCCGCACCGGGTCGCGCAGGGTGGCCTGGGCGAATTCAGCGACTTCTCCAGCCATGGTGGCCGAGAACAACAGCGTCTGCCGCGTCTTGGGCAGTCGCGCCAAAATGCGAGTCAGTTGGGGCTTGAAGCCCATGTCGAGCATGCGGTCGGCTTCGTCGAGCACCAGCGCTTCGACGTGGTCGAGCGAAACCGAGCCCCGCTTCAAGTGGTCGACCAGCCGACCCGGGGTCGCGACGACGATGTTCGCGCGGGGCAGCCAGTCGAGCTGAGACTCAATGGGCACGCCGCCGATGAGCGTCACCACGTTCAGGCCGTGCTCGCGCGCGAACGGCAGCGAATGCTTGGCGACCTGAGCCGCCAATTCACGCGTCGGCGCCAAGATGAGGGCGACCAACCCGGTGCGCTTCGAGAGCCGTTCGACGAGCGGTATGACGAACGCCGCCGTCTTGCCCGTGCCCGTCGCCGCGCACGCGATGACGTCTCGCCCCTCGAGCGCCGGAGGAATGGCTTGTGCCTGAACCGGCGTCGGGTCGGCGTAGTCGACCTGGCGCAACGCCCGGTGGGTGGGCGTCGAGAGCTTCAAGTCGCCGAAAGTCATGCGCCCCTATACCTCACGCCCGACCTGACGTTGCCGCACTTTCGACGGGTCACGTGTTGGCGAGCGGCGTGAAGGTTGAATGAAGCGTAGAGTTCTTCACGTCGGTCGTGCGTGACGTCGAACGCACCCCGCTGAAGACAAGGTGAGCGATGCACTCCGAAACCGATGCAGTGGGCACTTCGCTGGCGACCCGCTCAGCGTGGCTCGTCACGCCGAAGACCGCGTTTTTGTTCATGGCGTTGGGGGCAACGCTGGCCCGGGCTCAAGACGCGGGGGTCTCGCCCGAGGCATGGGCGGCGTTCGAGGCCGAGGTGCGCCAGGCAGCGGGGCCGGCGGTTCGCGTGACCCGCGACGACGCGACGGTTCGCTTGGCACTCACGGTCGCGGTGGCGGTGCCCAGCTCCGAGCGGGCTGAAGCCGTCGAGCGAACGTTCGAAGTGTGGGTGACCGCGGTGCCCCATGTGAGCGAGAGCCGACAAAAGGCGCTGCTCGCCGCCGCCGAAAAAGCAGAACAACGCGCCCAGCGCGCGGTGAAGCGCCTCGAATGCGAAGGCAAAGAGTTCACCGACCACTACGTCGATGGCTTGTGTTTTCGCGTTTCGACCGCGGCTCAGCAACGCCAGGTCGACGCCTACCGGCGGGCGCGCGAGGTGCTGGCCGACGTGCCGCGGTTTCACCGTGACTCGGCATACTCGGTCAAGGTTCGCGTGCGCGACGGGGAGCCCACCGACGGCACGTGTGGCGAAGCGTGCCGCGAACTCGCCGCGCGCGTCGAAGCCCGGTTCACGCCTTACCCGCGGTGAAGGGTTCTCCGTGACCACGGCCAACAGCGGGCGTAAGTTCGGCGCCATGCCAACACCCGAAGTGCAGTGGCTCTGGTCTGCGTTTAGCCGGCGCGCGTTGTCGCTGCTGGTCGCGTGCAGGGCCTTCGGTTTCACCTGACGGTGGGGCGAGGAGAGCGCCGATGCGGGCCTGGCGAGCGACGCCGGCACCACCGGCTCCGATGCCGGCTCCCCGGCCGACGGCGGGCTGACGTCGGGCGCCGACGCGGGCTTCACCTTGCTGCGCTTCAATCACCGGCGCGCCCTCACCGTGGGCGGCGACGTGCGCCCCCGGCGACCAGCGTCGTTCAACCCGGAGCCACCTGACGATTCAGGCCGGCGCGCGGGGTGCTTCGCGGCCAACGCCACCCTCGACGTGCAGGGCACCCTGCTCGTCGAAGGCACCAAGGCCTCGTGGGTCGAATTCGATTCGTTCTCGGGCACCGGCAGCGACGCGTGGGCGGGCGTGTCGGTCGGCACTGGCGGCCAGGCGACGCTCGCTCACGTGGGCTGGCACCACGCCAAAACCGCGTTCACCGCCAGTCGGGTTCGCAGTGGTCGGTGACCGGCGTGAGAAATCCGACACGAGCTCGGCGGCGTTTCCAGTTGGCCTCGTCGGGCACGGTGCAATACGGCGCGGTGCATTCGCTGGGGTCGGCGCAGTCGGCGTCTCCCGTTGCCATTTCGAACGCGTCACCGGTCTTCACCGACGTGCTCTTCGACGCGGCGAATTCGGGCATCGACATGATCGTCGTTTCTCAAGGCAGCCCGAGCTTCGACCACGTCGAAGTCACCCAGTGCCACTGCGCGTTTCACTTCAACTCGGGTCAGAACATCTCGGTGAAGACCGCGGCCATTCACGACGTCGCGTACGTGTTGATGAACATCACCGCGGCCAACACGCACTTCGAAACCAGCAACTTCACGTCGAACACCGTCAACATCGGTGACTGTACGAGCGGCGGGTCGTTTACCGGCTCGGGCAACTACGCCACCGGAGCGATGTTCGACGGCAGCTGCGCCTCGCAAGTCAACAGCGCTCCGGCTTCGAGCCCGCTCACTGGGGTCGGGCCCCGGGCCGAGCCGTAACCCGTTTTTCGCCGAGGCGAGAATTTTCGCAACCTTTCTCGAGTCTGGGAGTTCGTACCCGTTACAGGAGACCACATGCGTACCGTCATTGTTGCCGCCCTGCTGTTTGCCCAAGCCGCTTCAGCTCAAGCCGTTCGCAACGCCGTCGAGAAGGCCCACGACCGCCAAGAGCTGCGCCAAGATGCTCGGAGTACCAACGATGACCGCCTCGACGCCGCGCGGGCCAAAGCGTTGCTGGCCCAATACGACCAAGCCGCGGCGTTGAACCAGCCCGCCCAAATGGCCGCCCTCGACGACGCTTTCAACCGGCACATCTCCCGGGAAATCGTCGAGTCGCAGGTCGAGAGCGCTCAAGACCGCCAAGAAGTGCGCCGCGACAAACGCGAGCTGCGCTCAGACCGCCGAGAAGTGCGCCGCGACCTGGCGACCGGCAAGCGCGCCGGCGTCGTCGCCGACGACGTGCACGACAAAAACAAAGACCGTCGCAACGCGGCCGACGACCGGGTCGACGCGCTCAAGGAGCACATTTCGCGCGAGCGGTTGACCGCCATTCAAGGCCAGTTGGCTGGGCTGCAAGGCCGCTTCGACGGCCCGAGCGTGCAAGCCAAGCGCGCCCTCTACGCCGAAGTCGTGGCGGCCGCGGCCGTCGAGTTGCACCGAGACGCGCAAGAGACCCGCGAAGACAAACGCGAGCTGCGCGAAGACCGCAAAGAAACCCGCGAAGACCGCCGCCAGCGCTGACTACTTCTTGTTGCCCACCGCTTCGCGCACGGCCGGAGCCTCGTCTTTCTTCTCCGGCTGTGCCGCGCCCTGGCCCTCGCGCTCGATGCGAATGGTGCCGAGCTCGTCGGGCTTGATCGAGCCGTCGGCCAAGAGCGCTTCGACGATTTTCTTGTGCTGCTCTTCGTGCTCAATGGGCAGCGCGTCGGAGTCGCTCTCGTATTTGACCCACACGTTTTTCTTCTTCGTGGTCGGGTCGATGTCGAGTCGCAAAATCAAAGTTGCCATGGGTTAGGCCTCCGACGGTGGGGCGAGCTTCTTCGGCGTGACCGGCAAAATGCCCGCCAACGTCTCTCGGTCGAGCACTTTCTTCTCGAGCAGCAAATCACGCAAACTCACCACCAACGTCTTGTTTTCTTTGAGTATTTTGGCCGAGCGGGTGCGCTGCTCTTCGAGAATCTGCCGAACGGCCTTTTCCATCGATTCGCGCATGGCGTCAGACAGGCGCATGGAGTCGGCGACGCGTTGGTCGCGGTCGCCTTCGAGGCGGCGTACGCCGACCAGGTCTCCGCCCATGCCGAATTCTTCGACGAGCGCTTGGGCGATGGCGGTGGCGCGGTCGAGGTCGGCGGCGCTGCCAATCGACAAGTCTTCGAGCAAGAGCAGCTCGGCCTCGCGGCCTCCGAAGAGGGTGCAAATTTGGTCGAGCAGTTGCTCGCGGGTGACGACGTAGCGGTGGGCGGGGTCGGTGTAGCTGACGAAGCCCAGGGCGCCGGCCAGGTCGCTGCGAATTGAAATGCGGTCGATGGCGGGGGAGTGGGGCGTGAAGAGCGCCGCGACCGCGTGGCCCGCTTCGTGGGTCGCCACCGCGAACTCTTCTTTCGGGGTGAGCGCCGGCCGCTCGGTGTACGCGTTCATCGCCTTTTCGATGTCTTCGACTTCGGTGGCTTGCGACAGCGGCATGCGTTCGCGCAGCCGCATGCGGGCGATCGACCGGCAAATCGCTTGAATGTGGTCACCGGAGTGGCGCGTGGCCTGGCCTTCGACCATGTCTCCCGTGCGCTTCACCAAGTAGTCGAGCGCGCGTTTGCTGAGCGCCAACTCGAGCTTCTGGTCGTAAATCTTGATGATCTCGCGGCGGTCGTCGACCCCTGGGTAGGGTATGTGCAAATGAAATTCGAACCGACCCGGGCGCAACAGCGCGGGGTCGAGCGACTCGACGAAGTTGGTCGTGCCGACCACGAACACGAGTTCGTCTTTGCGAAAGCCGTCCATCTCCGTCAACAGCTGGTTGACCATTGAATGTTCGACGCCGCTGCCCTGGTAGGTGCCGCGCGCGGTGGCGAACGAGTCGAGCTCGTCGAAGACGATGATCGACGGGGCCGCTTGGCGCGCGCGCATGAACACCTGGCGCAGGTTTTCTTCTGACTCGCCCACCCACTTCGACTTGAGCTCGGGCCCGCTGACAATGGTGACCGCCGCGCCCAGCGACGTCGCCATGGCTTTGGCGAAGAGCGTCTTGCCGGTACCCGGAGGCCCCCAGAAAATCATGCCGCGGGGTATGAGCCCCTCGATGCGCTTCATGCCGGCTTCGTCTTGCAGCGCGTCTTTGAGCGCCAGCACGTCGAGAATTTCTTTTTTCAGCCGGTCTTTGACCTTCGCGTACCCACCGATGTCTTTGTCGAGGTCGACCTCGGGCAGGGTGAGCTGGCCCACCAGCGTCGCTTGGCGCAGCTGGCGCTCGGCGGGCTTGGGGTCGCTCGGGTAGTCTTCGCCGGTGAGCGTCGACAACAGCCGGCGCATGCGCACCGCGTTCACCCCCGACAGGTGCTTGTAGAGCGAATACGGCTTGAGCTCTTTGGCCGAGGTCAACTTGCGGCTCTCGCGCTGGGTGACGAGCATGCCCAGCCGGTCGCGCGGCACCCCCAGCAGCGACTCCCGCTTGGGAAAGAGGTTCTCGATGACCTTGGGCAGGGGAAACGACGGGTCTTTGAAGCCCAAGAACACGATTTCGGGGTTCTCGTAGAGCAACGGTATGACTTCGCGCGCCTCGCTCGTGAGCCCGCCGACCGACGTCGTCAACAGGTCGAGGTGCGGCAAGACCAGCACGCGGTCGGCCATCGCTCCGCGCACCGCTTCGCGCAAATAGAAGACGATGGTCGCCACCAACCCCAGCCCCGGAGGCAGCTGCGGCATTTCGCCGATGGGCCGACCGTCGAGGTACAAGAACGTGCGGCCCTCTTTCTTCAGCCGGTCGCGCACCGCCTTGTACAGGTAGGGCGTCAGTTCTTTTTCGGCTTCGACCAACACCGGCAGCCCGCGCCGCAGCGAGTCGGTGATGCGCGAAATTTCAGTGGGGTACGCCCCCTCGACCGCGGCGAAAGGAGTGACCTCCACCGGGAGCTGCTCTTCAGGAATTTTCAGGCTCATGTCAGACGCGAACTTTGATGGTGAGGCTGCCGTTGGCTTCTTCGTGCACTTCTTCGACTTGCCCCAACTCGGCCGCTCGCTGTTTGAGTGCGGTGGCGGTGACGCGGTTGACGACGCCGTCGAGTTCGCCCTTCAGGTCGCGCAGGGTGCCCTCGAGCTGCCCCGTGATTTTGCGACGCAGGGCTTCTTCTTCGGCCTTCGCCTCGCGCTCGAGCGACGCCTTGGCGGTCTCTCGCAGCGCTTTTTCGCGCTCGGGTATGACGGCGTTGTCGACGACCGCGGTGCGCTCGGTCTTGAGCTCGAGGTCGGCGTGGCCTTCGGCGACGACGTTCACCTCGCCGCTCTCGAGGTCGATTTCGGTGACGATGCCGTCTTTTTCTTGGCGCTTGGCCGTGTTGCCTTCGCGGGTGAAGCCCTTTTGCGCGAGCTCGGCGGCGAGAATTTCGCGCATGCGCTCTTTCGCCAATACGGGCAACAATTCGAGGCTCGACGAGACGCCGTCTTCGACCTGAACGTGACGGCTCAACGACTCTTTGACGCTGATGCGGTAAGCGCGGCTCATGGCCGCTAGCGCAGCACACCTCGCTCGGCCAGTCATCTCCTGAACAGGTGGGTTTTCGAAGGTCCGCGACGACGAAAGTGAAATGAGTGGGTTACGCGCTGTTTGCCTGGAGATGGGCGTGCGGCCGAAACCTTTGCAGTTCACTTGGGCTTTCAAGCACGGCGCAGCTCAACGCGACCGAAGCGGGGTATAGACACGTAGGTGCCCCCATGAAACGCCGACGTCGCTGGCCGTGGCTCGTTGTTGCCGCCGTGCTCACCTTGCTCGGAGCATGGCTCATGTCGAGCGCCGAACCGCCCCCGCCGCCCAAGCCGCACGTGTCGCTGCCGAAGTACATGAAAGAGTCAGAACGCGAGCGCAACGTGACGCGGCTGACCTGGTTGCCACCCCCCTCCGAGTTCGACGCCGGGGCCGCGCCGGCCGAGCCCATGCCCGCCCGAGACCCGGTGTTGGCCGCGCTGCCACCCACCGTGAAGTACGCGGCGTTGGTCGTCGAAGCGAACGCCATACGACACTCCGCCATCGGCGACTTGTTGGTCGACTGCTTCTTCGCCGGCCGGCCCGACATGCTGGGCGAACTGCGCGACGCCGGTTTCGACCCGTTGACCGCCGTCGACCGCATTTCGGTCGCCGACGGCACGCTCGTCGTTTCGGGCGACTTCAGCCACACCGACTTCAAAGCGGTGCTGCAGGCCGATTCGTCACAACAGTACGGTCGCCACGCGACGCTCTACGAAAGCCACGACGGCAAAGGCGAGACCCAGTTCGCCGGAGTGTGGAAGAACCAAATGGCCGTCATGGGCCGCACCCCAGAAGAGGTGAAAGCCACGCTCGACCGGCTCGACGGCCAGGGCGCGGCGGCCCGGCCGCTCATCGACCAAGAACAGGCCTACGGCGAAATGTACGGCGTCATGACCGGCGCCGGGCTCGGGCGCATGGTGAGCCAAGAGAACCCTGAATTGGCGAAGGTGCTGACCGAGGCCGCCACGAAGCTCAAGCTGCACGCTGACGTGTCGCGCGACGTCGGTCTCGTCGCCGACGTCGAAGGCCATGACCCCGCGAAGACCGAAGAGCTGCGCAAAGCGCTGGGGTCGGCGTTGGTGCTCGCCCGCATGCGGGCCAAGGCCGACGGGTTGAACGACGAGGCCAGCATTCTCGACCTGGCGCGCGTCGGCGGCGCTGAACAAGGTGAGTTTCGGCTCGAGGCCGGCTTGCCGTTCTCCTTTCTCGAGAAGAATTTGAAAGCTTGCGCCGAGAGGGGCCGCGCGCGACGGGCCGCGCGCCTGCTCGACGGCGGGCGCACTGACGACGAATGACCCCGGCGTCAGGGGTGGCTCGGCGCTGCTCTCGTGTTTGTTGTGGTTTGCGCGTGGCACTTCGACTGCATCGACGGGAGCCCATGCGCACGCTCGGTATGGTGGTCGTTGGCCTGATGCCCTCGTTGGCGTTCGTTTTGGTGAGCGGCGTCAGCCTGTCTGGGTGCTGCCTGCTCTTCAACTGCGGCCCCGTCGCGCTTGGCAGCAACTGTGTCGATGGCGGCTGCCCGTCGGGCATGATTTGTGACACCTCGTTGCCGGGCTCCGGTGTCTGCACCCAGCCGTGCGACCCGACCACGCCGACCAGCTGCAACGACGCTGAGTTCTTTCAGGGGTACTGTCTGCGCGTGCTGGCCGACGGCGGCGGTTTGTGCACGAACACCTGCGACCCCGCGGGCAAACAGGTCGACTACTGCGCCGCCGGGCAACCGAAGTGTGGCTGCGGCACGGGCTTGAGCTGCTCGGCCGACGCGGGCCTCGCCCTCGGGCAAGCCGGCATCTGTCTCTGACTCGGCATTCGGTTCACCGTTCGGTTCATGAACGTCATCTTTGGTACCCCTCAACGTTCAATGGCGCCATTCGCGAGGCGCAGTGGCCTCCGCCGAGCGCGGGCGCCTCGGAGCGTGCTTCGCCCCCCATCGCTTCGCACGCCGACCTGTCGCGCGACGTGGCCGTGCCCCCGCGAAGACCGATGCGCGGCACGAGCCGCCGAGCCGCTCTCATTTCTCGAGAAGAATTTGAAAGCCGGTCGAGTGCGCGGGGCTCTTTCTTGGTGAAGGGTCTGCGCCCGTTGAATGTCGCGTTTGACGGCAGGCGTGCCGACCGACTAACCGCTGAATCATGGCCGACGGCGGGGTGAAGAAAGTCGCTGGCGCGCCGGTTGGCCCAGCGGCCTTGCGCGAGTTCGCTCCCAAGCCGCAGCCCGGCTCGAGCGCCGCGGAGCGCGAAGCCACTTCGGTGCCCAAATGGCAGCCGCCGGCCGGGGGCACCCGTCGTACGGTTGACGCTCGGCTGTTCACCCAGAATCAAATTGCCGAGGCGCTTCGTTCGGCCGACGTGCCGCCGGCGAATCACCCGTTTACGAAATATGTGAACGACCTCCGGCAACGACTCGCTGCGCGCGGGCTGCCAACGTCGGCCGAAGGCGTGCGCGTGTTCGTCGTGGGCGAACAACGAGACGGCGACACCACCTTGTCTGAGCACGCCGAAGAGGTGCTGCAGACGCTCGGCGGGCCACTTGGTCTTGCGCAGGGTGCTACGCTGAATGTGCTGCGAAGCGCCCCAGATCGCGCCGCGTTGAGTCGGGTCGCAGTCGGCGAAGTACGGGTCGGTCGCCTCGGTCACGAGTGCGCGAATTTTCTCGTGGCGGAGTACGCCCGCCGACGAAACGAATTGAACGACGTACTCAAGCGGGCGCCAGCCGACGGGCACACGACGTTCATCAGCATGTCGAACGGTATGCCTGCCGCCAAAGTGGCCAGCTCGTTCGCAACGGCCATGACAAACCTGCCCGCGGGCTCTCCCTTGCGGGTCGAACTGGCGGAGTTGTTGCGCCGTGAACCCACCGCAAACGACGAGGGCCTTCTGGCCGAGTTCGTGCTTCGTGCGTTTCACGACGCGCTCGAGGGCCCTAATTTCGACCGGCTTGCGCGCGCGCACCAAGCCCTCGCACGTGACGTCGCGTCGGCCCGCCAGCGCGGCGTGATGATTTTCAAGTCGGCTGGCAACGGCCGGGTCGAAGGCGAAAGCCAAGTCGACGAACGGGCGCTCGAGCTCAACAGCGGCATGGTGCTCGTCGGCGCCATCGACCTGGGGAAAAACCCCCTCGACCCTGTCGACGACGAAGTCGCCAGTTTTTCGGTCGAAGGGGCGGTGCTGGGCGCGGTTGGAGTGAACATGCCGTTCAAAGGCCGTGATGTGAGCGGTACGTCGTTTTCGACGCCGTTCGCCGTGTCGGTCGCCGCGCTCATGACCAAAGCGAACCCGCGCATCACGCCCACGCAAATCGAACGAATCTTGAAAGAAACCTCGGTGCCGGTGCGTGGCGGGCTCAACGAAATCGACGTCGTCGCGGCGGTCGCGCGCGCCAAGGCGTCAGCGCGGTAACTGGTGAGGGGTGGCCGATGCCCACGACGAGAGTCTCGAACCGGGTGCTCGACACTTTCGAGAAGACGAACGGCTTGGTCTTGCCGAACTCGTACCGCGCATTCGTGAAGAAGCACGGTGCGTGCGAAGTCGCGCAGTACTTTCGAGTGCGCGCGCCGGGTACCGACCAGCCGGCGACCGACCTCCAGGCCTTTTACGAGCTGCTGCGCGGGGTGACCGACGTCTTCATCGAGACGTACGGGGCCGCTGAGCTCGTCACGCACATGTTGCCGTTCGCCGACTCTGTGGGGGGCGACGTGCTCGCCTTCGACCTCCGCGACCCACGCGCGCGCGAGCCCAAGGTGATGCTGTTTCGTGACGAAGGGGGCGACCCTCGCGTGGCCGCGAACGGCTTCGACGAGTTCATTCGTGCGTGCCAGACGCCAGCGTTTGGAGCCATTCTCGGCGTTCGCCACTGGCGCCCCGAAAAGGGGCTTCGACGTCTTGAATCTTGACCAGACCGGCTTCGTTCAAGGCCCCTTGGCCCGCCGAATTTTGGAGCCACCAGGCCAAGACGACAGGGTCGTGCGCGCGGCTTCTCGCACCGCCCCAAGACCCTCCACGCGTTCGCGGTTCACAGGCAGCACGCGGCCATCGCCGCTCCAGAAGAGGTGAAATGTCGTGACGCGCGAAACGTCGGCCAAGTGCCATCACCAGAAGTCTTGAAACCGCTTGGTCGCGAGTAAAACAGCGGCTTCGAGTGCGAAGACCGCCCCGACCACGGCACGGTACCGCGGCTCGCTCGAAAAGCGCGACAGCGCGTTCGCCGCCGCGGCGCACGCGAACGGTACGAGAAACAGCCACAACCTTGCCACTTCGCCCTTCGTCTTGCCGAACACGGCCAGCGCGAGCAACACCAGCCCCAGGCCCGTCGCGAAGAACGACGCCGCGTCACGGGTGGAGCGAAGACCGCCGACTTGTGATGCGGCCAGCAGCGTCACCGGCACACCGAGCCACAGGCCGAACTCGCCGAGGCCCAGCAGCGCGTAGTGAACGTATTCGATGAGGCGCCCGTTCCACCCTCTCCAGGCGACGTGGTGCGCGACCGACCGTTCGTACCGAAGCATGAAGTCGTACCCGAGGCACCACGCGAAAATGCGGTCGGCGACGACTGCGCCGAGCAACACGAACAACGCGATTTTGGCGGCGACTTTCCACTCCGTCGACCGCGCACCCAGACCCGCGAAGATGCCCAACAGCGCCCCCAACCCGAGTGGAAACGAGCAGAACATCGCCAAGGAGGCCGCGACCCCCGCGCCAAACGCGAGCCCGAGGCTGGCGCGCGTGAAAGCGGTGAAGGTGAGCGCCGCGACCGTGACCGCCAGGAGCGGAAAGAGGACCTGATCGGTGTGGAGCGTGATGAGTTCGACCGACGGCACCAAGACGTAGAGCGCGCACGCCAGGACCCGTCGAGTCGTCGTTGAAGAGCCGCCGAGCCAACAGAAACAAGGGCCCGAGCGCCAGCATCGCCAAGACCGGCCACCACCACGCGGCAACCGTACGCAGACGCTCGAGCCGTTCGGTCGTGTCGGCAGCAGGGCTCACCCACTGCGAGACCCTCGCGGTGAGCACGTAGAAGACCAGGGTGCCGGGGGGTTTGCTCGGGGCGAACTCACCCAACGTCTTCGCGTCGACCCGTCGTTCGTAGTTCGTCACCAAGTCGACGATGCTGGGTTCGCTGACCGCGAGGGTCGCGAACTCGGCATGCCCGGTGGCGACGATGCGGTCTCTCATGCCGGCGAGCCCGCGGCCTTCGTTCCACGCCAGGCCGTGCTGAATCGCCACTCCGGCCGCGAAGACGACCAGCCACCGTGCGACGGTCGGCGCTCGGCTTTGCACCGCCCACACCAACCCGGCGAGCACCCCCACCGTACCCATGGCCAAAAGCCAGGGGTATGCGAACGGCTTGTCGAGAAAGCCCCAAAACCAACCGGGTGTCTTGGTCAGCACCGGTATTCGGCCGACGAGAATCACCAAGTGGGCGAGCGTCAACACCACGCCGGCGGTCAGAGCCCAACGCCGCGCGTTCATGGCCCTTTGGCCCTCAGTATTTTGTAGCCACCAGGCAAGTTCGTCACGTCGCGTTCGCGCTCCCAGTTCACGAGCCACTGCTTGAAGTCGCTCGGGTTGTGCGGGTCGGTGTCGAGCTCGGGGTTGATGACCACGGTGACTTCGGGCTTGTCCATACACAGGCCGATTTCGCCGAGCGGCACGAGCCGAGAATCGACCCCCAAGTGGGGGAAGAGAATGGTCTGCGCGCAGACCACGCGGTCGCGGGCGACGGCCTCACGCACCGCCGCGAGACCCTCCAGGTGCGCGCGGTTCACCGGCACCACCCGGCCGTAGCCACCCCAGAAGAGCGGAAACGTCAGCAGCGAAACGAACACGAGCGACCGCGGCAGCGTCGCCCGGCGCCAGGCCTCGAGCGCGCCGAACACCACGAAAGCCACCAACGGCACCGGGTAGTACATTTTGAATTGGTGCATGGGCTCGTAGGTCGCCACGCCCAACAACAGCACGGTCGGCGCCATGCCCAGCGTCGCGCGCAGCGAACGAAACGGCACGAACAACGCGGGCAGCGCCACCGCCCAGACGCCCGAAGTGACGAGCTTGGTGACGACCCAGACCGGCCGGGTCAACACCCCGAAGGCCACCGACGGCAAGCTCGAACCGAGCTCGGCCCAAAACTGCGTGTAGGTCGGCGCGTGGCCGAGCAGGGCCGGTTGCACGACGCCGACGTACGCCCCGAGCCACGCCAACGACGCGCCGGCCAGCGCCAGCGCCTCTCGCCACCGCGCACGTTCGACCACCGCGGCGCCGAGCGCGAACGAAGCCAGAAACAGGCAGGTGTCTTCTTTCGAACACCACAGCGCCGCCATCGCGAGCACCCACAGCCAGCGGCGGTTCTCGACCCAGCCCACCAAGAACCACAGCGTGGCGACCGGTATGAACGCTTCGATGCGAAAGCCGCTGTTGAGCAACCCGCCGAGCCACGGGTTGCCGAGCCAGGCGGTGACGGCGACCAGCTCGAGGCCTCCGTGCGGGGTGCCGTGGTTGGCCCAGCGCACCAGCCGCCGCACGGGGTACAGGCCGGCCCAGACCACCGTGGCGCCAGTGACGAGCAGCACCCACGGCGACGACACCAGGGCGTGAATGGGCACCAACAGCAGCATCAAGAACGTCGAATGCACGCCGAAGTGGTTCACTTCATAAATCCGCGAGTACCCGAAGTGGCCCTGGTGCGTGCTCCCCACCATCCACTCGAAGATGCTGAAGTCGAGCCCGCTGATCTCGAAGTCGAGAAAGTGGGTGGCGGCGCAGCCGAAGCACCACACCCAGCTCGCCGCGGCCAGCGTGGCGAACGCGGCGGGGTGAAGCGGGGCCTCGAGGTCGCCAGGCCTCCGCCACCACCACACCGCCAGCCCCACGGCGAGGAGCGTCTGCGGGTACCGAAACGCGGCGTGGTCGCCCAAGAACGGCCCCAGCGCGGTGGCGAGCACGAAGAACGCGGTCGTCGTGAAGGCCGCGACCGAAGGTGTGGCGACGACGCGGCGCACCGGCCCTGCGTAGTACGGTTGTCGCCGCCGAGGCTCGAAAACTGAACGGGCCCCTACACCAGGCCGGCGAAGTCTCCCTGCGAATCGGCCGCCTTCGTGGTGGTGCCGAATGAGGTGACGTCGGTTTGGCCAAACGCATGCGCGATCGACACCAAGATTTTGTTGTTCGACACCAAGGTCGGCGGGTCGCAGTAGTACCGGTCGGGAGGGCAGTCGTTGACCTGTTTGAGCCGCCGCCCCATGCGAAACTTTCCTCCGCAGCCCCCGGCGATGACCATGGGCACGTTTCGGCTGCTGTGGCCGTTGGGGTCGCCCATGTCGCCGCTCATCAGCACCATCACCTGGTCGAGCATGCCGAACTCGTTGAAGCGCTGGAGCAGGCGAGCCGCTTTGCCGTAGCTGTAGCGGTTTTGAACGCCGAGCGCGGCCCAGGTGGCGGGGTCACCCGCGAAGGCGTTGCCTCCAAAGTGGCTGTCGTGGGGCCCCGAATACTTGTGCGCCAGGTCGCCGTGGCAGTCGTCGGGCAGGCCGGTCAGCCCCGCCGCGGTGGCCGCGCCTCGGCTGAGGTCGTTCGTCCACAGCGTGGCGAAGCGGGTCACGTCGCACGCCATGGCTTGCGCCAGCAGGTCGATTTGCAAATTGGTGATGAGGTCGAAGTACGGCTCGCCTCCGTTGTACGCGCCCAGTCGGGGCGGGTCGGTGGGCTTCGCGGGCACGGTGCAACCCGTCGCCGGTGGCACCGCCGTCACCCGCTTTTCGAGTTCGCGAATCGCCGTCAGGTGCTGGTCGAGCTTGACCTGCTCACGGGCCGCGAGCCGGCCGCGCAGCCGCGTCACGTCACCCTTGATGAAGTCGAGCACGCTTTGGCCTTTTTGCCGCTCTCGTTCGGCTTTTTGCTGCGCGGCGGTGTCGCCCGCGTTCGCGAGGCCGGTGAAGAGCGCGTCAAACGTCTTGCGCGGGCTGATGATTTTGCTCTGCGGCGCGCCGC
The DNA here is from genome assembly GCA_044225205.1 of Myxococcaceae bacterium. GTDB lineage: Bacteria > Myxococcota > Myxococcia > Myxococcales > Myxococcaceae > JAEUJT01. The sequence goes on along the minus strand of JBGAIY010000010.1, from coordinate 24,460 downwards.
CGACTCCGAACGAAATTGAATTGTTCGCCTCGACGCCGTCGTACCCGACGCCGAGTACCAAGCTCGTGAGCCGAGTCGACGCGCCCAGCTTGCGCTCGACCGCGAGAAACTGGTCGATCGACGCATGGTTCGGCTGGCCGCCCGTGCCCGTCAGAATGCACGACGGCGCGGCGTGACCCGCGCTGCCCGACTCAATGGCCCCGACGAGGTCAACCCCTTCGAGAATGAGCAGCTTGTCTTTGAAGCTGCGCCCGTAGGTGGCCGCGTCGTCGAACGGAGAGAGCACGCAGTTGGGGTACGAGAGGTCGAACGTCGTCTCGGTTTCGCCCGGGCGCATGGTGTACAGCGGCGAGCTCGCCGCGTGCGGGTGGTACAGCCCCACGAAGCGCAGGGGCGGTGGTGTCTCGTCGGCCGACGCTTCGAGCGACTTGAAGAACGGCAAGCTCGCGGCCGCCAGGCCCACGTGGCGCAAGAAGGTACGTCGGCTGCTCATGGTTGACCTCGTTGAACGAAGGTGTCGCTCGCGGCCCAGGCCGCCAAGACGTCACTGGGTTTGCCGCGCGCTCCCGCCGGCAAGCTGCGCCAAAATGAAAGAAACCGCTCTTCGACCGAGTCGTCGGTCTGGGCCGAAGCGAAGCGGTGCAGGTTGCGGGCGAAGCACTCGGTCACTTGTTGGCTGCTGGCCAGCGCCGCGCTCAGCTCGACGTTGTCTTGAAACGCGTGGGTCTCTCCGTCGAGCACGATCTGCCCGCTCGCGTCGACCGCTTGGTTGTTGTCTTGGGCCCGGTAGGCGGCCTCGGCGTTGAAGTGTTCGAACGAAAACCCCGGCCCGTCGATGAGCGTGTGGCAGCCGGCACACGCAGGGTCGCTCGAATGCCGGGCGAAGCGTTGGCGGGTCGTGCGCGTCGGGTCGGCCGGCGGCGGCACGACTTGAATCTTGAGCTCGCTCGGGTTGGGTATGTGGGTGCATGCCAATTGCCGCATCACCGCGACGCCGCGATGCACCGGCCCGCTGTCAGACACGTTCGAGAACGCCGACAAGAACGCCGACTGCCCGAGAATGCCGCGGCGGTTCGTCGAGGCGAGCGAGACGTGGCCCGAGCCGCTCAGGCCGTAGAGCGCGGTGAGGTCGCCCGACGCCACGGTGAAATCGGCGTTGAGCAACAGCTGCACGTCGCCGCCCTTCGCGAAGAACACCTCGTCGGTGAAGTCGCGCGCTTCGGCCAACATCGCCCCGCGGCGTTCGGCGAAATGCGGGTAGAGCGCGTTGTCTTTCGACAGGTTGTTCAACTTGTCGAGGCTGAGCCACTCCATCACCAGGGTTTGCACTTGGGTGTGCGCGCCGGGTTGCCCGAGCAGCCGCAGCGCTTGGGCTTTGCGCACCGCGCTGTCATGGAGCGACCCGTCGGCCGCCGCGGCGAGCAGCTCGTCGTCGGGCGGGGCCCCCGAAAACAAAAACGCCAGCTGGGTCGCGGTTTCCCACGGGGTGAGGGTCGTCGGGCCGCTCCCACCCGAGCCGATTTCGGTCGAATACAAGAAGCCGGCCGATTGCAAAACGGCCGACACGACGAGCTGCACGCCCGCGGCGAAGCCGTCTTCGGCTCCCACCTGGTAGACCGCCAACAGACCGTCGGCTTCGTCGGCGGTCAGCGGTCGGCGGTAAGCCCTCGCCCCGAAACGCGAAATGAAGTTCTTCGCGCAGGCGTCGGGCGCTTGACCCTGGCTGCACGGCGCGAGCGTCGACAGGCGCTGCGTCACGGCCTCGGCGGCGAGCGCGTCGGCGGCTTGTTGCGCGGCCAGGGCGAACGTCGCGTCGACGACTTGGGCTTCGTTGCGCGTGAAGCCGCTCTGGCGCAGCTCGGCGGGAAACGAGGCCCCCAACTTCTGCGACGTGCCCAACAGCGCGGCCACCGACGCGTCGTACTCGAGTCGCGTGAGGCGACGAATGCGCGGTGGCAGCAGGGCGGTCGACTGCGGGCCCGAGGGGTTGCCCGCTTCGGTCGCGTTCGCGCCCAGCACAATCGAACCCGTGCAGCCGAGGTCGCTGAGCGCCGCCACCCCGATGAGCAACCATGCGACCGGTGTCGGAGAGTTGTGCACACGATGTACGACATCAGGTTGCTGTTTCACGGGGCTCTGCGTGAGCACGCCCTGTGCCATTCGAGCGATCGCGGGGTTCGCTCGCTTCGTGCCAACAAACGCAGCCCACCAGGCGACAACCCGGGCACGGCTGTGGCCTGCCAGGCCACAACTCGAGTGGAGAGGTGGTCGTTCACGCACCTGGTTCGGTGCGAAGGTGGGCGAGTCGCCTCGATAAGGCGAGGGTCACCTGAAGGTTCTCGCCGTGCTCGCCCCGACCAGCTCCATCGCTCGAGAATGTGGTCACCGCACGTGCTCGCCGCCGAGCGCGGGTTTCGAAATTCGTCAGTACTCCTGCCTATTCGAGAACCCCCGTGCGGCCAGCTCCGCCCCGGGCACCGTCAGCCGAAGCCAAGCGGAGCCTCAGCTGCGAGGTCCCCGAGGGTCAGGGAATTGAGCCTCTCGGACCTTCGCAATCTTGGCTGTTCCGAGAAGGTGTTCAGTGTTCAGGGCGCAAAAGGGTCAGCAACTTCGCCCGCTTTCACGTTCACGACTCGGTGCTTGGCGGCCGGGGCCACCGTGCGCCGGTTCAACTTGAGTGAAAACCGCTGCCCCGGTCGACCAGCTGCGACGTCGATGCCGCGTGGTTCGAAGCCTTCGAGCGAGACGGTCAACTTCGCTGGGGCGTGGTCGGGCCAGCTCAGGTCGAGCGGGGTGCGCCCCAGCTTCTCACTCGAGCCAAAGACGGTGACGACCGCGCCCGTGGGGCTCGACTCGACATGAACGGTCGTGGGCGTGGGCCGGAGCGCTTCGACCGCCGCCGGCGTTGGCACGGCTGGCGTGCTCGCCGCGGGCGCTCGGTCAATGACGGCTTCGACCGCCGTCGGCGTTGGCACGGCTCGTGTGCTCACCACGGGCGCTCGGTCAATGACGGCTTCGGGCGCCGGTGGCACGCTCGGCGAGCTCGGCGCGGTGCGCCCGAAATTCACGGCGAGCGCCGTCGCCAAGCCGATGACCACGAGGCCCGCCGCCGCCGCGACGAGCGGCCTCGCCCGGCGCTGCACCGGCGCGGTGGTGGTGGCCGAAACGTCTGGTCGCCTCGGCAACGACGAAAGCGGCACCGGCGGTTTCGGGGCGTTGATCGAGCCGATGAAAGCCGCCAACTGGGTCGGCCCGAAATCGAAGGCCCGCACGAGCGGGTCGAGCGCGGCTTCGAAGTCGGCCGCGGTTTGAAAGCGGTCTTCGCGGTTTCGGGCCAGCGCCTTCAAGCACACCGCGTCGAGCTCGGCGGGTATGCCCGGCCGGCGGTGTGACGGCGGCACGACCCGCGCCTCGCGCACCCAGGCCAAGGTCTGCACGTCAGACTCACCGCGAAAGAGTCGGTCGCCGATGAGGGTTTCGTAGAGCACCACTCCGAGTGCGAAGAGGTCGGCCCGCGCGTCAATGGCCAGGCCCTCGGTCGCTTCGGGAGACGCGTACCCCACCTTGCCGCGAAAGACGCCGGTCTGCGTGCGGTCGCCCACCTCGGCCAAGGCCTTGGCGATGCCGAAGTCGAGCAGTTTCACCGAGCCGTCGAGCCCGAGCAGCACGTTCGACGGGCTGATGTCTCGGTGCACGAGCTGCAGTGGTTCGCCGGTGTCGCTGGTCAGCGTGTGGGCGTACCGAAGCGCCCGCGCGACCTCGCGAGCGACGAAAGGGCCCAAGCCCAGCGGCCGTTCGGTCGCGAACTGAATGGTGCGGGTCAGGTCGAGGCCGGCCACGTACTCCATGACCAAGTAGGGCTCGTTCGCGTGCGAGCCGAATTCGAAGACTTGCACGATGTTGGCGTGGTTGAGCATCGACGAGAGCCGGGCTTCACGCTCGAAGAGCTTCGCGAACTGGGGGTCGGCCGCCAAGCCCGGCAAAATGCGCTTGAGCACGACGGTGCGCGAAAACCCTCCCGGGCCGTCGACCTTCGCTTTCCACACTTCGGCCATGCCGCCCCGCCCGAGCAACTCGACCAACCGAAACCGACCGAACGAAACCGCTTCCATTACTTGGGGCGCAGGTCGAGGCAGCCGAGGCCAGCGGCTCCGGCGCACGGGTCTGGGGCCGGGCGGGTGGCGGCCCAGACCCCCACCACCGCGCCGGCAATGACCACGGCCGCGACGGGCAAGGCCCACGCCAAATGCCGAGTGGCGGAGGGCGGCGCCGCGACCGCTTCGGTGGGCGCCTCGGGCGTCTGGAGCGTGTTGGGCACCATGCTCGGCGCCGTGACGAGCGGCGCGTCACGCGGCGGGGCCGGCTTGGGGGTCGCCGCCCGCTCGGCCCGAAGTTCGGCCAACATGTCTTTGACTTGTGCCCGCTCGGGCGCGTTGGGCGGCGTTTGCTCGAGGTAGCGCTCGAACATCTCGGTCGCTTTGGCGCTTTCTCGGTTGCGCCGGTAGGCCTGCCCCAAGTTCAACAAAAATTCGGGCTTCGGTACCATCGCGTAGCCCGCCGCGAATTCGCGAATGGCTTCGTCGTACTGGCCCAGGTCGTAAAACGTCTTGCCCGCCCGAAAGTGCGTCTTGGCTCGCGCCACCAGCTCGGGGCTTTCGCCGGCGAAGGCTGCTTGCGGCACCAACGCCACGAAGGCCAACAACACGGTCGCGCCGACCCAGGCGATTGCAACGGTTGCCCGCTCGGGCGGCAGTTCGCGTACCATCTGCGGCATTCGTTTGGAGCGTACCATAGCGCCCGCGTCGGTCTTCGCGGTGCTGGCCTTGACTGCGTGTCACCCGCCCGCGACCGCCATTGCGCTGAGCATCGAAGCCGAACCTGGCGGTGTGTACGACGAAGTCGTCGTTTCCATTCAGTCGGTCGAGCTGGGGCTCAATGCCGCGCACACATATTCTTCAGTGGCGCTGCCCAGTCGCTTGTTGGTGCCGGTCGTCGACCGAGCAGGGCTCGTTCACATCGACGTCGACACGTTGCAGAGCGGCCGGCGACACCGGGTCGGTGGCGACGTCACCACGAAGGTGCACCAGACCGTGACGCTGTCGCTGTCGGTCTCGGTGCCGCCGTCGTGCAGCGACGGCCGACCCGACGGAGACGAAGCCGGCCTCGACTGCGGGGGCTCGTGCCCACCCTGCGACGTCGGCGTCGCATGCCGGGGCCCGAATGACTGCCAAACCGCGGCGTGCGCGGCCCAAGGCGTCTGCACGTTGGCCAGCGGCCCGCCGTCATGGGTCGAAGTCGGCAGCCTCGTGCCCGCCCGCGCCAACGCGGCCGCCGCCAGCACCCCGAGCGGCGTGGTCGCCCTCGGTGGCGTCGGCGAGAGCGGCGGCGCCTACTCGTTGGTCGAACGCTTCAACGGCTCCACGTGGGAAATGGGGCCGACCCTGCCAGCGCCACACGCCTCGCTCGCCGCCGCGTGGTTCGACGGCGGGTTGTGGGCCCTGAGCGCCGACGGAGGCGTCGACACGCTGCCCGCGGGCGCTTCGGCCTGGGCGTCGGGGCCGCCGTTGCCTCCCGGCGTCTTGGTCGTCGCTGGCGCCGCCGTGGGCCCAGAATTGGTGGCAGTGGGAGAAGGTGCGACCTTGTCTTTCGGTGCATCGGGGACCTGGCAAGCGCGCACCCCGATGACCGTGCCGCGCACGGGCTTCGCGGTCGCTTCGTTCGACGCCAGTGGGCTGTACGCGGTGGGAGGGGCCCTGTCGGGCGGTCAACCGTCTCGAGCGGTCGAGCTGTTTCTCGCCAGTCAAAATTCGTGGGCCCACGTGGCTGACCTCCCCACACCCCGCAGCGACTTGGCGGCGGTCGCCGCGCCCGACGGGCGGTTGTGGGCCATTGGCGGGCGCTCCAACGGGGCCCCCCTCGACACCGTCGAAGCGCTGAATGTCGCTTCGGGCGTGTGGGTGACGCTGCCCTTTCTGCACGTTCAGCGCGGGGGCCTCGCCGCGGCACTGGCCCCCGACGGCCGGCTCGTCGTGTTCGGCGGTTTCAGCAATGGGCAAAACCAGCCCACGTTCGCGGAGGTATATGGGCCCGTCGTGCGCTTGTCTGCCAACCGCGGGGCCGCGGGCACCATGGTGGCGATCTCGGGCACCAACTTCGCCGCGAATGCCCGGGTGACCGCGTCGTTGTCTCCCGAAGGGTGGGTCTTGGGCGTCGGTACGACCGATGCCGCGGGGGCCCTGGCGTCGCTCTCGGTCTCGATGCCGGCGGTGCCTCCCGGGCCCTACGTGGTGACCGTGGTCGACGAGCGCAGCCGGTACCCGATTCGCTTGTCGTTCGAGGTCACGCCGTAGCCACGGTCGCTATGGCTTGCTCACCAGAGCGCCCTCGAACGTGACGTCTTCCCAAAGGCCGATGGGCAAACCATCAACCCAGTAGCCGACGCCTCCCGAGCAACTCACCTTGCGCATGACAGACAGCCGCGAATCGTCGACCGAGTCTCCCGCGGGGAGCTCTCCGTATTTCGACGCGCTGTGCAGTCGCACGCAGGAGTTGCCCCCGACCGAGACGCGGGTGTTCTCAATCGTGAAGTCAACTTGGCTCCCGTCGGCGTGAAAGATGCCCGCGTTCGTGCCCGCGGTGCTGTTTTCGATGACGGCGCACCGAATCGAGACCTTCGTTTCGTCGGCGCGGTAAGCCTGGTACCGAAGGCCATTCGTTCACGCTTCGTTTCGGCGACCTTCACGGCGCCGATCGCGGCGTTTTCGGGGCCAGCGGCGCGCGGGTCGAAGCGTCGTATTTGCACGGGTTCACCCACGGGCGAAACGGCAACGCGAGCGCCTACGGCCTGATGACGAACGGCGGTACTGGCCTCAGGGTGTTGGGCAACCGCATCGAAGTCGACGGGGCGCCCGGCGCGGCGTTGCTGCTCGGCGCCGAACTTTCGGCCCTCAGCGACGTGCTCGTCGAGGGCAACTTGCTGGGAGGTGGTGCCTACACCGTGTACGCCGGCAGTTCGGCGGGCGACTTCCCCGCCTCGGGCGTTGTGATTCGGCTCAACCGGTTCTTGCGCAGTGCGATGTACGGCCCGTCGTCATTGGCCGCGGGCGTCGATTGGGCCTTGAACGTTTGGGACGACACCTCGCAACCCATTGAGTAGCCGACTTGGAGTCGAAGTCGCACCGTGAACCGGGTAGGGTGACGCTCGGGTTTGGCAATGGCTTTTACCGACGGCACCACCGAAGTCAGCACCGCGCACCAACGGCCCTCGTTTCGCGTTCAGCGCTTTCACCTTTCGGGCCCGTCGGTGCGTTTCGAGTCGCGGGGCAGCTCGTGTTCGATCGGGTCGCACCCGTCGAACGACTTGATTCTCGACGACCCGACGGTGTCGCGATTTCACTGTGAAATTCGCGTCGGCCCCCAAGGGGTGCGGCTCAAAGACTTGAGCAGCCGCAACGGCACCAGCGTCGACGGGGTCAGCCTCATCGAGGGCTTTTTGCGCGACGGCAGCATGCTGAGCCTCGGCAATTCGACGCTGCGCTTCGAACTCGACCGCGGCGCGAACCAGCTCGAGGCCTCGAACGAAACGAATTTCGGCCCGCTCGTCGGCTCGTCGTTGGCCATGCGCGCGGCGTTCGCCCAGCTCGAACGGGCGACCGCGTCAGACCTCACGGTCTTGCTCGAGGGCGAAACCGGCACCGGCAAAGAAGGCGCCGCCACGACCCTGCACGCGCGGTCTCGACGCCGTGATGCGCCGTTCGTCATCATCGACTGCGCGGCGTTGCCCGAGACGCTCATCGAGAGCGAGTTGTTCGGTCACGAGCGGGGCGCGTTCACCGGGGCCGACACCACCCGCATCGGCGCCTTCGAAGAAGCCGACGGCGGCACGATTTTTCTCGACGAAATTGGAGAGCTGCCACTGTCGGTGCAGCCCAAGCTGTTGCGGGTGCTCGAGCAACGCACGGTGCGCCGCGTCGGTTCGAACCAACAGCGGCCGGTCGACGTTCGGCTCATCGCCGCCACGCACCGCGACCTGCGCGAAGAAATCAACGCCGAACGTTTTCGCTCAGACTTGTACTTTCGGTTGGCCGTGGTGCGGGTGACGTTGCCCCCGCTGCGCAGTCGCCCTGAAGACATGCCCGCGCTCAGTGAACGGCTGCTGCGCGAGGCCGGCGCGTCTGAAACCGAGATTCGAGCGCTGTGCACCGCCGAGTTCATCGCCGGGCTCAAGGCTTCGGCGTGGCCGGGCAACGTTCGCGAACTGCGCAATTACCTCGAGCGGGCGCGGCTGTTTCGAGAATCGACTCCGCTCGCGGCGCCGAGCCCCAACGGTGCCGAGGCCCGTCTCGACATCGACCCCAAGGTGCCTTTCGTCGAAGCGAAGCAACACGCCATTGAACGCTTCGAACGCGCTTACGTCGAGGCGCTCCTTGAACTGCACGACGGCAAGGTCGCCCGCGCCGCCGAAGCCGCGAAAATGGACCGCGCGTATCTCTACCGGTTGTTGCGACGGTACCGCTGACGACGGGCGACTCCGTTTGATTGAAGGCTGGTCGCCGTGCGCCGGCCCAGGAGCGACCGGCCCGGTTGTGGCCTCCCAGGCCACGATGACGAAACGGCGTGTCGACTGGCTGGCCACTGGTCGCGCCAAGTCGTTGGCGTTCTTGTGCTCCCGGTGAGGCACATCGCTTGCTCGACGCGAAGTCATGCGAGTCGAAGGTCGTTCGGTCTGGTGGTCAGTGTTGGTGCTGTCTTTCGCGGGGTGTGACGGGGCGGCTGGGCCCATGGTGTCAAGCGGTGGCGACGCAGGTCTTCGCGCCGATGGGGGCGGTGGGGCCGGAGGCGGCTTGGGGGGCTTCGGCGGTGGCGGCACCGGTGGCGGTGACTCCGGTGGCCTCGGTGGAGGCACCGGCGGCGGAGGTGGCACCAGCTCGGTCGACGCTGGGCCCCCGTCGAGCTCGCGCGTCGACAACCCGTACGAAGGCGCGGTGCCCTATGTGAACCCCGACTGGGCGGCGTTGGTGGTCAAAGAAGCCAATGGCCAGACGGGCTCGCTCGCCAAGGCGATGTTGAGGGTGTCGCGCCAACCGACGTTCATTTGGCTCGACCGCATCGCGGCCATTGCCGGCACGGCCACCGTCAAAGGCGTACGGCACCACCTCGACGCGGCCCTCGCCCAACAAACGGCGAGCCAACAACAGGTGGTCGTGCAATTCGTGGTCTACGACCTACCGAACCGCGACTGTAACGCCCTCGCGTCGAACGGCGAGCTGTTGATTTCGCAGAACGGCTTCGCCCGCTACAAGACCGAATTCATCGACCCGTTGGTGACGATTTTGAAGTCGCCCACGTATTCGACGTTGCGCGTGGTGACCCTCATCGAAGTCGACTCGCTGCCCAACTTGGTGACCAACCCCAACGTACCGAAGTGCCAAGAAGCGGCTGGCCCGGGCGGCTACATCGACGGAGTGACGTACGCGCTCAATCAGCTCGCGACGGTGCCCAACGTCTACAACTACATCGACATCGGCCACTCCGGTTGGCTCGGGTGGGACGACAACCGCAACAAAGCCATCACCCAGCTCGCCGCCGTCATCGACGGTACGACCCAGAAGTGGAACAGCGTGGCCGGCTTCGCGTCGAATTCGGCGAACTACACGCCCGTCGAAGAACCGAACTTGCCCGACCCCAACGCGTCGTTGTCGGGCAACCCGCTGCGCTCGGCCAGCTTCTACGAGTGGAACCCGAATTTCGACGAACTCGACTACGTGACCTCGATGCGCACCGCGTTGATCGCGAAAGGCGCACCGCAACGGCTGGGCATGCTCATCGACACCGGTCGCAACGGGTGGGGCGGCGCCGCGCGGCCTTCGGCGGCGACGGGGTCGACCGTGAACGACTTCGCGAACTCGGGCCGAATCGACCGGCGCTTGCACCGCGGCAACTGGTGCAACCAAAGCGGGGCCGGCATCGGTGCGCTGCCCGTCGCCGCGCCACACCCCGGCGTTCACGCCTTCGTGTGGGTCAAGCCACCCGGTGAATCAGACGGCATCGCCACTCCCACCAGCGGCCCCAACGCCGACGGCAAACAGCACGACCCCATGTGCGACCCGACGTTCGTGGGTTCGCAGCAGAGCAACGGCGGCCACCTCACCGGCGCTCTGGCCGGGGCTCCACACGCCGGTGAATGGTTTTCGGCGCACTTCGTGATGCTCGTGCAAAACGCTTTCCCCGGTTTGTAAAGAAATGCACGGCAAACGATTTTACATTCTCGGTGCGCTGCTCTCGGCCTGCATGCCCTCGGCGCCCGAAGTCGCGCTCGATGCTGGCACCACGACCGACGCGGGCCCGGTCGTCGACGCGGGGGGCGGGTCACTCGACTCGGGCGCCGGTGACGGCGGCTCGGTCATTCGCACCGACGCTGGCCCTCTGAGCGATGCCGGTTCGGCCCAGACCCCCGACGCGGGGTTCTTCTTCGACGACTTCGAAAGGGGCTCGGTCGGCCAACAGCCCCCCGGGTGGGAAAACTTCATCGGTTACATTCGCAATGGCTCGAACCCGCAGGGCGCGACGCTCGCGTTGGTCGACGACTCCCGGGCCCACCACGGGTCGCATTCGCTGCACGTGCACGGCGGGTCGTCTCCGGCCATGCTCGGGCGGCCGGTGCCGTCGGGGGCGAACCGGCTGTACGTGCGCGCCTACGTTTATTTGGTGCGCCAGCTCGGCATGAACCCCGGTGCCAACCACGAGACCCTCGTGGCGCTGCGAAAAGACCCCTCGGGCGCGAATGACGAAGTGCGCTTTGGCGAAATCAAGGGCGCCATCGGCACGAACGAGGTGCCCACCGACAACATTTCTCCGTTGATGGCGCAGTGGGGCAAAGGCCCGGTCGTGCCCGCGCAACGCTGGGTGTGCCTCGAGGTGGCGTTTTTGGCCGACCAGCCCCAGCACGTGCTGCGCGCGTGGGCCGACGGTCAATTGGTGCACGAGGTGACCGCCCCGAACCAGTGGCAAAACGGGCCGATGCCAGCCTCCTGGCTGAACGGCAAGTTCGAACAGGTGCTGTTGGGCTGGCACAGCTTCAGCGGCGTCGACACCGACGTGTGGTTCGACGACGTGGCGTTCGGCGCAGACCGAATCGGCTGCGAATGACTCCCGAACTTTTTGCATGGTGCCCAGGTACGACCTGACGCACGCGTCGTGGTCGAACGGCGGCGTGGGTAAAATGCCCACATGCCGTACGCAAACGAGCGCCGTTGGTGCGCGTTGTGTATCGTGCACCCCGCATGCGACTGAGGCTTTTCGCCGTGGTGTTGGGAGTGCTGCTCGGCAGCTGCACCGACGCGGGTCTGTACGCGACCGGCGCGGGTGGGCCGTCAGGGCCTGATCGGGTCGAGTTGCAGGGGCGGGTGTGTGTGCCGCTGGCCTCGGGCGACTCGTTTCCCGTGAAGGTGTTGTTCGCCATGCAAGGCGGCGCCGGCATGGACACGACCATCGTCGGTGAAATGGTCGATGCCGTGAACACGGTGATGAACGAGAACGCGAATACCGCGGCGTCGTATGCCATCGCCGGGTACCACACCGTCGCCACCGGCTACCAAGCCAGCTACACCCGCGACACGACCCTGCTCGCGACGGCCATGCAGAAGTACTCCATGAATCGCAGCGAGGGCGGCCCGATTTCACAGCGTTCGGCGCTGAAGCTCGCCGAGAGCTTGATCAGCGGCGACATGCAGACCGGTTGCCGGGGCGTCGTGGCGCGCACCCGGTACCTGGTGGTGTTGTTGATCGTCGACTCCGACACGAGCTGTGCGAACCCGGCCTTCAACGCGGGCCTCGACACGACCTGCCAAATGTTCGGCTCGAGCAACCCCGACTGCTATTCGTGCGAGCTGGGCCGGGTGACCGAAGGCGTGAAGGCGTTGGCCCGAAAGTACGGCGGCGCGGTTCAAATTCAACCAGTGTACGTCGCGCCGGCCACGCCCGACGCGTTGACGCGTTTTCAGGCGGCGGCCATCGCCCAGGCGGGCGGCACCGAGTTGCGCCAAACCGGAGCCGGCCAAATCAAGGGCACCCTGCAGAGCCTCAACTACAGCTCATTGCAGGCCGGGTTGATTTTGAAGCGGCTCATCGCCGTCAACCGCAACTCCATCGCGCGCGACGGCCGCCTGTTGCCCGACAGCGACGGCGACGGGCTGACCGACGACCAAGAGACGGCCTTCGGCACCGACCCTACGCGCCCCGACAGCGACGGCGACGGCTTGGGCGACGGGGTCGAAATTCGCATGGGGCTCAAGCCGCAAAACGCGCCTGAAAACCAAAACGTCATCTCGGGCTGTTCACCGACGAATGACCAAGACAACGACGGGCTCAACGACTGCGAAGAGCGGGTGCTCGGCACCGACGCGTGCATTTCAGACACCGACGGCGACGCGGTGCCCGACGTGGTCGAAGAAAACCTGGGCACCAACCCGCTCATCGCCGAAGACTTGGCCGACGACGACCGCGACGGTCTGCCCAATGTCGACGAAATCACCAAGCACACCGACTCGTTGTCGGCCGACATCGCGTTTCAGCAAGAGCATGGCTACGGCTACGCGGTGAAAGACGCCCCGGCGACCCCCGACGGCCGCGCCTGTTACGACATCGACATTTTCAATGTGGGCCTGGTGCCTACCCTCGCGCGGCCGGCGCCGAACAACTCGGGGCTGACCATTCGCAAGGGCACCAACGACATCTACGTGTACTTTCAAGTCGGGCGAGAGAACGACCCCCGCGGTACGGGCGTCGGGTCGCTCTTCGTTCAGCCGATTGTCTTCACCCCGCCGGCCACCAAGAAGCCGCGCGGCGTCATACCGCTTGAAGACAGCGCGTTCAGCAGTGGTTTGTAGGTCGAGGTCTCGACCCCCCACCTCTCGTGGGGGCGGCTCCCCACAGGCCCCTGGGGCCAGGCGGGAGCGACCACGCAACTGGTCATTTTTTTTGACGAAATGGGCAAACGGAGTGGTGGATCGCAAGTTGCTGAAGCGAACACCCGGTCAATCTCGAAGACGAGTGCGGAGCACACCACAATGAAACGAAACATGCTGGTTGGTTTGGCTGGTCTGGCGATGCTGATGGCAACGCCGGCTTTCGCCCAGTTGGGCAACGGAGTGAACCCGGAGTGTCTGGGCTCAGACTGCGGCGCGCCGAAAGAAGAAGGCGGCGGTTGTGGCTGTGGTTGCGGCTGCTCGGTGTGGGTGGCGTACACCGACGACGGTAAGACGTTGGCGTACACCGACGACGCCGACGGCGACGGCAAGTCAGACGACACCGACAACTGCCCGTTCTCGTCGAACCGCGACCAGCTCGACGGCGACGGCGACGGCGTGGGCAACGCGTGCGACAACTGCGCGGCGGCGTCGAACTTCACGCAGCTCGACACCGACGGCGACGGCTCGGGCGACTCGTGCGACGGCGACCTCGACGGCGACAGCATCGCGAACTTGACCGACAACTGCCCCAACATACCGAACGTGGGGCAAGGCGACTTGAACCACGACGGCAAAGGCGACGTGTGCGACGCCGACGCCGACGGTGACGGTTTCCCCAACGTTGAAGACAAGTGCCCGTTGGTGAACCACACGCCCAATGAATTGCTGAACGACCCTGGCTGCAACACCGACAGCGACGCCGACGGCGTGGGCGACGCGACCGACAACTGCATCGGCAACGTCAACTCGAACCAACTCGACACCGACGGCGACGGCATCGGCGACGTGTGCGACCGCGACATCGACAACGACGGCGTGTTGAACCTGGCCGACAACTGCGCGGGCGTGAAGAACCGCAGCCAGCTCGACGACGACGGCGACGGCTTGGGCGACTCGTGCGACGCGAAGTACTGCGTGGTGGTTGACCCGACGAACAAAGACGACTGCCTCGACCCGAACGGCCCGTTCCGCGTGCACGGTGGTGGCTTCATCACCCTGAAGCGTGGCGAGAAGTTTCGCTTGCCGCTGTTCGCCAACCGCAATGGTGCCGCCATCGAATACACGTGGACGGTGCTGAACCGCCCCGCCGGCAGCAAGATTGCGATTGAGAACCCCACCGGCTCGGTCACCATGTCGCGCCACTGGGAATACGCGTACCAAGACGGCAACGTGCCCACCTTCACGGCCGACGTCGACGGCGACTACACCATTCAGTTGCAAGCGAAGCTGGCCGTTGCCGACCGCGCGTACCCTGACCAACGTGAATCGGTCTCGGCGCTCAAGATGACGGCGACCCCCGACGGCAAAGCCGGCACGCAAGCCTGCTCGATGGTGCCGATGGACGCCGGCGTCGCGGCCTTGGGCCTGGCGATGTTGGGCCTCATTCGCCGCCGCCGCAGCAACCGCTGAAGGCGAGCAGAGACAGAAGAAGATGATCGAAGCATGTGAAATCGCAGTCTAAGGGGTGGCCCCTCGTCGGCTTGGCTGACGAGGGGTTTCTCCGTTGCAGTGGGGCGGTTCGAGGGCGGGGTAGCGGGGTTCGGTTCGAATGAGCTGGTTTGAGTGGCTCAGGGCACCGTTCGCAAAAGGCCGGCTTGAAGCACGCATTGAGGGAGACGCCCATGACGTTGTCGTTTCGAGGCTTCGGGTCGCGCGCCGTCACCGCGCAGCGGGTGGCCACCCTGGCGGTGGCCGTCGTGTTGGTGTTGTCGAGTTGCAGCGACGCTTTCATCGAGCCGCGCACCAAAGAGCAGACCAACGTCGATGACCGCTTGGCGTTGACCGGGCGCGTCTGCACGGCGCCTCCCGACCCCACCGGCTTTCCGGTGAAGGTGGTGCTCATCGTCGACCAGTCGGGTTCGATGTGCGTTTCTGACCCGCCGGGTTCGCAAGAGTCTTCGGGTTTTTGTGAAATGTACGCGGTCGTGCCGCCGGGCATCACCACGCCCGCGCGCGTTCGCTCGCTGACCCAATTGATGGACCAGTTTCAAAACCAGCCCAACGTTCAGGTGGCGATGGTGCCGTTCGAGACGAACGTGAAAGGCCCGTGGCCCGACGCCGCGAGCGGCAAGCGCTTTGCCCGCCCCGATTCGACCTTGCGCGCCCGCATTCAGGGCTTGCAGGCCCAGCTCGGCAAAGGCACCGACTACCAGGGCGCGCTGGCGTACGCGTACGGGCTCATCGCGGGTGACATTGCCGACGTGAACTCGACGAACCCCGAGCAGCTGCCCCGCACCCGGTACGTGGTCGTGTTCTTGACCGACGGTGTGCCGTTTCCTCGGTGCGCGGCGAACGACGACTTGACGATCTACGCCGACGACTTGAACCCCGACCTGACGTGGGCCGACGCCGTGGGCGCGGGCAGCTTCTGCAACAAAATCGACCCGAACGACCCCGACGCCATTTCGGGTTGCCCCGGAGGAGGCACCGGCTGCGCCAACCCGCAGGCTCCGTTCATTGCCGGCACCGACCGCAACCAGAACTACCAGTTGTTCAGCTACATCGACCAGTTGATGGAGCTGAAGCAGCAGTACAACATCGGCGATGTGCGCATGCACACGGTGTTGCTGTTCAACGCCGAAGCCGTGCGCGCGTGCGGCCCCATTTGCCAAGACTTGTACGGCTTGTACGTGCGGTACCCCGGCGCGGTACCGGTGGCCGACGGCCCGGCGGCGGCCAAGCGCATCGCCGGTTGGTTGTTGCAGCAGTTCGCCCAGCGCGGCAACGGCGTGTACCAAGAGTTCAACGACTACTACGGCATCGGCCAAATCAACTTGGGCGCGCTCGACTATTCGTCGCTCGCGTCGCGCAACGTGATGAAGACGCTCATCGTGCAGGCGCTGTCTTCAGAGCCGGGCGACGTGAACCGCGTGGTCGATTCAGACGGCGACGGGTTGCCTGACGAAATCGACAACGACTTCTCGTTCAAGACCAACAAGTTTCAAGACGACACCGACGGAGACGGCTTCACCGACAAGTTCGAAGTCGACCGCTACGACGACGGGTTTCGCGCGAACGCGCGCGACGGCCGGGGCTGCGACCCCGACTCGCTGTTGACGCCCGGCTGCACCCCGCGCGACACCGACGGCGACGGGCTCTCACAATACGTCGAGCGCTATTTGAGCAACCGCCTCTACGACACGAACCTGGTCGACGCCGACGGCGACGGGGTGCCGAACGGCATGGAGGTGCGCTACGGCCTCGACCCGCTCAAGGCCCAAGGCGCCGGCCTCGACACCGACGGCGACGGCGTGCCCGACCTCGACGAATTCAGGTTGGGGTCGAACCCGGTGAAGCGCGACCGCGCCTACGCCGAGAAGAATGCCTACCAGTACGAGCTCAAATCAGAGACCCAAACCGACGGTCGCATTTGCTACGACTTCACCGTGAGCAACTTGCAATTGGTGACGCCGCCGAACCGCGCGGGCCTGCGTCAAGGCTTCAACTTGTTCAAGGTGTGGTTCGGCGAAGCGCCCGAGAGTGGCGTCGGCACCGACTACGGCACTTGGCGCACGGCGTGTGCGTGGGCGCAGTACGACCCGCCGACGGTGCGGGTGCCGGCGGGGCCGCAAGTCGCTCCGTTCACCAACGCCAACTTCGTGAGCCCGGCGCAAATGGTCGACTCTTCACAATACGAAGCGCGGTGCGTGGGCATTTCGCCGTCGCGAGGCCAGACCACGCCATGAGCGCGCACCGCAACCGGTGGGGCCCGGTGTTGGCGGCCGGGTGTGGCTTCGCGTTCGCGTTCGCGTGCACCAATACGTACTTGTACGACGAGCGCCGAGACACGGCCCGCCCGAGCGACCGCACCGTTCGGGTCGAAGGCGAGTTCTGCACGCCCGCCACGAATGAAGTCGTGCGGCCCATCAAAATCGTCATCGCGATGGACGCATCGCAGTCGATGAAGGTGACCGACCCCGACGGCGCGCGCGCGACCGCGACCGTCGAGCTGCTGAACAACTTGCCGAACGAGAAAGAGGTCGAATTCGCGGTGATGTTGTTCGCCGGCTCGACGTCGGCGTATTTGACGAAGAGCGGCTTCCCCGAGTTCGAGCGGGTCATCGACTACAACGACACCGACAAAATTCTGCTCAAGCAGCGCATCTTGAACTTCACGACTTCGGGCAACGACCCCAACCGCGACTCGACCGACTTCGTGAAGCCGCTGAGCGACATTTATGCACTCATCAACCGCGACATTGCCAACGGCCGAATCGGCAAGACCACCGACGCGGCGACGCGCGGCCGCTACACCGTCATCTTCTTGTCTGACGGTCAGCCCACGAACAACCAAGACGACGAACTGTTGTGCGGCGACGCGGTGAAGCGCATTCGGCAGCTCAAAGACCTGGCCGACGACGTCACGGTGAACACGGTTCACGCGTTTCGGCCGACGCAGCCTTTGGCGACCACGAGCTGCGACCTCGACGGCGGTGGAGGCCCGGTCGGCGGCAGCGGCTGCCGGCTGCCCATTTTGCCTCCCGCCGCGTGCCCGTTGTTGATCGTCAACACGAACGCCGAGCGGTTGCGCAAAATGTCGGTGCTGGGCGGCGGAGACTTTCGTGACTTTCGCAACAACGAGCCCATCAACTTCTTGACGTTCAAGTTCGGCAACGTGCGGCGCACCTACAGCTTCGACAAATTGGTCGCGTCGAATTTCTCGGCGCTCGCCGACAGCCCAGAGACGCCCGCCGACACCGACAGCGACGGCCTCAACGACGACGACGAAGTCGCCAAAGGCACCTCCCCGTGGACGTACGACACCGACGGCGACGGCTTTTCTGACGGCGTCGAAGTGTTCTACGCGTCGCGCGGTGCCCGGTTCACGCCCAACCAAATCGCCCAACCCGACGGCGGTGGGCTCGACCCCGGTTGCCCCGTCGAGCTGCGCGGCGTCGACCAAGACTGCGACGGCCTGACCGACTGCGACGAGCAAATTGTCGGCACCAACGCCCTGCGGGCCGACTCTGACGACGACGGCATCACCGACTACACCGAATGGAAAGCCGGCACCCAACCCTCGTCGAACGACCTCGACCAAGACCCCGACAACGACCGCCTGCTCAACGGAGACGAAGTGCAGTTGCACACCGACCCGCTCGTCAGCGACTCGTCGAAGCTGTCGACCGTGGGGTACCGGTACGAAGTCATCAAAGACGGCGGCATCAACGCCGACGGTCAACAGTGCTTCACCTTCACCATCGACAACGTGCTGTTGGCGAACACGCTCCCTGACACGCGTGACGCGGGCAACCCCGACGGCGGCCCCGATTTTGTGCGCCGAGGTGCGGGGTACAACGACATTCTCATCACCGTGTCGACCGTGCCCGGAGACGACCCGACGGGCCATTCGCTGGTGCGAACCTTTCGCCACACCACCTCGCGGTACCCGGTGGGCGGCATTCGGTCTCCGGTCGACGGTGTCATTCGGGTGAAGTCGAGTGATTTCGTGACCGGCTGTGGCCAAACGCAGGTCGTCACGACGCCCTAACCATGGCTTGGTGTGGTCGCGAACGAGCGATTCGTGTCAATGGGCCGGGCCGACGTTGATATGGTTCGCGGGCGAAACCGCAGCTGGTGAAGGCATGTTCGTTGCGTTCAACCGAGCGCAACCCGAGTGGCCGAGCGAGAACAGGGAAAAATGGTCATGAATGTCACGGTGTACCGAGTGTTGGCAGCGGCGTTCTTGTCGGTTGCGTGCGCGGCGCTGAGTGGCTGCTCGTGCGGCCCCGGCAAGCAAGAATGCATCACCGGCGACGAAGACGTGTGTGACGGCGGCAGCGTGCCCGACGACACCTGCAACTCGCCCGAAGAGGCGTTTTCGGTCGACGGGTGCAAGGTGAAGGTGGGCGACGGCTGCCCGGCCGCGAAGAATGGGCCCGCGGCGGTCGCGCTCGAGGGCTACATCACGACCCTGGCCGACGGCGGGTACGACCGCGACTTCTATTCGGCGCAGCTGCCCGACGGCCTCACGCCGCGCTGCTTGTTGCACGTCAGCGGCGGCTATTCGGTGCCGCAGACGGCCGTGAACTTTGCGCTCAACGTGTTGGCCGAGAATGGCACCACCAGCATCATGTCGGGCATCGACAAACACGGCGCGGCGGCCCCGAAGCTGGTCGACCTCATCAAGCCGTTCAGCGAGTCGAACGCGAAGCTGCTCATTCAGGTCGCCGACGAGGGCGCGACGATTGTGCCGAAGGTCGACAACCGCAATGCGTACCAGCTGAAGGTCGAAGTGCTCGAAAACCCCGACTCGAACGAGCCGAACGACACCACCCCGACGGTGATACCGCTGGCCGCGGCGACCGACGGCGTGTCGGGCACGCAGTCGGGCTTCTTGGCGACGACCGACGACACCGACTTGTTCTCGTTCGACGTGACGCCGACCAGCCGGCAAATCATTTACCTCCACATCACCTCGAAGATGGCGAACTTGTTGCCGCCGCCGCCGTACCGGCTCGCGTACACGCTCTATGAGCCGGGCGGCACCAGCATTTCAGAAGGCGTGATGGACAACGCGTTCTTGCAGGTCGACCTGTCGACGGCGCGGCTGGCTCCGGGGCCCGGTACCTACAAGCTCGCGATTTACGGGTACAAGTCGCCGGGCTCGACCGCGCCCATCGCCGGTGACTTGCGGCTCAAGTACGACATTGAAGTTCGCGTGTTGCCCGACATTGACATGCGAGAGCCGAACGACTCGGTCACCACGGCGCAAACGGTGAACGTGACCTCGGGCACCCAGACGCTCACCGGCCGCTTGTCGTACGTGGCCGACGAAGAATGGTTCAAGCTGGTGGTGGCGCCCAGCGGCACCGCCCGCACGTTGCGGTACGAAATTTCGGTCGACAAAGCGGCGGGGCGCTTTCCTCAAATTTCGGCGGTGTCGACGCGGCAGGCTCGCTTGGTGACGCAGGTGACGACCGGCGCGACCGCGCAAGACCGCAAGACGAACTGCACCAACGACTCCACGGTGTGCCCGCGCAGCTTCGACAGCCTGCAGTCGAGCCAGGGCCAATTGGTGAGCACCTTGTGCGGCATCGCCGACCCGCCGCAGTGTCTGTGGGGCGAGCGAAACGAAGAGGCCCAAATTACGGCGCTCAAAGACATGAAGAACTTCGTGGGCGCGGTGCCCGTGCCGACGAGCGGGCAGACCTACGTGCTGATGTTTCGCGACCAAGGGGCGCGCAACATGAAGTACGCCGACGACCGGGTGTGGAACATCAGGGTGACGCTGTCTGACGACGCCGACGAGCAGAGCCGGGGCGCCACGCCGACACTGGTGCAACTGGGCGCTTCGTCGGTCGACGCTCCGGGCGTCATTTCGTACGGCTACGGAGCGCTGCTCGGCAGCGACTTCGACATCAACATGGGCGACGGCGTGCGCGGGCCCAACGACTACGACGCTTACGAGACCGACAAAGACCTGTTCGAGTTTCACTACCCGGGTGGCGCTTCGGGAGACCAGTCGTGGGGGCTCGAGTGGTCAATCGACAACCTCGACGGCGGCGTGCCTCCGGGTGACCTCGCCCTCGAAGTGACGCTGTGCGGGAGCGGCGCCGCGCCCGACGGCGGCCTGTGCGGCGCCTCGCGACGCTTCATCTTCGGGGCGACGCTTGGGGGCACCACGCCCTGGTACCTGCCGGTCACCAACGGCAGCCAGCGCATGCTCTTCACCAAGACGGTGACTGGCGCGGCGACCACCTTCACCGCCACGGGCGACGCCTGCAACTGCTTCGCGGCGAGCAGCGTGACGAGCGGCAAGTTCTTCGTGAACGTCGCCGGGGTCAACCGCGTGGCGAACGACCCGCTCGTGTACCACCTGCGTCAGTCGGTGAATGCGTACCCCAACGGCAACGCCGTCTGCCCCGTCACCGACGGCGGCTGCAAGTTCGCGGGCCAAGAATAACCGTGTTGTTGCTCGCGGGGCTGAACAGAGGCGCGGCGGTGACCTCGGGCGCCGCCCGTCGTCAGGCGTGGGTGACCGCCGTGGCGGGCGCTTCAGTTGCCGGCGCTGTCTTTGAGCCGCAAGGGCAACACGTCGATTTTCGCGAGGTAGTTCGCGCGGGCGTCAGACGTCCAACTGATGAGGTGGTCGCCGACGCCCGAGAGGTCGGCGTTGCGGCTCACGAAGCCCTTCTGTTGGGTCTCGCCGACGAAGGTACGACCGGTAATCGCGGTGCGAATGCGCGCTCGGCACCCGTCTTCGTTGAAGGTGATGGCGGTCTCTTCGCCCTGGCCCGCGACGTCGCTCAAGTAAAACGACACCGTCACGGTCGACGGCTCGAAGAGTTGAATCGCCACGTTGTTCGACCCGGGAAAGCGGCCCTGCACGTAGCTGCGGTCGCCAATGAAGCACCCGACCTGGGTGTCGCACACGGGCCACTCGCCGTTGCACTGGTCTTGCACACGGGTGCCAATGAATTGCTCGCGAATGCCGCCGCACGCGGTGAACGCGAAGGCCGCGGTCAGAATCACGACGCCGGGTAAATGCTGCCGTACACTTTTCATCACTTGCTCACTTTGGAGAACGTCATGAAGCGCTCAACGATTGTCGCTGCCGTCAGCATCACGCTCATCTTCGTCAGTTTCGCCGCCTGTGGGAAGGCACCCAAAGTGTGCGACCCTGATTCGTTGTTGTCAAAAGCCCAGTTGTGCACCGACCGAGACAGCTTGGGGTTCGGCCAAGAATTTGGCAGCGGCACGTTTATTGGCACCGACGTGCCCGAAAGCCTGTCGATTCGAAACGGTGGCATCGCGCCGCTCAACATTTCGGCCGTCACGACTTCGGGCGATTCGCAGTTTCGCTACATCGCCAGTTGGGACGACAACAGCACCGACGGCATGATTCCCGCGACGACGGTGCCCGGCAACAAGACCGTGTTCATTCAGGTCTTCTTCAAGCCGACGCAAGCGAAGGCGTACACGGGCTCGCTCGTCATCACCAGCGACGCCGAAAACGCGCCCACGAAGACGCTGGCGGTCACGGGCTGCGGCGTGCCGACCGACGGTGGCACCTCGCCGTGCTACTGCAAGCCCGCCGGCCGGTCGTGCAGCGTGAGCGAGTCGAGCTTCTGCTGCTCGGGCACGTGCACCGTCGGTTCTGACGGCAACGGCACCTGCAACTAAGCGCCGCCTTTTTTGAGCCGGGTGATGAGGTTGTTCGCCACCCGAAACGAATTCGCCACGATGGTGAGGGTGAAGGGCACCGCGCCGCTGGTCGGCATGAAGCTGCCGTCGACGACGTAGAGGTTCTTCACCGAGTGCATGCGGCAGTCTTTGTCGAGCACCGACGTCTCGGGGTCGTTGCCGAACCGGCACGTGCCGCCTTGCAGAATCGTGGTTTCTCCTGCCGTGCCGACCCGCTCGAGTTTTTCGGGCTTCATGGCCGAGAGCACTTCTTCGCCGCGCTCGACCAGAAACTTGGTCATCACGAAGTCCATCGGGTGGCGCTTGATGGTGATGGCGGCGACGGGCAGCCCGAACTTGTCTTTCACCTTGGGGTCGACCTGCACGGAGGTGCCGTCGTTCGGCAAGAACTCCCCGTAGATTTCAAACTCGAGCACCCGGCTGTCTCGGTAGTCGCGCAGCTTGTCTTTGAGCGCTTTGCCGAACACGCCGTCGGGCCCCTTCTTCGCCAAGTTCACCGCCGCGAAAATGGGGTTCGGGTGTTGCCACATGAAGCCGAGCGTGCCGCCTTTGCGAAAGCCGAAGCGGTTGTCGGGCATGAGGTAGAATTCTTGGAGGCTCCGGTTGACGAACGGCGCATCGCTCTCGAGCCACGGGTTCTGCGCTTTTTGTTTCGACACCCGAAAGGTGCCGCGCGACTGGCCGAAGCTCGAGAAGAGCAGGTTCTTGCCGACGAGGCCGTTGTCGTTGCCGAGCCCGTTCGGGTAGCGGGTCGACTTCGAGTTGAGCAACAGCCGCGCGCTTTCGACCGCGGTGCAGCTGACGACGACGATTTTCGCCGGTTGTTCTTGCTCGTTGCCGTCGGCGTCGAGGTACACGACGCTCTTCGCGTTGCCCTTGGCGTCGACGGTGATTTCTTTCACCATTGACTTGGGGCGCACTTCGACGTGCCCGGTGTCGACCGCGGCGGGTATGAGCGAGGCCGCCGTGCTCGACTTGGCGCCGTGTTCGCAGCCGTAGCTGCCGCAGAGCGTGCAGTACGTGCAGCCCGCGCGGCCTTTGTACGCCGTGCTGATGATGCCGCGCGCCGTGGGTATCGACTTCCACCCGAGGCCTTTGCAGGCGTTGTCGATTTCGGCGGCGACCGGGTGCTCGTTGAGCGGGGGCAGCGGGTAGTTCTTCTTTCGCGGCTCGAGAAACTTGTGCGGCACGGCGTTGCCCGAGACGCCCAGTTCTTCTTCGGCTTTGTCGTAGTAGGGCGCGAGGTCTTGGTAGGTGATGGGCCAGTCGGCGATGTTCGCTTGCGCAATGGGGCCGATTTCGCTCTTCAACCGAAAGTCGACGGGCTTGAGCCGGTAGAAGTAGCCCGACATGTGCACCGTGCCGCCGCCGACGCAATTCGCTGTCCACGCTTCGTTGCTGCGGGCGTAGGGCTGGTCGGGCCCCGTGCGCCACAGGTGGGGCTCGTCCCACGGGAGGGGCATGAAGAAGTTGCGGCGCGAGCTCAAGATCTCGTCGTGAACGAAGTCTTCTTTCTGGTACCAGCTGCCCTTTTCGAGCACGACCACTTTGAAGCCGGCCCGGCCCAGTTCGAGCGCCATGGGCGCGCCGCCAGCCCCAGAACCGACAATGACCACGTCGACCACGTCTTTGGTGGCCATGTCAGCAGCCCTTTCCGTTGCCGCACTGCAGGTGGTGCAGGTGTTTGGCGCCGTCGTAGCCGTCGTGCGGGTCGGCGGGCAGGTGGTCGACCAGCTTGAACCCCACCACGCCCCAGCCGGCGCGGTTGGTGTTGCCTCCGTAGCTCGGGTCTCCCAGAAAGCCCTCGAGCGTCAAGACGACCAGAATTTCGTAGAATTTGTTCTCGCCCGTTTTCTCACCGCTGTTCTTGAAGGCGGTGATGACCTCGTCTTGTTGCTCGGCCGTCGCTTTCACGAAGTCGACTTTGAACAAGCGCTGCGCTCGGCGGTTGAGCGCGGCGATGCCCGGCACGAACTGCTCGCGCATCTGCGTCAGCTGCGGAGACTGCAACGCCCGGTCAATGTATTCGGGCACGTTGGTGTCGAGCGCCCCGACGTCTTGGTCTTTCGGCAGAATGCGCTCGGCCGCGGCCGCGACAATGGCGAATTCGTCGTTGGTGAAAGTGAGGTGCTTCGTGGTCGGCGGAGCAGCCGCAGGCAAGGCGGGGGCGGCGGTGGGTTGAACCGGCTTGTTGTCGTCTTTGCAGGCCGAACCCAGCAGCACCACCCCACCACCCATGAAAGTGAGCCGCTGCACGAAGACACGGCGGCTCACGTCGTCGTCGAAAGCAGGGTCGGTGTCGGGGGCGTTGTCGGCCCGCGTTTCAGCGTCGGTGACACTCGCTG
>JBGAIY010000525.1:0-5016 GCA_044225205.1 Myxococcaceae bacterium | reverse complement strand
TGACTCTTGGTCGTTGAGCGCGAGCAGCTCGTGCCATTGGTTGAGTCGCTCGTAGAGCCGCCCCAGGTTGCGCATGCTGGGCAAGTGGTCGGGCGCGAGGTCGAGCACGCGCTTGAGGCATTCGACCGCGCGCGGCAAGTCGGTGAGCCGGTCTTCGTGCAGCGCCGCGATCTTGTTGAGCGTGCTGATCTGCTGCTCGCGGTCGGTCATCAACATCAAATCGGCCTCGTACATGTTGATGAGGTCGTTCCACTTGCCGAGCTTTTCGTAGAGGCGGGTGAGCGCCTTTTGCGCGGGCAGAAAGCCCGGCGCCAGCTGCAAACATTGGTTGAGCCGGGCAATGGCTTCGTCGACGCGCCCCAAGCGCTCTTCGAGCGTCTCGGCCGCTTTGTAAATGCGGCCGGCTTTGGTGCGCACGTCGTCGGCCGCCGACGCCTCGGCGTCGTACGTTTCAATGAGCCCCGCCCAGTTTTGCCCGCGGTAGTACAGCTTGCCCAAGCCCGCGAGCGCTCCGCCGTGGCCGGGCACCCGCTCGAGAATGGCGCGGTACCGCTTCACCGCTTCGGCGTCGCGCTTGAGCTGCTCTTCGTACAACGCGGCGAGCCGCAAGTTGATCGCCACGAATTCGTTTTCGTCGTTGTTGTGCTGTACCCACGACGTCAGCACGTCGGCCAATTCTTCGAAGCGGCCCTGGCCTTCGTAAATGCGCGACAGTTCGCTCAACACCAACGGGTCGGTCGGGGCCACCCGCCGCGCGGCCAGCAACGCGGCGAGCGCGTCTTCGGGCCGGCCCAGCCGCTCGTACGCCTTCGAAATTTGCATGAAGGTCGGGGCGGCCATGGCCCCCTGGCCTTCGGCTTCGGCGGCCAGCGCCGCCAATTCTTCTTCGACCGCGCCTTCGCGCTGCGCGACCCGCTTCACCGCCGCCAGCAACTGCGCGTCGCGCCGGTCAATGGCGAACGCTTCGCGAAACAAAATGGCCGCCGTCTCGGGGTCTTTGAGCCGGTCTTCAAGCAACAACCCAGCCGACGTGAGGTAGTGCGCCCGAGCCGCGTCTTCGGTGACGCCTCTCGCGAGCAGCCGGTACACCCGAACCAACGACGGGTAGTCGGCGTTCTCGGTGAACACCTGCTCGAGCTGCACGAGCAGGGTCACGTCTTCGGGCTCGAGCGAGAGACACTGGGCGATCGCCGCCAGGGCTTCGGGCTCTTTCGAGAGCCGCTGCTGCAACACTTGGCCTTTTTCGAACAGCAACGCCGCTTTGGCTCGGCGGGCTTCGGTCGCCGCCATTTCGGCGTCGAGCAGCTGAACCACCATCACCCAGTTGCCGACCTCGGCGAACAACCGCCGCGCTGCGCGAATGTTGGCCAGAAAACGCGGGGCCATTTTGAACGCGCTCTGGTAGGCCACCGCCGCGTTGCGCGGGTGCCGCAGCGGCGTTTCCCACAGCAGGCCCATTTCATGAAACAGGAGCGCCGCGCCTGGCGAGCTGCCCATGGCCCGCGCTTCACGCTCGAGCGCCGCGATGCGGGCGCGCGCTTCGTCGTCGGTGGCCGTAGCCGGTTCGGCCGACGCCGGCACTGGTATGGCAGGTATTGCAGTCGACAGGGTCCTCGGCAGCTCGGTCCGCTCAGTCATGCCCCTTCTTCGTAGCATGCGCGGCGCACCGCTTGCAGCAGTTCTCCAGAATCGATGAGCGAAGCCACCGCCGAAATGTCTTTGTGAATTTCGCGGTCGCGGTCGAGGTGCGGTACCCGGCTCCGAATGAGCTGGTGCGCGGCGTGGGGGCCGCGGCCGGGCTTGCCGGGGGCGCGAAAGTCGATCGCTTGACTCGCCACCAACAGTTCGATCGCCAAGACCTGCTTGACGAATTCGGCCACCGAGCGGGCCTTGAGCGCGGCCGTCATGCCCATTGACACGTGGTCTTCACGGCCGGCCGAAGACGGTATCGAGTCGACCGAGGCGGGGTGGCACAGAATGCGCGACTCGGCCACCAGCGCGGCCGCGGTGACTTGGGCGATCATGAAGCCCGAATTGAGGCCCGAGTTCTTCGCCAAGAACGGCGGCAACCCCGACAGCGACGGGTTCACCATTTGCTCGACCCGCCGCTCGCTGATCGACGCGAGCTGGGTGAGCGCCATGGCCAGCACGTCGAGCGCGAGCGACACCGGCTGCCCATGAAAATTGCCCGCCGAAATCAGTTCTTCGGTGTCGGCGAAGACGAGCGGGTTGTCGGTGCCGGCGTTCACTTCGATTTCGAGCGTGCGGCGGGTGAAGCCGAGCCCGTCACGCGCCGCTCCGTGCACCTGAGGTATGCAGCGCATCGAATACGGGTCTTGCACTTTCGCGCAGTCGACGTGCGTTTCGACCAGCTCGCTGTTCGCCAAAAGCTTGCGCATGTTCGTCGCGACCGTGCCGTGCCCGGGGTGCGGCCGCACCGCGTGCACGCCGGGCAAGAACGGCTTGTGCGAGCCCAACATGCCTTCGATGGTCATCGCCCCGGCGACGTCGAACAATTCGGCCAGTTCTTCAGCGACCAAGAGCGCGGGTACGCCCACCGCGCACATCGCTTGCGTGCCGTTGACCAGCGTGAGGCCTTCTTTGGCCTCGAGCACCACCGGTTGCAGCCCCGCTTTCATCAGCGCCGTTCGGCCCGGCATGCGCTGGCCGTCGAAGAATGCTTCACCTTCGCCAATGAAGACGAGCGCCAAGTGGGCGAGCGGGGCCAAGTCTCCCGAAGCCCCCACGCTGCCACGGTCGGGCACCACCGGAGTCACTCCGCGGTTGAGCATGTCGAGCCCCAATTGCAGCGTCGACGGCCGCACCCCCGAATACCCCTTCGCCAAGACGTTGCAGCGCAGCAGCAAGAGCGCCCGGGCTTCGGGCAACGACAAGGGGCTGCCGACCCCCGCGGCGTGCGAGACGATGAGGTTTCGCTGCAATTCGCGCAGGTCTTTCTTGTCGATGCGCACTTCGGCCAACGTGCCGAACCCGGTGTTGATGCCATACGCCGGCTCGTCTCCTTCGGCGATGCGGTCGACCAGCCGCCGGGCTTTGGCGACGCGCTCGAGCGCCGCGGGCTCGAGCTCGACCACTTGGTTGCGAAAGGCGACGTCGCGAATGTTCTCGAGCGTCAACGACTGACCGTTTACTTGCAGTGAAGGCATGGCGGCGGGCACCGTACAGCAAGGGTCACTCGATTCAAGTCGCCCGGTGGTGACTCGTCGCGTCAGTCGGCGCGTCAGGGCACGTCTTCGTAGGGCACGCCGGCTTTCGTTCGAAACGGCTGCTCGCCCGGCCCCACGACCATGTCGACGTCTGAATAGGTCGTCACGTCGCGGTCGATGCTGGGGCCCATGACCACGAAGACCGCGTCGGCCGTCGACCGGTTCAAGACGTGGTGACCGTTCGCCACCCCTTTGGGGAAAGCGGCCATGTCTCCGGGGCGCAGGGTGGTTTCGCCTTCGTTCATCACCAAGACCAATTCTCCCTGCAGCATGACCATGAATTCGTCTTCGTCGGAGTGCCAGTGGCGCAGCGACGACATGCCGCCGGGTTCCATTCGCACCCAGCTGACGCCGAACTGGGTGAGCCCGGCCGCTGCCCCCACCCGGCGAAACGCGCGCTTGAGCACGTCACCGCCGCCGTGTTGTTGAAACCGCTTGGGGTAGCCCGTCTTGCGAACTTCGGGTACTTCGTTCAGGTCGATTTTGCCCATGTCGGCGGTTCTACCGCGTCAAGGCCAGGCGGCAGTCACCGACTCTTCAAAATCGACCCTTGGCTTCGGCCGCCCACCGCCCAAGTGTTGGTGAACGAAGTGCCCCACGTGCCGAGCAGGTGATCGTGCGTCGGCGTCAGGTGGCGGGTGTACTTTCTCGCCGCGACGTCGACTTCGACGATTTCACCGTCGAGGCCCACCGCCCAGCCGTGCGCGGTGAGTGGCTCGAGCCACACCGAGCGCAAGTCACGCCTGAGCTCGAGGCGCCCGGCGTTCCACCCCGGGGGTTGCCACGGGTAGGCGTTGTCGGGGTCGGCGTAGTTGAAGCTGAGCAACTGCGCGTCGGCACCGACCGTCACCAAGATTTTCGCGTGCGTCGTCGGGTGCTCGGCGCCCGCAATGCCAAAGGCCCGGTTGATGGCGCCATTGCCAGTGGCCCATTCGTTGGCCACCCCACCGTCGTATTTGATGATCGCTTCGCCCACCGCCCACCATTCGGAGTCGTCACGGCGGTACACCCGCAAGAAGTCGGCTCCCGGCTGGGTGGGCGACGTGGTGCGAACGACCCGCAGGTTCGCCCCGTCGAAGTGGGCCAAGGTGTTGCCCGAACCTGCGAACCACGCCTCGCTCGCGTTCGCCGCCACGCCTCCCAAGTCGTAGGTGGGCTGGCCCGAAGGCAGCAACCCCGCATCGGGAAACGCGGGCGCTGGCGACCACGGCACTTCGTGCCAAGCGCCGGCCTGGTAGCGCAAGACGAGGCCCTTTTCTCCCACCGCCCACACGTCATTCGCCGAGACGGGGTACACGTCGAACAGCGTCGCCGACGTGCCCGCGTCGCTCCGCGCCCAAGTCGTGCCGTCGTAGTGGTAGGTCGCGCCGCGAGAACCGACCGCCCAAATGCTGGTCGCGCTCAACCCCCGCACCGCGTAGAGCGGCTCGGGCACGTTCTGCACCACGCACCAGCGACCACCGTCGGGCACGCAGTGGTTCGCGTCTTCGATGGGCCCCCAGAACTGCCCCGCGTCGAACGGGCCCGCGTCGACGACAAAGACGCCGCCCCCGTCGCCCGCACCGCCCGCGTCTGCAGCCGCCGTACCGGCGTCGCCGTCGCCCACCGAGGCGTCGGGGGCGGCGACGACCGAATTGACCCAGCTCTGCACGCAGCCGATTTCGGTCGCCGTGAACGGCGCGCGACCCAACGGCATGGTCACCCCGAAGGGCGGCCGCGCTCCCAACTTGAGCACCAGCGCACTCTCGTCGGGCAACTCCGCGTCGATGAGCAGGTAGTCGGGCCGCGC
>JBGAIY010000524.1:0-5039 GCA_044225205.1 Myxococcaceae bacterium | reverse complement strand
GAGCTCGACGCGCCGGTTCAATTGCCAGACAACAGCGTCGCCGGCGTGGCGGCCGCGTACCATGACGGCCAATACTTGGTGGCGTGGGTGAGCGGCATGGGGTTTCAGGCGGTGCGCGCGCGGCCCGACGGTTCGATCATCGACCCCGTGCCGTTCGAATTGGCGCCGGCGAGCCTGGTGCCGGGCGTCGCGCTGGGGTCACCCGCGATCGACTGGGCGACGCGGGTGACGGCAGCCGACGGCGGCGGTTTCTCCGTCGGGTGGACGGGGCCGGTCTACGTGGTGAATACAACCATTCCGTACACCGGCCTGTACAGGCTGTATTCGGTGAGCGTGTCGGCGAGCGGCGCGGTCGGCCCAGTGCAACAGGAGGGCTTTCAGCGGTGGTCCGAGTCGTTCGAGGCCGGGCCTTTTCGCGGGGTCACATTGCCAGAGGGCGTTGGCGCGATCACCGAATCGACCGACGAGGCCCGCGTCTGGCGAAGGGCCGATTGGGCCATGACCCACGTGCCGTTCGAAAAGCTTGAAGGCCACGCGACCTTGGCCCAGGTCGCTGATCGGGTGCTGGTCGGGGCGGTGACGCGCGCGGCGAATGCCCGCACCCTCGAGGTGCGAATGTTGGCCAAGACCTTTGACTGGTCAGCAGAGGTCACCGACCCCGGAGAACTCGTTTTCAGTCGCGTGCTGGCGGCGGGCTTTGACGACGCGGGCCCCGTGTTGACGGCGGTCGACCGCCAAGTCGTCGTGGCGTGGCGCGATCATTCGGCCGAGGGCCTGCAGCTCAAAGCGGCCGTCTTGACGTTGACCGATGACCACCTCACCGCGTCGGCAGTCGTCGTGCTGGCCACTGACCTCAAGGGCTACGCGAATTCACCCTTACAGGTCTTCGGCGCAGGCCCCAAGGTGCTGCTCTCGGTTCGGCAGGTCATGACCGCCCTCGAAGACGCGCCCCTGTCGGTGCTCTTCGACCCCCAGACACTGACTGCCGAGCCGATGCTCAAAGGCCCCATTCTGCCCGATTGGGAAACCCCCATGTTGCGCGGCTACGCCTATTCCGGTGAAGGGCGTGGGCTCGCGGTGGTCGGCTTCGAGAATTGGGTCAACCGCTATTCAATGCTGTGGCCGCTCGACGAGCGAAGCGCGCCCGCCATTGGAGCGCCTGTCAATCAATTGCTCGGGCAAACGAATGCAGAACGAGACCCGGTGGTGGCGTGCGACGAGACGACTTGTCTCGCCGCGTGGGTCGATACGCCCGCGTCGGCTCGGAACGCGACCCACCGAGGCCTTCGATTTTCGACTCGCGGGGAGCCCCGCGACGACCAAAGCTTCGAACTCATCGTCGGCAGCCCCGACCGATACGACATCGCGTCGACTCCGAACGGGTTCGTCGTCGCGGCTGGTCGCTGTCGAGAAGAAGCCAAAATGGAGCTCGCCGTTCGAGTCGTGCCTGCGGTCGGCAAGCCGCGTGACGTTCAGTTGATACCGATTGAAGCCGAGTGCCATGCCTGGGCCGACCTCCGCGTCGTCGCGACACCAGCCGGAGCCATGATCATTGGCCTCAGCGCCTCTTTTGAGCTGCCCTTCTTCGTCGAAGTTCACGCTGACGGCTCGGCGACCCAGCGCGACTTTCACGAGCTCGGCCTTGGCAACTTCACGACCATCAGCGCCGAGCGGTTCGGGCCACTGCTGTACGTCGACCTCTCGCAGGGGTCGGTGACTGGGTTTTCACACCTGGTGGTGCTCGACCTCGATGACCCGACCAAAGACCGGTGGCTCCACTCGTACCTCGTGCCTTCGCGGGTCACCCACTTGCCTGGAGAACCGTCGCCATCGCTCGTCGTGCATGGGCCCGAGAATGGTGCGTGGGCGATCACCGCGCAGCCGCTTGACGCTGATGGCGAACCGGGCGCCAAGCGCACCTTGGCCGAGACCCACAAAGAAATCGCATCGTATGAAATCGTCTCGTACCCAACGGGAGTCGGGCTGCTGACCCTCGAGACCGCCATTGGGCAAAACCCACAGCTCGTCTTGCGAACGTGGGCCCCAGCAAGCCAAACCGCGACTCGGTCGGTGATCAGTGAAAACGTCAACGCGAGCAGTGCTGCCCCGTATGCGTTGGTGCGTGCGCGTGAAAACACATGGCTGACGCTTTCGGCGAGCTTCGGCGGTCAGGCCGGCAACACCTGGTTCATTGGCGCGCGCCGGCCTCGCATCGTGGGCCGGTTCGCGTACGAGGCCAGGCCCGCTACTCCATGACGTCGTCGAAGCGTTCGGGTACCGCGGTGCGTGGCGCTCTTGACTCGGCCAGCTCGACCTTGCCGAGCACCCGAGCGAGTTCAGCCGCGCCCTCGTTCGTGAAGAAATTGCGGCGCAAGACCAGCATGTCCAAATGGGCGAAGCGCGACTTGAGCTGGCACAGCCGCTCGACGTCGCTGTCGTCGAGCGAATTGGCCGACAGATCGAGCTTCTTGAGCCGTTTGAGCACCGGCCACTGAGCCACCGAGCCGAGCA
Organism: Myxococcaceae bacterium; assembly: GCA_044225205.1. GTDB lineage: Bacteria > Myxococcota > Myxococcia > Myxococcales > Myxococcaceae > JAEUJT01. Next base: position 2,528 of record JBGAIY010000524.1, on the reverse strand, counting down.
CCTCCGAGTCAAAGCCATTGAGGCCAAACTGCGTCAATGCGCGAAAAGCCGTGCCCTCGAGAATCGGGTCGAGCGTGTCGAGGTCAATGGCCGTACTCGCGGGAAAGTCGAGAACCAGAGACTCGAGTTTCGGCGCCTTTGCGGCCAGCAGCCCCCGCACCAACTCCGGTTCAGCGTGGGCGACGCGCAGTTCGAGCGCTCGCGTATTCGGCAACTCGGCGAGCCCGAACTGCCGCAGGTTGGCCTTCACTTCGAGCCGTTCGACCTGACGGAGCTTCGGCGTGAGCGAAGCCAGCGAGCGAAGGTCAGGCCAGCGGTCGGTCTCGCCCGCCCAGTCGTCTGCGGGCGACGACGAATCACCGAAGTCGCCAACCGTGAGGTCGTTGAGGTACTTCGGCCACGGCGCAGCCACGGCTTCGTCAACGGCGGCTTGGTAGCTGACCTCAGGGCCAGTCTCGGGCCACCCCAATTTCAATGACCGCATGAAACGCGCCGACTCCAGCGCCAACAACGGTCTGAGCAACCCATCAATGGGCTCTTCGTGGGCTTCGGCCTCGGCGAGGCAACCGACCGAAACGTCTTGGAGATACCCGTATTTCCAAGTGAAATCGAACTGTTCACGGTGAGGGGCCAGCGAGCCCAACAGCTCGTGTTCGTGCCGCTCGACGAACGCGTCGATTTCACGCTGGGCGGTGCGTTTGCTGCCCAAGCGGTGCAGCAAGGCGATGAATTCTCCCCGAATGTCACCAGCCGCCTGGAGCCGGTCGGCAAAGACCAGCCATTGGGCCTCGTCGCCGACCGCGAGCGCGGCTTCGTGCTCGTCGATGTCTGACTTCGGCCGCAATTCACGCCAGCCGGCGTTGAGCCGACTCTTGATCAGTCGTTCAAGTTCGAGCCGCGCCTCGGCCGGGCTGCGGTAGCGCTCCTCGCGTTCTTCAGGAAAAGCGCGGCTCCCCACCTTGCCCGACCGCAACGTCAGTGCGGAACCAACCAGCTCAGCTTCCCAAAAGCGGGTACCCTGTGGTGTCGATTGTTCGAAGCGGCGCATGTTCTTTCGGTAACGAGGGGGTCACGAGAGCCAGGTCGCACTCAAAAACGACGCTCGCCGTTGCGGTAGCGAAATGTGCGTGGCAGAAGGCCGCATGCTCTCGACCCTGCGGTCTCGACTGTGGCTCGCCGTTTCTCTGTTGGTTTTGGTCGTCGGTGTTTTTGCGTGCGAAACACAGCACCAGCAAGACGCCGCCATCAAGAGCGCGCGCTACCTCGAGAAGCACCAAGAACTCGGGCAAGGCTTGGTCATCAGCCAAATCTTCGGGGCGAACTCGGCGAGCAACCCGTACGGCGCGGACTGGGTCGAATTGCACAACCCGTCGAGCAGCCCCGCGCCGATTGGCGGGTTTTCTATTCAATATGGCTCCGCACTGAACAGCACCTGGAGCCGAACTAACCTTCCCACGGTCACGATACCGGCTGGCGGCTACTACCTCATCCAGTTGACCAACCTGACCGATGGCGGCACCCCAGTCCCAGCCGACTTCATCGCCACGACCAAGATCGACATCTCAGGAGTCAACGGGAAAATCGCTTTGATCGGGAACTCCAGCACGATGGATGCCGGCGTTTGCCCGACGGGGCCGGTCATCGACTTCTTGGGCTATGGAACGGCCAACTGCGCCGAAAGCACGGCATCGGTCGCAGGTTCGACTACCACGTCGCTCGAACGACTCGGCGCTGGCTGCACCGATACCGACAACAACAATGCCGACTTCGCGTCACGTTCGACGATTACTCCGAGAAACAGCAGCACGAGCGCGCTCGTCTGCGGCTCGCCGACCGACGCCGGCACGCCGACCGACGCTGGCGCCACGTTTACGTGCGGTTCGATTCAATGTGCCGTTGGCACCTGTTGCGACTCGTTCATTTTCGGCCTCGACCAATGTGTTCAGCCGGGCGACTTGTGCACTCTCACCGCGGGGGTTTGTGACCCGTTCTCGTTGGTGTGCACCGTGGCGCCCGACGGCGGTACCACCGACGCAGGCAGCCCCACCGACGCGGGTGTCGTTGTCACCGTCGGTGCGGCTTGTGCCAATGACCTCGAATGCCAAGCGGCCCTCGGCGCCCAAGCGATTTGTAAGAAAGTCACCAACCCTCGAGGCACGAGCTACACCGACGGCTACTGCACCTTCCTCTGCGATGGAAACCCGGGCATTTGCCCGGTTGGCAGCCAGTGCGTCGGTGGCGCTGAAGGCTACGGCGAGAGCGACGCCATTTGCTGGGATCTCTGCGGTGTCGGCGACCAGTGCCGAACCCCAGGGTACGCTTGCTACGACGACGGCTCTGGTTTCATTCTCGGTTGCTGGCTCGACCCGCTCCCGACCTTCGACGGCGGTGTCGACGCCGGAGTGGACGACGCGGGCATCGACGGCGGTAACGGCAACGACGCTGGCGCAGGTGACGCCGGTGGCACGAGCGACGCCGGTGGTGGCACGAGCGACGCCGGTGGTGGCACGAGCGACGCCGGTGGCGGC
>JBGAIY010000523.1:0-5072 GCA_044225205.1 Myxococcaceae bacterium | reverse complement strand
GCACGCCCCGTTGATGGCGGCGGTGTTGGTGTTTGAATTGACCGGCGACTACGACATCGTCTTGCCGTTGGTGCTGGCCACCGCCATCGGCACGCTGGTTTCTCGGCGGCTGCGCCGCGAGTCGATTTACACCGCCGAGCTCAGGCAACGTGGCATTGGCTGGGAGGTCACCATCGACGGGCGGGTGCACGAAGAAGTGCCCAACGAGGTGTGAACGGGTCGATCGCCCGGCGGGCGGTGGGTGCGATCTCCGCGTTCGCACCTCGGGCCGCAACACCGCACAAAGGTCAGCCGTCGTGGCTGGTGTACGGCCTGCAGTGACCCACCCCATGCGAATGTTCGCGGGTGCGTCGTTGTCGTTGAGTCTCGTGGTGGTTGCCGGGTGTGTGGGTTCGGCGAGCGAAATGGGCGGGCCCGACGCGGGCCGCACGTCGGTCGACTCGGGTCGTTCAGAAGTGGCAGACGCTGGCACCACGGGCGGCCTCGACAGCGGGGCGACGCCAGCCGACGCGGGCGCCGTCGATGCCGGTGCAGCGCCAGGCGACGCGGGGTCGAACCGAAGCGATGCGGGTGGCCAAGACGCGGGCCCCACCCCGGTGATGGACTTCGCGACCCGCTGCGCGCAGCCGGGCGTCGTCAAGTGCGTCGGCTTCGACGAACCGGCCGACTTCAACAAGGGCGCGGGCGACGGCAACGGCGCGTGGGGCCAGAATTCGGGCCTGTTGCCGGTGGGCGGTACCTCGACCTACCTCGGCGCGCAAGACACGGCGTTCAAAGCGTCGGGCAACAGCTCGCTGAAATTCACCATTCCTTCGAATTCGGCGGCCGACACGTCGGGTTCGTACTTCACGAACTTTTCGAGTGACCTCACGGTGCAATTCGACGGCAACCAAGAATTCTACGTGCAGTGGCGGCAGCGCTTCAGTGCCGAATACATTTCGACCCGCTACGACGGCGCCGGAGGCTGGAAGCAAGCCATCATCGGCACGGGTGACCAGGTGGGCAAGCCGTTCTCGAGTTGCTCGTCGCTCGAGTTGGTGACGACCGACTACCACCAAGAGGGTTTTCCCATCATGTACAACTCGTGCACGGGTTCGCGTTCGCACGGCCCGTACGACGGGTTTTACGAACCCACGAGCGGCGACGATTTTCTGTTGCAGAACCAGCGGCCCGACCCGGGTTGCCGCTACCACCAGAGCACGACGGGCTACTTCCCTCCGGCGGGCAACTGCTTCGGCTACGTGCCAGAGGAGTGGATGACGTTTCAAGTTCACGTCGAGCTCGGGCCGCGCGTCAACGGCGAATTCGAGAACAGCTTCGTCACCTTGTGGGCGGCGCGCGAGGGCCAGCCGTCGCAAATGCTCATTCATTGGGGGCCGTACAACCTGACCGCGGGCGACGCGGCCGACCACGAGCGGTTCGGCAAGGTGTGGCTCGTGCCGTACAACACCGGCAAGAGCGCGGGCACGGCCTACCCGGTGGCGTACACCTGGTACGACGAGCTGATCATTTCTCGAAACCGCATCGCCGACCCGGGCGGCTCGAGCCCGACGGTGCTCGACGGAGGCACCGGGCCCGGGCCCGTCGACGCGGGCCGACCGGTCGACACCGACGCGGGCCAACCGACGTCGGGCGGTGGGTCTGACGCGGGCGAAGACACCATGCCGACCTGGCGCAAAGGGCTCGCCGTGGGGCACTGGGTGCAAATACCCAACACCGCGCTCGCCGACGCCCCCATGGCGGTGAAAACGTACCCGACCATTGGCAACACCGGGCCCGTTTCAAAAATCGTCGCGTGGACGGGCTTCGCCGTCGACACGCGTGATTCGTCGGTCTACTCGCTCGCCAATGGCGGCCACCACGACTACGCCGGCAATGAAGTCAACCGGCTGACCTTGTCGAGCGACGTGCCCGCGTGGGCCGAGCCCCGCGCGTCGACGAGCGCGGCCCAAGCGACCGACAGCGCCGAGTACTATGCCGACGGGCGGCCCACGTCGCGCCATTCGTATTACGGCGTCGCGGTCAACGAGGTGCGCAACCGCGCCATGACGGTCGGCGGCGCCCGCTACGGCAACGGTTACATGATTTTGACGGCCGACGGCTTCAACCTCGGCACCAACGACTGGGACGCCGCCAACACCTACCCGAATGCTCCCGCGTCGTTCTCGCCTCCGGGGTGCCCGCTCGTCGAACACAAAAGCACCGGAGACTTGTACGCCGTCTGCTCGTACAAAGTGGAGCGCTGGTCGAACGCGACCAACGCGTGGTCGACGGTGGTGGCCAGCTCGCCCGCTGCAGCTCAAGCCGCCGCTTCGGCGTTCGACACGAAACGAAACCGCGTCTTGGTGGCCGGGGGCTACAGCGACGACCACGCGGTGTACGACCTGGCGCAAAACGCCGTCACCACCGTCACCTTCACCGGGCCGAACGCGGCCGACGTGCTCACCGACGCCAACGGCATGGTGTACGACGCCAACCTCGACGCGTACCTGATTCGCACGGGCGACGGCGGCGGCACGCTGTACCGAATCAACGCCGCCACCTACGCGGTCGACACCCTGCCGACGACCGGAGGCGACTCGATACCGGCGACGTCGAACGGCGTGTGGAAGCGATTTCTGTGGGTGCCGAAGCTCAAGGGGGTCGTCTACTTCCCCACGTATGAGGGCAACGCGTGGTTCTTGCGAACGTGGTGAGTGAACCCGCGACGCGTTAGGGCCGCGGGCCGAGGTGCTTCTGTACCTCGTGCATGGGCGTGGGCTTCTCGAGCGGCAACTTCGAGCCAGTCTTGCCGCGCCACACCCGCTGCGCCGAATAAATGCCGCGGGCGCCGGTCAGCACGTACGCCACCACGCAGACGATGGCGACGTGCGGCAAGACGTGGCTGCCCAGCAATTCGGTCGCCATGACGGTGAGGGCCAGAGGCGCGTTGGCCGACGCGGCGAAGACGGCGGCGAGACCCACTCCCGCGCCGAGCTCGAGGGGCAAGCCGAGCAAGCGGGCGAGGCCATTGCCCAACGCGGCTCCGATGAAGAAGAGCGGCGTCACTTCGCCACCGACGAAGCCGGCCCCCAACGTCACGGCGGTGAAGACCAACTTGAGTGCGAAGGCGTACTCGGTGAAGTGCCCGTCGGTGAAGGCCCGAACGATGACGGGCACACCCAGGCCCAAGTAGTCGCTCGTGCCCGACAGTTGCCAGAGCGCCACCAGCGTGGCCCCGCCGATGAACAGGCGAAAGGGCAGGCGCGGCACGCGACGCTCGGCGAGGCGCTTGAGGGCGTGGGTCAAGTCGGTGAAGAGCGTGCTCACCGCCGCGACGACGACGGCGAAGACGAGCCACTTCACGAAGACGTCGGGGGTCAATTCGAGCGAAGGCGCGGTCGGGTACGCGGTGTGGCGAATGCCGAGCGCGCGGGTGGTGAAGTCTCCCACCAACGAGGCGACCAGCGCGGGCACGAGCGCGTCGTATTCGAGCTGACCCAGCACGACGAATTCGAGGCCGAACACCGCCCCCGCCACCGGCGTGCCGAAGACCGAACCAAAGCCACCCGCCACGCCGGCGGCGAGCAGCTGCCGGCGCACCGCGCGGTTCAACTTGAACCGGTGCGAGACCCAGTCGGTCAAGCTCGCGCCCATTTGCACCGCGGTGCCTTCGCGGCCGGCGCTGCCACCGAAGAGGTGGGTGGCGACGGTGCCGAGCAGCACCAGGGGGGCCATGCGCAGCGGCAGCTCGGGCCCGTCGTCGTGAATCGTGTCGATGACGAGGTTGGTACCGGCTTTGATGGGTTGACCGAGCCGCTCGTAGACGAGCCCCAGCCCAAGGCCCGCGAGCGGCAACGCGAAGACGATGTTCTCGTGGGCGGTGCGAAACGCCGTCGCTTCGTCGAGCAGCCACAAGAACAGCGCCGAAGCGGCACCGCACACCAGCCCCACCACCGAACCCAACCCCAACCATTGGCCCAAAGCCGTCAGTCGTTGTTGTCGCGTCATGAATCGTGACCTCGTTCGTCTTGACTGCGCCTAGGTCACAACGGCTCCTACGGCGCCCGCGAAAGGGCGGCATCGCAGGAGTCATTGGCGGCTCACCGTGGCCACGGTTCTCGGCGGACTCCACCGCCATCGTTGGAGCGCATTGTGGGCGGCGAGCCAGACGGTGTCAAAAACCATGAAAGCCTTCAGCCCCCTGAGTATTCCAGCGCCCGCATGACCTTCTCCAAGCCCATGACGCTCGCGGTGCCAGACGACGTGTTGACCGACCTGCGCGACCGGTTGGCACGCACGCGCTGGCCCGACGAGCCGGCCGACGCCGGGTGGAACTACGGGGTGAACGCCGCGTACCTGCGCGAACTCGTCGGCCACTGGCACTCCCGGTTTTCGTGGCGCGAGCAAGAAGCCCGCCTCAATGCGTGGCCGCACTTTCAAGCCGACATCGACGGTTTCACCATTCACTTCATGGTGATTCGCGGCAAGGGGCCCAAGCCACTGCCGCTGATTGCGACGCATGGCTGGCCCAGCTCTTTTCTCGAATTCGGCAAGCTGATTCCACTGCTGACCGACCCAGCGAGCGTGGGGGCCGACCCGGCACAGTCGTTCGACTTGGTGATTCCCTCCCTGCCGGGGTTTGGCTTTTCGCCGGCGCCACGAACGCCGGGGTGCACGGTGCCGAAAATTGCCGAGCTCTGGCACGGCCTCATGACGAAGGTGCTGGGGTACGAGCGGTTTTGCGCGCACGGCAGCGACTGGGGCGCGAGCGTCACCGCTCGACTGGGTTTCGCCTTTCCTGCTCAGGTCATGGGCATTCACACCACGTGCGTCACCGGTGGCGTACCGGCGCGCCCGTACCCCGGTGACCGGCCGGCGAGCGCGGCCGAGCTGGCCATGTTCGAGCAACGCGCCCGTTGGAGACAACGCGAAGGCGCCTACGCCCACGCGTACAGCACCAAGCCACAAACGGCCGGCTACGCCCTCAACGATTCGCCGGTCGGTCTCGCCGCCGAGCTCGTCGACCGCTTGCGGGCCTGGAGCGACTGTGGTGGCGACGTCGAAACGCGCTTCACCAAAGACGAGCTGCT
>JBGAIY010000522.1:0-5094 GCA_044225205.1 Myxococcaceae bacterium | reverse complement strand
GAGAATTGAGAACTTCGGTTCGGTGAGGGTCGGGCCTTGAATCGCCACCGGCTGGCTGCCATTGATCACGCCATGTGCTTGTTTCGAGTGCTCCCCGATTCTCGAGGGTTGGTGGAGCCAGAAGGCATGCGGGTGCGGGTGAGTGATGCCAGCACCAACGCGTTGGCCAAGGGCTTGTTGGCTCGAACCCTGCGCCTGCAGTCGTACATCGACCGCGCCGTGCCGACCGCGACCATCACCGACATGGGGAACAACCTGAGCGACTGTCGGGTCTTTTTTGCCTACTCGGGCACCGACTACTCCGCCACGTGGAAACCGAATTCGCCGGTGCGGGTGCAGCGCAGCACCGCCGCTCCCGCGCTGACCTCGAATGCCGCCGAACGCCGGTCGAAGGCCATGGTCGCTCGGCTCGAAGCACTCATCGCCGCACAAATGCGCACCGACCGCCCCCGGTGAGGGCCCCCGTTTTCACGGCTTGAACACGTACACGCCCGTCGGAGCAGGGTCGGCCTGAAAGACCAGCTCGGCGTGCGGAAATTGTTCTTCGAACAGAGCCCGTTGGGGTTTTGTCGCCCCCAACACCGTGACCCGCCGTACCCGCGGCCACTTCGCCTCGAGGCAGTCGTAGAGCGCCCACTGCCCGCGAACCGTGACGTCGACTCCTTCATTTTGAGTGACGACGATTCGGCCCGCCCACGCGTCGTTTTTTGCGCGGAGATGGTCGAAGTACGCATTTTTGCGCAGCGTGACGGTGCGCTTCGCGCCGACCTGCTTCAACAGGTCGACCCACGATTTGACGACCCCGACGATTGTCAGTTCGCCCAGCTGCGCGGCGATGGGGTGGGCCAGCGTCGCCTCGAGCAAAAGCGGGTCGTCGGGCAGGCCCAGGTGACGAACGTTCAAGGCCTTGAGGCGGTGCAGCGCGACGGGCAACTGCGAGTCGAGCTCGAACGAGAGCGCGGCGTAGTCGACGGGTACGCCTCTTCGTTCCAACGCGGTGATGACGACGTCGCAGCCCGTCTCGACCCGCCGGAGCCCCGGCAACGCGGCCAGCGCCAACACCCGTGCGTAGTCGGCGGCCGACGCTTCACCTGAGTGCAGCTCTTCGAGCGTCGACCATTCGGGCGCCGTGAGCGTCTCCAGAGGCACGTCTTCGCGCAGCTCGGCGCGCGTCATCACCCCGCGCTCGAAGTGAACCCGCGCCAACGCCGGAGCGGCCGCACCCACCCACAGGTGCCCGAAGCGCTTGAGCAATGTTTCAGACCGTCGCACGTCGGCCCTCGCCAGCTGCAAGGCCATGAATTCGCCGCGCGGGTCTTGCTCGGCCAGCAGCTCGTCGACCAGCACCGCCACGGCCGCGGCGTCATTCGAGAACGCGCGGCGCGGGGCTTTGGGTGCCGTGCGCGAGGTGGCGAACGCGAGCTCGTCGGGCGTCAGGGCGCGAGTCGGAGCGTACGCGGCCTTGAGGCTCGCCACCCACCGGCGCTCGCGTTCACGCTCGGCGTCGGTGAAGTACGGGTTTTGGGCAATGGCCTCCAGCTTCGCGGTGAGCTGCGCCACCAGCCGCTCGTCGACCGATTCGGCGAGAATGCGCTCGCATTCGGCGTCGATGGCGCGCGTGAGCGGCTGCGGCTCGTCACCGAAGACGGCCCACTTGTACGAGCGGGTTTCGAGCCAATGCCAGACGGCCTGACCGGCCCTCGGGTCGACGAAGGCAATCGCCTTGAGCCGCGCCAGCATCGCCTCGCACACCTCGTCGCTCAGCCCGGCGCCTCCGAGGTCAGGCCCGGGCAACTTGTCGGCCAACGTCGCCAACGCCCAGCCGCGCGCCGTGTCGTCATTCACCGCCTTCAGCCACGCGGCTTGAAAGTCGCGCTTGAGCCGAGGCGGCTTCGCGTTGGCGATGACTTCGGTGGTGCAACGGTCGATGAACTCGGCGAGCGACTGGGCTCTGGTTTGTCGCCACAGCCGCAGCGCCCGCTGAAGCTCGTCTTCGGCGCTCACGGCCAATTCACTGCGCCGCGATGGCGCGCACGTCGTCGACGGTGGCCCGGTCTTTTCGCAACAAGCCCGTCGGCGCCCAGCGCGAGAGCATTCGCTTCGCCGCGCGAACGTCGGTCGGCGTGCCGTACCCCAACGGCTTCGAACACGAGAGCGACGTCATCCACAGCAGTGCGGCGCGGTCGGTCCAATCTTTGAAGGCGTGTTCGGCCCCGGCGTCTTGGCTCAGGTCGACGAGCGCGGCTTTGAGCTCGTCGAACATGGCCGACAGGCGCGACTGCACGTCGGGAGGCGCGTGGCCGATGGTCTGCTCGAGCTCGGCGAAGAGCATCTCGTGGCCGGCGTCTTTCTTCACCGCGCGAAACGCGTCGAGCACCAGAATGTTGGTCGTGCCTTCCCAAATGGGCAGCACTTGGGCGTCACGCAGCACGCGGGCCATGGGCCAGTCTTCGATGTAGCCATTGCCGCCCAGCGCCTCGACCGCTTCGCTCGCCAGGCGAACCGCGTTCTTGCCGAGCACGTACTTGAGCAACGGAGTCAGCATGCGGAGGGTGCGCTTTTCGGCTTCGGTGCCGTTGCCGAAGTCGACTCGGTCGAGCAATTCGATGCCGCGGTACGCCCAGTTGAGCGCCAGGCGTTGCTCGCTCACCAGGTCCATCAACGTCTCGGTCATGAGCGGGTGACCGATGATGGCGCGCCCGAACGCCACCCGCGACTCGGCCCACGCCAGCGCTTCGATGACCGAGCGGCGCATCATCGCCACCGAAGAAACCGCGTTGTACACGCGCGACAAGTTGAGCATTTCGGCCATTTGGTGAAAGCCCTGGCCCGGGCCACCCAGCAGGTACGCTTCGGCGCCGTCGAGCGTCACTTCTCCGCTGGGGAAGCTGCGCATGCCGAGCTTCTCTTTAATGCGGTTGACCCGGTAGTGGTTGCGCGTCTTGCCGTCTTCGAGCACCCGCGGCAGCAGGTACAACCCCAGGCCCCGGGTGCCGGCGCCCGAGCCCTCGGGCCGAGCCAAAATCATCACCACGTCGGCGTCGACGTTCGAGCAAAACCACTTGTCGCCGAACAGGGTGACCTTTTCGCCCGGAGTGCCGTTGCCGCCCTTCGCGACCGTGCGCACCTGGCCCACGTCGCTGCCGCCTTCTTTTTCGGTGAGAAACATGGCGCCCGTGAACAGCTTCTCGCGCTCGAGCGCGCCCAGCCGGGGCAGGTAGGCGGCCTTGAGCTCGGGGGTCGCGAACTTGTGCAGCAGCGTCGCGGCGCCGTCGGTCATGCACACCGGGCAATACATGCCGCCCTCGGCTTGGCCGAAGAGGTACCCCAGCCCGAACGTCAGCGCCTTCGGAGCCTGGCCCCGCTCGGCCGCGAGCGCCGGGTTCCACGTGGCCGCGACAATGCCGCCGCCGTAACCGAATTGCTGCAGGCTGCGATAGCTGTGGTGGTAGTCGATTTCGTCGATGCGCGTGCCGTTGCGGTCGTGGGTGAGCAGCTTCGGCCCATTCGCGTCGGCCTGCTGGCCCCAGACGTTCGCTTCGTTCGCGGCGCCGTCGCCCATGCGGCTCAGGCGCGGCTTCGCCTTCTCGTAGGCCGGCCCCAGTTGCCGGTTCAAAATGCGTTTCAGCGCCGCTTCACCTTCGAACCAATTCGGGCGTGTCATTGGGGCTCCTCCGCGACTTTGATTTTCGAATCAATGGTACCACGAGGTGATTTTCGCGGCAGCAGCACGGTGACGCGCGTGGTTCACTTCGCGTCGACCAGGGTGTCCCAGACTTTGGTGACTTCGGCTTCGCGGGCCATGACGGCTTGAACGGCTTCGGCGCCGAAGCGCGCCTTCTCGGCTTCGAGGGCGGCGGCTTGTTGGGCCCGGGTGCTGACGTCACTCATGGCTTGTTGCGCCCGAACCTTTTGCGCAGCGCTCAACGTGGAGGTGACCTTTTCGAATTCGCGAACGGCTTCGACGCCGGTCAGCTTCGAGAGGTTGCGCGCGGTGACGACCGCCGCCACCACGTCTTCGATCGCGTCGACGTCGTCTTCGCTCAGACCGGCGTCGAGGCGAACGGCTTGCTCGAGTCGCGCCCGCGAGACGATGCCGAGGCCTCCGTCGGCGCGCGGCACACTGAGGAGCTGTCGCTGGTACGCGAGCCACGCGTCGATTTTGCGCGCGGTGACCGTGGGCACACCGGCGTCGGGTACGGCGTCGACCTCGGCGGGCACGGTCCCGGCGTCACCGTGACTGGTCGTGGCGGCGGGGCAGGCCGCGAGGCCGAGGGCCAAGAGTGAGGTGAGGGGCACACGCATCGCTGAGCGGCGCGAACCGTACTTGGCTTGGGGTGGTCTGTCAGGTGTCGCACTGATCAATCGACCGCAGTCAGGGCACCAAATTGGTGGGCCCACTCGAGCTGCGGTCATGACAAAGCGATGACTCTCGCAGGACTACTTCTGCCCCGTGGGTCGGCTACAACACATGCCTGCTTTTAGGCGAGGTGGGCCTCGATTGATTTAGTCAAAAAGATCGAGTCCCTCAGGGCTGGACGACCCGGCCCAGTTGACTCTCGTGTAGTGCAACTTTGGATGGAGCATGAGGATCTCGACGTTCAGGGCGCAGTGTTCATTTTGTTGAGGGACTGCGCGTCGACTCATCCAGCCCGGCCGCCGCTCTCTGTCGCCTCTGTTGACGATTTTTTCAGGAAGTATCTGGCGCGAGTGATCAGGCAGGGAAGCGAGAGCCTGACCGCACACGGTGCGGGATATGAGATTGTTCGATGGATGATCGACATGGAGTCGAAAGGCGAAGGCGACCGACTTGTTGGAACGGTAGAGTGGTTGGGTGAGATATTTACGCGCGGGACAGCTGCGGAGAGAGGAGTGATCGTAAACGGAGCGCTCGAGCATCTCTTCGAACGAAAGTCCTTGCGAAAGTTGTTCAAGCACTGGCTCAACAACGACATTCTGGCGGGAGCCTACAGAGAAGCTGCTCAATGGCGTAAGCGCGGTGGAACTTCGGGCATTACTTAATTCGCCCAATCTTTCTTCGAAAACTGGAACTGATACTACGACCCGTCGACAGCCCAGAACTCCAACTACGCT
>JBGAIY010000521.1:0-5109 GCA_044225205.1 Myxococcaceae bacterium | reverse complement strand
GGCACCAAGGTCGACGCCGGCACGGGCGGGGGCGCGGGAGGGGGCAGCGGCGGCGGCTCGGGCGGCGGCAGCGGCGGAGGCTCCGGCGGTGGCGGCGGCTCGATGCCGACCGACGCGGGCACGATGACCGCCGACGCCGGCACGGGCGAAGTGCCGAAGAGCGGCTGCGCCTCGGTGCCCGTGGGGCAACTGAGCGCCGTGGTCTTTGCCGGCTTCGCCCTGCTCCGTCGGCGTCGTTTGAATTGAAGAAGCGCTGAAGTCGCAGACAGCAGAAAGGGAGCCGCCAAGCTTTACGGTCACTTGGCGGCTCCCTTGTTTTTTTTAGTGGCTTTAGAAGTCGAGGTTCGCGGTGAGCGCGTTCTTGATGATGTGGTCGCGGCGCGGCTCGACGGCGTCGCCCATGAGCAGCGAGACCATTTCTTCGGCGGCGATTTTGTCGCCCACCTGCACTTGCAGCAACGTGCGGGTCTCGACGTTCATGGTCGTCTCGGCGAGCTGTTCAGGGTTCATTTCACCCAGCCCTTTGTAGCGCTGAATGGTGACGCCCTTCTGCGCGTCGGTGAGGGCGGCGTCGAGCACCTCTTGGTACGAGCGCGCGCTGGCCGGCTCGTCGCCAATCAACAGCGAATACGGAGCGGGCCCGAGCGCCCCGGCGAACGCCTCTTTCAGTTCGACCAACAAGCGGTACTCGGCCGACGACAAGAATTCGTGGTCGAGCACGGTCTGGCGTTCGGCGCCGTTGACCTCGGTTTGAATGATGTACTTCTCGGTCGAGTGCTCGGGGTCGGGCTGCGGGCGAATCGCTTTCTTGGCGATCATTTCGGCCAAGTTCGCGTCGCGCGCTTCGATGTAGTCGAGCATGTCGTTGAACGCTTCGTTCGACGCGTTTCGGTCTTTGAGCATCTCGGGCATGAAGTTCGTCGCTTGCACCAAGGCGTCAATGACCCGCGGGTCGAACTTGCGGCTCTTCTCGAGCTTCGCCAGCTTCTCTTTGTAGGTGATGATCTTGCGCAGCTGCGCCTTGAGCGGCTCCCCCGAAAGCTCGCCGTTCTTGAGCACGACCTTCAGGCGCTCGCGGGCAATGTTGAGCAAGTACTCGTTCTTCGCCGCTTCGTCTTTGCAGTACACGTCGCGCTTGTTGCGCGTCATTTTGTAGAGCGGCGGCTGCGCGATGTAGACGTACCCGCGTTCGATGAGCTCGCGCATTTGGTTGAAGAAGAACGTGAGCAGCAGCGTGCGAATGTGCGAACCGTCGACGTCTGCGTCGGTCATCAAAATGATGCGGTGGTAGCGAACTTCGTCGGGCTTGTATTCGCTGTCGTCGCCCGGCGTGCGAATGCCGGTGCCGAGCGCCGTAATCAACGTGACGAGCTCGGCCGAGTTCAGCATTTTTTCGACGCGCGCTTTCTCGACGTTCAGAATCTTGCCGCGCAGAGGCAAAATCGCCTGGGTTTCACGGTTGCGGCCGCTCTTCGCCGAGCCGCCTGCCGAGTCACCTTCGACAATGAACAGTTCGGAGCGGGCCGGGTCTTTTTCGCTGCAGTCAGACAACTTGCCCGGCAACGACAGGCCGTCGAGCACGCCCTTGCGGCGCACGGTTTCACGGGCCTTGCGCGCGGCGATTCGGGCGCGGGCCGCGTCACCGATTTTGACGATGATCTTCTTCGCGGTGGCCGGGTTCTCGTCGAGGTAGTTCGTGAGCGACTCGTTCATCACGCTCTCGACCAGGCCCTTGATTTCGCTGTTGCCGAGCTTTTGCTTCGTTTGGCCTTCGAACTGCGGGTTCGGCAGCTTCACGCTGATGACCGCCGAGAGCCCTTCGCGGGCATCTTCGCCCGTGGGCGTTTCTTTGAGGTCTTTCCACGCTTGGCTGCGTTCGGCGTAGCCGTTGATCGACCGGGTCAGCGCCGCCTTGAAACCCGACAAGTGGGTGCCACCTTCGGGGGTGTTGATGTTGTTCGCGAAGGTGAAAATGCGCTCGTCGTACGCTTCGTTGTACTGCATGGCGACTTCGACGATGACGTTGTCTTTTTCGGCCTTGAAATAGACGGGCTTGTCGTTGACCACCTGCTTCGACTTGTTGATGAACTCGACGAAGCTGACGATGCCGCCTTCGAACTTGAAGTCGTGCGACTTGCCGCTGCGCTCGTCAGCCAAGGTGATGTGCAGGCCCGCGTTCAAGAACGCGAGCTCGCGCAAGCGGGTCGACAAGGTCTCGAAGTCGTATTCTTTGACCTCGAAAATCGTCTTGTCGGGCAAGAAGTTCACTTTCGTGCCGCGCGCCTCGGTGACGCCGACCTCGGTGACCTTGCCCGCCGGCACGCCGCGCTCGTAGCGCTGGTGGTAGACCTTGCCGTTGCGCTGCACTTCGACCGTGAGCCATTCTGACAGCGCGTTCACGCACGACACGCCGACGCCGTGCAACCCGCCCGACACTTTGTACGCGCTGTTCTCGAACTTGCCACCCGCGTGCAGCTTGGTCATGACGACGTCGAGCGTGTCCATACCCGCGACGGTGGGGTGCGGGCCGACCGGTATGCCGCGCCCGTTGTCGATGACGCTGATCGAGTTGTCGACGTGAATGATCACGTTGACGTCGGTCGCATACCCCGCGAGGCATTCGTCGACCGAGTTGTCGACCACTTCGTAGACCAGGTGGTGCAAGCCGCGAAAAAACGTGTCGCCGATGTACATGCCCGGCCGCTTGCGAACCGCCTCCAGCCCTTCGAGCACGGTGATGCTCGCGGCGTTGTATTCGGTCTGGTTCTGAACCTGCCCTGTTTGCGGATTGGTGGTGTCCATGCGGTTTGAAAAACTCCAAAGAAATCAGCCGGCGAGATGTATCACCAAACGCCCCAAACCCGATGCCCTTTTGGTGACCGAAATACGAATAAAACACAAATAATATCAAAGCCTTGAGGGCACCAAAAGGCCCCACAAAAGAAGCCCGAAACGTTCCGTGGCCGGGCGCCTGTTTGGCGATGATGATGACACCACCATGGCCTCGTCGGAGCCCCTCACGTCGCACCTGTTGCTCGACTATTTGGTCGAACTGGGCGTGGCGCTGATGTCGACGGGGTGCCCGTCTTTTCGGCTCGAAGAATTGCTGGTGGTGCTGGGTCGACACGAAGGGTTCGAGGTCGACGCGTTCGCGGTGCCGACCGGGTTGTTCGTCTCGGTGAAGACCCCGCACGGAGAGCCCCCCGCGATGTCGATGGTGCGGGTGCGTGACTGGCGCACCGATTTGGAGACGCTGGCCCTGCTCGACGAAGTGATGAACGCGGTCGTCGACCGCAAGCTCTCGGTGAACGAAGCGCGGCAGAAGCTGCGCGACTTGCAACAGCGGCCGGCGACGTGGCCGCTGGCCGTGCAGTTGCTCGGGGCCACTGGCGCGAGCGGCGGTGCGGCGGTGTCGCTCGGGGGCGGCTGGTCTGACTTCATTCTGGCGGGCTTGGGCGGGCTCGTGTTGCGGGTGTTGACCCACGTGGCGCGCGACGTCGCCGGCAGCGCGTTTCTCGAAAATTTCGTCGGTGGGGCGGTGGCGGCGCTCGTCGCCTGGGGCGCGACCGCGGTGTGGCCCGAACACTCGCGCGAGGCGCTGGTGTTGGCCATCATCATACCCCTGCTGCCGGGCATGGTGGTGACGACCGGGCTGACCGAGCTCACGTCGAAGAACCTGGTGTCGGGCACCGCCCGGCTCGTCGACGCGGGCGTCACTCTGCTCTCGCTGGTCTTCGGCATCGCCCTGGTCGTGGGCGTCGAGCGCTCGCTCGGGTTTCGCGCGGCCCCGGCCGAGCCCGTCGTGCCGGCGTTTTGGGTGTGGCAAGTCGTGGCGCTGTTGGTGGCCTCGGTCAGCTTCGGCGTGCTGCTGGGCCTGCCCCGCCGCGACATGGGCCTCGCCATGGCTTCGGGGCTCATCGTCTGGGTCACGAGCTGGCTCACCCGCGACGTGCCGGCCGCCGGAGCCTCGTTTCTCGGGGCCTTCACCTTGGCGCTCGCCTCGAACCTGTACGCCCGGCGCTCGAAGCGGCCGGCCCAATTGTTCTTGATGCCCGGGCTCTTGTTGCTGGTGCCCGGTTCGTTCGGCTTTCGCAGCCTCGACGCCCTGCTGCGCGGCGAATACTTGCAAGGCGTCGGTCAAGGCGTCGACATGGTGCTCATCGCCGGCGGGCTGGTCATGGGGCTCTTGGTGGCCAACGTCGTGCTGCCGCCGCGCAAAATTCTGTAGCGCCGCCCATTCGCGAGCTACCGACGAAAACCAGCCTCTCGTTGGTGTCGAAGCGCCAACACCTCGATGCGGTCGCGGGCGAGGCGGTACAGCACCACGTAACCCGTGCGCCCAAAAGAAAGAACGAGCTCTCGGAGCGCTCCGCGAACTGGTCGACCCACGTACGGGTGACGACTCAGGGTTTCAACGCCACCGACGATGACCTCAAGAATCTGCTCGGCGAGTTGGTCGTCGTCGACAAAAAGCGTGAGACGTTCGACATCGTTGAGTGCGCGCGCGCTGTAGACGATTCGAATCACTTGCGGGTTGGTTTCAGCGGCTGCGGGCGGCGTGCTCTGGCACCGGCGAGCTTCGCGCGGAGATACGCATGGACGTCTTCCATGGCATACACCGGGCCGCCCGCCTCAACGTCGGCTGCTGCAGTCTCGGCATCACCGATGAAGGCTTCGCGCTGTTCGGCGAGCTCTGTTTCCCGTTGCAAGGCGTCGACCATCCACGCGTGGGGCGTCTTCCCCGAACGTTGGGCCAACGGGGCGATGCGCTTTTTCAGCTCGGGCGGCAGCTTCAGGCTCGTGCTCACGCGGTAATACTAGGGTACTACCCGCGGTGCGGCAACCGCACTTTCGCGGCCTCATGGGTTCAATCATTTCAAGGCCCTTCGAGGCCGTGAGCTGCGAAGCGGCCCTCGAGCGACTCCCTTCTATTCGTCAGGGGAAACCATGATGCGAGCCGGGTGCACACTGCTGTTGGCAATGCTCGGTGCGAGCTGCGACGGCCTCATTTCGCCAGGGTCGGCGAGCGGCGTCGTGACCACGCCCACCCGCCCCACCACGCCCGGCAAGACCGACCAAGGCCCGTTGGTGAAGAGCTGCACGAAGTAT
>JBGAIY010000520.1:1199-5129 GCA_044225205.1 Myxococcaceae bacterium | reverse complement strand
TGGCGCAGGCGCACGCCGACGCGGCGCGGGTGGCCGCCGAAAAAGACGCTTCGCTCGCCTCGCTCGAAGCCGCTCGGGCCCAAGTGGCCGAGGCCCTGAGCGCGCTCCAAGCGGCGTCGGCCGCGGAGCAACAGCAGGCCAGCCACCGCCAGGCCGAGCTGGCCCGGCAGTTGGCCGAGGTCGAGGCGCACTTCGCCGAGGCCAAAGCCACCATTGGCAAAGCGCAGTCTGAAGCGCGCGGTCACCAGCTCGGCAAACAGCAACAAGCCGCTGAAATCGAACGGCTGCGCGAGGCGCTCGCCGCCGCGGGTGGAGAGACCCAAGCGATGACCGCCGCGCGCACGGCGCTCGAGACGGCGTCGAAAGAAGCGGCGGCCCGGTTGGCCACCCTCGAGGCCGAGCGTGAGCAGTTGGCTCAGCAAGTGCACACCCTTCGAGACGACGCCGCCGCGGCCCACCGGCGAGCGACGGAAGCTGAGCAGGCGGCCCAAGAGGCGCGCACCGCGGCCGAACGAGCGTCTGCCGAAGCGGCCAAGGTGCCGAGTCAGGCGGCCAGCATCGCCGAGCTCAGTGCGCGGTTGGTGAAGGCCGAAGAGCAACTCGCGACGGCCGCCCAGGCGAACGCCGCCCGACCGCCCGAAGCCGACCAGGCGCTCGCTGAGGCTCGTCTCGCCGCGCAGACCGAGGCTTCGGCGCGCAAGCAGGCCGAAGACTTGTTGCTGGCGTTGCGCGCAAAATACGGAGACTTGCAGCAAGAGTTGACTCAGGCCACCGAGGCCATGCGGGCGCTGCGCCGTGACACCGGTCAAATGGCTGCGCTCGCCGAACAGGTGAACGAACTGCAGGCCGAAAACGTGTTGATCGAGCAAGAGCGGGAGCGGCTGGCCCACCGCGTCGAGGCGCTCGAAGCGCAGCTCGCGCTGCCGACCTCCGAGGCCTTCGAGTCGCCCACCCGCGAATACGAAATTCCCCCGTTGATGGAGACGCCGACCGAGCGCACCAAGCCGCCACCCCCGGTGCCGGGCGCCCCGCCACGCGCCACCCCCAGCAAGCCACCAGGGTCGAAGACGGTCGCTCCTCCCAGCGATTTCGAAGTGTTCGACCTCGACATCGACGACTCGGGCCCGACCGAAGAGCCAGAAGAAATCATGCTGCTCGAAGAAGAGGCGACCGACCCGAACCGCAAGAAGCCCGAAAAGAAGTAAAAGCCTGAGGCGTGAAGCGGGTGGTTCTCATCGTTGGGGTCGGCGCGGTGCTCGTCGCGTCGTGGCTGCTGTTCGCGAACCGAGAAGGTGACTCGGCCACCGACGACGTCAGCGCCGCCAGCGCCAGCGCCGAAGTGGGCCGCCTTGGCCACACTCAAAGCGCGCGAGCCGCCGAACCGGGCCGCCAGGCCGCCACCATTTCGGGGCTGGTGCGGCGAAACGGCCAACCGGTGAAGGGGGCCCGCGTGGTGCTCAAGGGCGCCTCGGTCTTCGCGACGAACAGCGGAGCCGACGGTACGTTCTCGTTCAACACCGCGCCGGGGGCTGTTTACCTCTCGGCGTCGCTCAACGACGCGGTGAGTGAAGTGCTCGGGCCGCTCGCCATTGAGGCCGGGGGGCACGTCAATAACGTGGTGCTCGACATTCTCGACGGGGTGGTCGTCAAAGGCGTGGTCGTCGACTTCGTTCGCCGCGAACCCATTGCCAAGGCCGTGGTGACGACGTCGGTCGGCACGGCGGTGACCGACGAGCATGGCGGCTTCGAGTTGGTGGGGCCCAAGAGCCAAACCTGGGTCGAGGTGAGCGCCCCCGGCTATTTGACTCGCACCGAGTGGGTTGCGCTCGAGGTGGCCAAAGCCGGCGCCCGACTCGAATTGGCGCTCAGCCCGGCAAGCCGCGTCGAAGGCGAGGTGTTGGTCGGGGGGGCTCCTGCCGAACGCGCGACGGTCTTCGTCGAAGTCGCCCGGGGGGCGCGCGCCGGAGAGCGCAGCCTCGCCACGGTGACCGACGCCGCCGGCAAATTCGCGGTCGAGTGCGGTGACGGCCGCGTCGTGGTGGTCGCGGTTTCTCGCGAAGGCGCGCGGGTGAAGAGCCCAGAATTGTTCTTGGCCGTCGGTGAAAAGCGAACCGGGCTCGTGCTCGAAGCGAACGACGTCGATTCGGTGGGGGGAGTGGTGACCCGCGCCGGCGCGCCGCTGCCCAACGCGCTGGTCACGGTCATCGACGCCAAGTCTGACGATGTGGCCGCCACCGCGGTGACGGCGCTCGACGGTCATTTTCGCACGACGCCCATGGTGACGGGCAGCTACCTCGTGCAAGTGCGGGTCGGCTCGTTCGTGAGCGTTGCCGGCCCGTTCGTGCACCGCCTCGGTGGCCCCCCGTGGGCCGTCGACGTCAAAGAGGGGCTTACGTTGTCGGGTCGGGTCGAACCGCCGTCGGGTGGCATTCGGGTTCGCTGCCGCTCGGGTGACTGGGCCGGCCCCTCAGCCGAAACGGTGACCGACGACAGTGGGCGGTTCGCGTTCGAAGGGGTCTCGGCTGGCCTGTTGCACCTCGACGCCGAAGGCCCCGGAGGCGCCGCGACGGCGCAAGCCCACGCCGGTGACGAGGTCGTGTTGCGGCTTTCTCACGGCGTCGTCGTGGTTCACCTCCAAGACGACTCGGGCGCGGCGCTGACCGACGGCATTTTGTTCGCTCGGAGCCTCGACACGGGCGCCCTGCGGAGATTCGTCGTGCTCGCCCCCGACGGGAGCTACCGCTTCGAGTTGCCCACGGGCCCGTGGGCTTTGCACGTGGAGGTCGCCACCCGCGGCCAGAGCGCTCCGGTGCCCGTGACGGTGACTTCGGCGGGGGTCGACGTGCGCATTTCGCTCGAGCCCGGCATCGTGGTGCGCGGGCTGGTGCTCGACGCGCAGACCAAGTTGCCCATTTCGGGAGCGACGCTGCGCGTTCGGTCTCCCGACGTGGCCCACGAAACGGCTTCGGTGATGACCAATGCGCGCGGAGAGTACGCCACGCCGCCGGTGCCCAAGTCGCACGGGGTCACCGCGTCGGCTCCGGGCTACCGCGAACGGGGTGACGCCATTGCGAATTTGAACCCGAGCCACGCCGTGTGGGAACTGACCCGCTCGGAGCCCAATGACCGGCCACCGCGAAGCGAGTCGTTCGAAGGCATTGGCATGACGCTCAAAATGGTCGACGGCCGGCCGGCGGCGGCGGGCATCATCGAAGGCAGCCCGGCGGAGCGCGCGGGTGTGCTCGTGGGTGACTCCATTCTCAGCGTCGACGGCGAACCGTCGGGTGGCGACATGAACGCGCTCGTTTCGCGCATTCGCGGCCCGGCGGGCACCGAAGTGCGCATCGGTTTTCAGCGGGCCGGGCGCCAATTCGAATTGGTCATTCGCCGCCGCCAAATTTCACCGATGTGACCCGACTACCCCGTGCGGCGCTTTCGGCGCCGGCCGCGTTTGTCGGGGTCGGTGCGAACCACCTCGGGCACCCGGGTACCCGGCATGGGCGTGCCGTCGGGCAGTGGGGTCTCGGCCACCGCGGCTTCTGAGGGCAACACCGGCAGTCGAATGCTGAAGGTGGTGCCCTCGCCGACCTTGCTCTGCACGGCGATGGTGCCCCCGTGGTTCTTGACGATGCGCTGGCAAATCGCCAACCCGAGGCCGGTGCCTTTTTCTTTCGTGGTGAAGAACGGCACGAAAATATTCAGTTGTTGGTCGGCCGGTATGCCGGGGCCGGTGTCGCTGACCTGCACTTCGAGCGAATCGGGGGCCCGAAAGTCGCCGAACCGCTCAGGCTTGAGCGTGCGCACGACGATTTCGCCCTTGGCGGGGCCAATGGCCTGAATCGCGTTCTGCACGAGGTTGATCAGCACTTGCTTGAGCTGTTCGGCGTCACCGTCGACTTTCGCCAGCGCCTCGGTGTGCTCTTCTTTGAG
>JBGAIY010000520.1:0-1133 GCA_044225205.1 Myxococcaceae bacterium | reverse complement strand
GAATGAGCCGAATCGTTCGGGTGACGACTTCGTTCACGTCGGTCGGGCCGAAGTGCTGCTTGAGCGGCCGCGAGTAGTCGAGAAACGCGGTGACGACACCGTTGAGCCGGTTCACTTCTTCGACGATCACTTCGATGAACTCGCGCTCTTCGACCGGCACGGTCTTCGGGTCGAGGCACTGCGCGGCCCCTTTGATGGCGCCGAGCGGGTTGCGAATTTCGTGGGCGAGGCCGGCGGCCATTTCACCCAGCGCGGCCAAGCGGTCGCGTTCACGCATTTTTTCGTACAGCTTGGAGTTTTCGACGACGGTCGCGAAATGGTCAGCCAATTCGAGCATCAGGGCGATTTCGTCTGACGCGAAAGCCTCGGGTACGCGCTCGTCCCACAGGTTCATGAAGCCGAGCACCCGGTCGTTGCCCATGAGCGGCACGGTGATGCCCGCTTTCATTTGCTCCATCACGCTGCGCACTTCGTTGAGCCGGCGAACTTCGTCGCGGGCCTTGCGGGCTTCGAGCGGCTGGGCCTTCAATTCGGCCGCCCGGCGTTCGACCGCCTCGAACAACTGCGCTCGTTCGGTGCGTGAGACCAGCGCCCGCGCGGTGCCGGCGTCCATGAACACGGCGGGTTGTGGGCCGCGGCTGTCGAGCAGTCGAAACCCCGGCCGGTCTTCGGCGAGCAAATAGAACGACGCGTGCGTCACCCGACGGGTCTCGTTCAAAGCGTCGAGCACCATGGCCGCCAGCTCGGGCACGTCGATGATGTTCGCCGTGCGCCGCAGCAACGTGCGCACCGACTCGAGAAACGCAAAACGCTGGCGAAAGAAGAGGGCGACCGTGCGGTCTTCGACCCACTCCGACAGCGGCTCGAGCAGAATCAACATCACGAAGGCCGCGACGATGGTGTTGAACAAGTACAGGCTCGTGTTGCCCTCGACCCACGCCGTCAACACCACGAAAACCAACGCCAAAATCACCGCGAGCACCGTCTGCGAGGCGATCTTGCCGAGCAGTTCGTGCAGGTCCATCAACCGGAGGCGAAGGAGCGTCTGCGACAAGAAGAAGAGGTACAGCGTCGAAACAATCGGCCCCAACGAGGGAAAGGGGATGTTGAAGCGACCCAAGAAGTCGAGCCCC
>JBGAIY010000519.1:3059-5139 GCA_044225205.1 Myxococcaceae bacterium | reverse complement strand
AGTGCCAAGCGACCGGCGACTGTGGCCCGGCCGGCGGCACGTGCTCACCCTACGAATGGGGCGGGGGCGCGGTGATGACGGTCGTGCGCGCGACCATCGACCACCTGCACGCGAACGAAACGGGCGGCAAAAAAGACTGCTTCTTGAAGCGGGCCCAGCCGCTGTTCGACGTGAGCGACTTCGATTCGCCGACGCACCGGTACGACCAGCACAACGAACACCCCATCGACTTCATGGCGAACGTGGGCCAAGACGCGAACGCCGACGACGTGCTGAACGTGGTCGCGAGCGGGGCCGCGGTCTACAGCGGCCTGACCGGCCCCAAGTCGTGGAACCCCATTTTGTCGGGAGCGCACTGCGACAGCATCAAGACCGAAGCGGCCTGGAGCCTGATCAAGGCGGGCGACGGGTTGTGATCAGTGCGACGGGGCCTGGGCGTACAACGCCCAGTTGCTGACGATGGTGCTGCTGACGGTGGCGATGGCGCCTCCGGTGGTGAAAATGTGGTTGGTGTTGGGCAAGCGCACGTGCACGTATTTTTCGCGCCGCCGCCCCCGCAGCACCGTGGCGTTGATGCGGTCGAAGAACACTTCACGCAACTTGCCGTCGGCGGTGATGACCAGCACGGGGCGCTGCGCGTCGACGAAGCGGGCCCACGCGGCGGCGAGCGGCAAGTTGGTCACCGCGGGCAATTCGGTTCGGCTCAGCACGAAATCGAGAATCGCTTTTCGGGGCAGTGGCACGTAGCGGCCGTACCGGTTTTCGAGCGTGAGCAGCCGCATCCACCCCCAGTATGAAAAGACTTTGTTGCCGAGCTTCTGCAGTTGGGGCTCGAGCGGCAACCGCTGTTGCAGGGCGGTGTCGAGCAACTGGGTGACGACGTTCTTTTCGGCCGGCAGTTGCGCCCGCACCCAGTCGCGCAGGCGCTTGCGGGGCACCGGGCCGTCGTCATTCTTGGGTTCGGTCACGTACATTTCGGGCTCGAGCAACACG
The DNA here is from genome assembly GCA_044225205.1 of Myxococcaceae bacterium. Lineage (GTDB taxonomy): Bacteria > Myxococcota > Myxococcia > Myxococcales > Myxococcaceae > JAEUJT01. Next base: position 4,146 of record JBGAIY010000519.1, on the reverse strand, counting down.
AGGCCCTTGACCAAGCCGCGTTCGGCGTCGGCGGTGAAAATGGCGTTCACGGCACCGCCGCAGAGGCCCCCGACGACGACGCCGTCGAGCCCTTCGCGCTCGCACACGGTCTGCACGAGCTGCTGGGTGACGGCGGTGAAGTGCCCCGACGTGACCCAGGGAAAGAATTCGCTGGTGTGGGCGGGCAGCGGCCCTGGGGCGTCGCCGAGGCCGGGCAAGTCGTACCGAAAGCAGCGAACGCCGAGGCGGGCGAGCGCGTCACTCACCTGCGAAGCGAGGCCGCCGTGCCCGTCGCGCGGCACGTAGCCGAAGTTGACCCAGAGCAGGCCGACCCGTGAAGGCGGCGCTCCTTCGCGCGGCTCGTGAATGGTGCCGACGCAGCGCCCGGCGGGCAAGTCGAGCACGTCGAGGCGACGGCGAACAGCGCTGAGGGCGGCGGCGGTTTCGGTCATACGTCTCCCTGGCCTGAGCCACCAACGCGGCGGCTTGGGCAGTTTCGGCGAAAACCCGAAACAACACACGCGTTTCAGTTCACCGGCACTTCGACCACGGCTGGCCAGTACGTGGTCTCGTTCGTGGCGTCGGTCGCGGTGAGCCACAGGCGGTAGACTCCGGGGCCGAGCGAGGCGGGCGCGGTCAAGATCACCGCGTCGGCGTCGCCGGCTTCGGTACGACCCCAGGCGGGCGTCATGCTTCGGTCGGCGACGGCGCAGGCTCGTTCGGCCCCGCCTCGCGCGTCACCGGGCCTGGGCAGCCCATCATCACCACCACCAACACCATTGGCATTCGGCTGATCACGCCGCCAGCCGGTCGCTACAACCGTGCCTTCAATGGCCGCGGTGGCGCGGGGCCCGGGGCGCGGTGACTTTTCGAGCGACTCTCAGTTTTTCGCGGCGGCTGGGGCGGCCGTCAGACCCTCGTCAGCGACCGACCACCCGTCGCTCCACACTTGGAGCCGCTCGAGGGTGACTGAAAACAACTCGTTCACGTCGGCGATCAAATGGGCGCTCTGCAACCAGAACGCGGGTCGCGAAATTTTGGCGGTGGCCCCGAAGGGCGCTTTGGGCGCGGGGCGGCCGTCGACCGA
>JBGAIY010000519.1:2182-3021 GCA_044225205.1 Myxococcaceae bacterium | reverse complement strand
GGCGCTGCGCCACAGGCCCTGCGACCAGTGGTAGCCCTCGACTTCGACGACTTCGCCGCGCTCGAGGTCGCGCACGTAGTCGTCGCGGGTCTTCTTTTCGCCTCCGGTGAATTCCATGTAGTCGGCGGCGAGCTTTCGTCGGAGCATCTCCATCAACATGGGCTTGCCGCCGGCCGGAGCGTCCCACGCGATGAAGGCGTCGGCGTGGTGCGAGTCGAAAGCGGTGCGACCGAGGAGCGCGCCCAACCGCAGCCCGAGCACGACGACCCGCCCTTGGTGCTGTTGCTGAGCCAAGTTCGCCACGGTGGACAGGTCGACTTGCCAGTGGGCGAACGTCTGTTGGCGAAAATCTCCGGTGCTCTCACCGACGCCGCGGTAGTCGAAGCGCCACACTTCGTAGCCGTTGAGGGCGAGCGTGCGCGCCCAGCGAACCCAGGTGAGCGCGCTGTGGGCCCGCTCGAGCGTCATGGGGCCGGCCAGCACGACGGCCGCCCGGGGCTTGGCGACCGGCTGGTGGCGCACGACGTAGAGCTGCGAGCCGTCGACGTCGACGTAGCGGGGCTCTTCGCGAGCGGGCAGCGGGTCGCCGGGTGACCACGAGTTCATGGTGTCTCCAAACCTGCCAAGGGCGGCGGCGGCGGCATTTTCCGCCAAAAGTGGCGCCAAAACACGGGTTCTGGCGGGTTTTGTGTGATGATTCTGTACGACAAAATGCTTCTCTTTCTCACAACTTGAGAAGCCTTGGGGCATTCTTGACGGGGCCTGGCAACTCCGGTTTACGTGGCCGTGACAATACCGCGGAGAAGGGACACCACGTGAAGTTGCCGCCGATCAAACTC
>JBGAIY010000519.1:0-2146 GCA_044225205.1 Myxococcaceae bacterium | reverse complement strand
GAGCTGCGCCCGACTGCGGCCGCGGCCAAGCTGGCCGTGGAGCAGCTCAAAGGTGCTGCAACGCCTTCGCTCGCGGCGATTTCTGAAGGTGCGAAAGCCGACGGCAAGTTGGCCGACCTTCTTCAGGGCTCGGGGCCGGCGAAAGACGCGCCGGCGAATGCGCAAGCGATGGCGGCTCGCCAGGCGGCCAACGGGCTGTTCGACGCGAAGCCAGCGTTGCCCGACCAGTTGAACGTGGCGGCACCCGGCAATGCCCGGGGCCCGGTGAAGGGCTCGTTGCCCAAGCTCGAGTGGCCAACGACGTTGGGCGCGGCGCTCGACGCGTTGAAAGCGAAAGGTTTCAGCGTCGTTCGCAGCGACTCGGAGGCGACGGTGCTCCGCTCGGCCGACGGCGCCCAGGTGACCTCGGTGGTGCCATTTCAGTTGGCTGGTCTCGACGGCTACGTGGCGCACGGCCAGGGCGACCTTCACGTGCAGCTTGGGGAGCTGACGTTTTCGAAAGACGACTGGGCCGCGTTCACCGAGGGGTACGAAGACGCGATGCGCACGTACAACTCGATCTTGAAGCGGCCGAACGTGCTCGAACGTTCACCAGCTCCGCGCGACGGGAGCCCGCTGCACGGGCCGCAAGACGGGCTCAAACATTTTCTTCGGTTGGGTCTGCCCCTCGAAGAGCTGAGCGAAGCGCGCGCCAATGCCCAAGAGCTGATCGCCGCGCAGTCGAAAGTCATCAAAGCGATGCGCCAGGCCGAAGCAGCGGGCTTGTTGCCGTCTCACTTCGTGCGCGCGAATGAAGGGCTCGACGGGGCCAGCAAGACCGGCAACGGGCTCACCCAGTCGCGAATCGACGAGAAGGTCGGCTACGACGTCAAGACGAAGGCGTTTCGAAAGCCAGAGCCCGAAGACCGGCCCGACCTGGGGCCCATTTGGCGGTACGCCGAGTTCGCCGACCCGAAGAAGGTGACCCAGCCGACTTCGTGGTTTCTCGACCGCGCGTGGCCGGGCGACGGCATTTTCAACCCCGCGACGACGTTCGAAGAAGTCGTGGCCGGCGCGAACGCCTTCGAAAAAGACCTCAAGGCGCAAGACGTGTTGGTGGTGAAGATGTTGTTCAAGCCGACCACCGAGGCGTCGATGCGCACGTTCGGCAAACGGCTGGCGCGCGCGGCGATCGCTGAAGACCTGTTGGCGCGTCGCACACACTTGACGGCTGAAGAAGTCGAGTCGTTGCGGGGCGCCGCCGCGCTCAAGCCAGGGTTCGGAGACTTTCGCAGCGTCACGGTGGCGCACGAAGTTCAGGCCAAATACGAAGCGTTCTGCGCCGAAAATTCTGAACACTTTCCGTGGACGATCATCGACACGTCAGATCGGCATGAAGGCCGCCTCGACGCGTTGACGGCGTTTCGCTGGCAGCTGCGAAAGTACGTCAGGGCCAAGAGAGCCGAGCAGCAGTCAGCGGCTGCCCAGGCGCAGTGACAAGACCCCGCGCCGAGCCCGAGCGTCAGCGCGTCACTTGAGCTTCGCCCGCAGCATCGACCACGAGTGCTTGAGCAACCCGCTCGCGGCGCTCACGGCCGACCCTGCCTCGGCGCGAACGCCGCGAAAGTAGTCGAGCCCGTAACTGAGCGTGGCTCCGGCAACGGCAATTCGTTCGAACACCGGGTGCAGCGCGCGCCCTTTGTCGATCTGCGACGCGAGCCCGTACGCGGTGAGTGACAGCGCTTGCCCGACCGGCGGCACGGCGGCGCTCAGCAACAACAGCCCGCGCGACACCGGGTTCACCAAGAAAATGAAGTGCCAGGGGTCGGCGTCGGTGAGGTCGGGGTGTTTGTGAAAAATTCGGGAATCGTAGATGCCGTAGTTGAAATTGCGGTTGCGCCACACCCGAAGGTCGGTGTGGTCGCTGCGGTTGGTCGTTCGGGCGTTGGGGGCGAAGACCAACTTCGCTCCGGCCTTTTGCAGCCGCACGCCGAGCTCGCGGTCTTCAGAGCGGTCGAGCGAGCGGTCGAACCCGCCCACCGCCAAATAGTCGGCTCGGCGAAAGCTGACGTTGCCGGTGCAGACCATGACTCCGCGCACGTCGGTGGGGTGTTCTGAGTACCGGCGAACGAAGCGCGCCAACTGCTGCGCGTGAAAGCGCTCGAAC
>JBGAIY010000518.1:0-5142 GCA_044225205.1 Myxococcaceae bacterium | reverse complement strand
GCCGAAGCTCACCGGGTCGCTCGCCGCCCTCATGCGCGCCGTGCTGTACGACGACACCGCGCTGTCTGAAGTGACGCATTTGATGCCGCCGCTCAGCCCCGTCGAACACCGTGCCTTGCACGCGTCGGCCCAGCGCGACGGCCTGCAAGCCAACCTCGGAGCCGGCACGCTCGCCGACTACGCCCGCGAGCTGGTCGACATTGCCGCGCGCGGCCTGCAACGGCTCGACCCGCTCGACCTGCCGGTGCTCGAACCGCTGGCCCAGCAGGCCGCCGAAGGGCGTTCGCCCGCCGTGCACGTGCGCGAAGTGTTCGAACGCGAGCCCGACCCCGCGAAGTTCTTGAACGCTTTCGAGCTGTGAGCCTTGCCTGACCGCCGCTTCACGGGCTTGCATGTCAGCCATGGGTGCTAGGCCTGCCAGCCGGGAGAAGGTCTCGATGAATCACCAAGTCGAAGCATTGCTCAACGAGCACCAGAAGCTGCTCGACGTGGCTGAATACACGCGGCTGAGCGAGCTTGGTGCGTTCGACGGTGAGCGGGTCGAATTGATACGGGGGCGGGTGGTTCGCATGGGGGCGATGGGGCCGTTGCACCTGTGGGTGCTGACACAACTGACCATGGTATTTACCGACGTCTTTCGGCAGGTCGCCGACGTCTGCATTCAAATGCCGCTGCACGCGAGCGACGACTCCATGCCGCAGCCAGACTTGATGCTCATTCGAAAGGCGGCCGAACCGCCCGCCCACTTGCCCCGAAAAGCCTTTCTGGTCGTCGAGGTGTCGCAGTCGTCGCTCCGCTTCGACCGAATCGTCAAAGCGCCGCTCTACGCCGAAGGGCCGACCGGTGAATATTGGGTCGTGAACCTCAAGGCCGGCAACGTCGAGGTCTACCGAAAGCCGAAGAAGGGCGTGTACACCGAGCGCTTCACCGTGCAGCGCGACGAAGTCATTCGCACCGCCGCGTTTCCCAAAATCGAGGTGGCCGTGCGCGAGTTCTTGCCCGCGCGCAAACACTGAAGGCCACCTGGTGTTCTACTTTTTGAGCGCCTTTTCGATGCGCTCGAAGCTGTAGGAGTCGGGGCCGTAGCGACCCAAAATCGTGCTGCTGGCGTCAATGAGAAAAGGCCCCTTGTTGCCGGCGCGCAGCGCGTAGCCCGCTTCGGGCTTGGTGACCGTGATTTCGGTCGTCGGCTCGCCACGCAGCACGCGCTTGACCGTGAGTTTCACCCGCTGTTCGGCCGCCTTGATGCCGACCGACGTGCGCCCCGGCTTGGCGTTGGCCGGCGTCGCGGGCTTGGGGCCCGTCGACAACACCTCGGCCACCTCGGCGTCGACCACCAGCACCGCTGCGGGCAATACGTCTTCGAGGGGTTCGGGAGGAATCGCCATGGTGCCCCTCGTTATACCCGCTTCGGTCGCGTCACTTCAGAACGAACATCACGTCTTGGTACAGCTTGCAGAACGTCTCGAGGTCGAGCTTGAAAATGCCGTCGTTCGCGCCGTTGCCGGCGGGCTCCGATTCACCCCACGGGTTGCGCAGCTTCACGTACTTCTGGCCGCCCGTCTCCTCGTAGCCGATGACCGAGTACGAGTGGTCGGCGTACACGCCGGTGTTGGTGTAGAGCGCTTCTTGGTCTTCGCCGTACGTGCCGGCCGAAATCGGCTGCTTCGTGTCGATGGCCCTCTTCACGATGTCGAAGATGCGCTGGTGGTTGCTCTTGGTGATGGTGACGTCTTGGCCCGGCTTGCCCACCAGCGCTTCGAACACGTCTGCCGACGAGCCACCGTTGCCGATTTCGTTGTAGCTGCCTTTCCACGCCGCGTAGGCCTTCTCGATGAGTGGAAACCACAGCTCCATTTTCTTCGTGTCAGAACTGTTGGCGCTGTGCCCGTAGAGCGCCCCGCCGAACGAACGCACGTACAAGTCGCCGTCGACCTTGATGGGCACGTCTTTGAATTTGCCCGAGTTCCAGTCTTGCTCTTTGAAGGTCACGGTGTACGTGCCGTCGCCGTTGTCTTTGATGATGTTGTCGAACGCTTCGGGCGTCTGAAACGCGAGCGCCGAGACGGCCGACGGTACGTAGCAATCACCCAACTGGCCCTGTTGCACGTCTTCGAAGTTCGTGCCGTTCGCGAACAGGGGGCCGGTGAAGCGGGCTTTGCCGAACTTGGGCGTGCCGTCGGCGTTCAATTCGTCTTTGTGCAACGCCGGGTCGGGTATCAGGTCGATCGTGCCTGGGTCTCCGCCTGGCACCGTGACGCTGCCCACCGCTTTGCTGAAATTCGTGTTGTTCGTGCCGTCGGTCGCGGCCACCGAGAACACGTCGCCGGGCTTCGCGTCGAGCGTCGCGCCCGCGGCGAAGTTGCCCGTGTCGTCAATGGTCAGCACCGCCTTGGCGTTGGTGCGGGTGTTGGTGAACTGCAGCTTCGCGCCCGGCTCTGAAACTTGCCGGCTGGAGTTGATGTTCTCGACCGAGACCTTGCCGCCGCCCTGGTCGACCAACCCAATTCGGTTGATGGCGACCACCGCGTTGCGGGTGTCAGAAGCTTCGACGCCGGTCGCTTTCACGACGAGCCAGTCTGACGTCGTGCCGTCTTGAAAGCGCGCCCGCATGCGAATGAGGTCGCCTTCGCGAATCAGTTGGTCACCGGTCAACTTCGCCGCGGTGAACGCCCCGCGCGCGTCGGCTTGGCCGACCACCGTCGTGTCGTCGAGGTGCAGCCGGCCGCCCGGAGCCGCCGAAATGTTGATGGCTTCGATGCTCGCGCCCGCGTCGGTGAAGCCCGACAGACCGTCACGCTGGTCGCCCACGATTTTCAGGGTGTGGCTGCCACCATTCGGTCGACCCAACACCGCGTTGAAGAAGGCCTTGGTGTCGGCGTCGGCGGGCACGCTGCCACTGTCGAGAATCGTCGCCAGGTCTTTCTTCTCGGCGGCCGACATGCCGGCCTTCACCAAGGCCACTTGCTCGTCGCGGGTGATGCCCGGCTTCTTGAGCGAAGTGAGCACCTTGGCGAAGCTCTTGCTGGAGTTGTCGCCGACCGCGGCCAGAATTTGGAGCGCCGCTTCGCCCGACACCGTCGTCGACGGGTCAGCCCCGAACTTCGTCTCGAGGTCTCGGTACAGCGACGAGATTTTCTTGTCGGAGATGGCGATCGTCACGGGTGAAGACCCTTTCGAAAATGGAGGCGGTGAAAGTGCCCGCCCAAGCCATTCTCGGATGTAGGACAAAGGAGTTGCGTCACCCACGCAGGCCAAGTCTGCCAACAACACTTTGATTTTGTTCGGTTCTTAGGCGCTAAGAAGGCGCTCGACGGGCTGGGCCGCCGATCAGCCTGGGCGAGAAATGCGAGGCAATCGACCTCGCTGTCATTCGTTTCTGGTCGCGTCTGACTTTGGAGGACGTATGCACAAAATGGTGATCGCCAGTGGTCTGTTGGTCGTTTTGGGTACCGCCTGCGCCGAAAATTCGTACGTGCGGCGCCGCGAAGAAATTCGTCAGTACAACGCGCAACGCACGGCCACGCCCGCCGTCGACGAGGCGGCGGCGCCGACCACGCCGACCCCGAAAGGGTGAAACCGAACTTCGGGCCAGCGGCGCGTCAAACGTCGGTTCGCGAAATCAACTGGTCGAGGCGGGTCAGCGTACCGTCGCGCAGCACGATGCCCCGCTTGAGTACCCGTTCGATGGTCGCCGGGTGAAGCCCAAGCCCGCGACCCAGTGAAGCGACGCTGACCGACCCCAGCGGGGCCGCGGCGGTGAACCGGGCGATCTGTTCGAACAACCGAAGCCGGCTTCGCACCGCCAAGAGCAACCACTTCAGCTCTTCAGCTTCCTTTGGGTCGCTTGCGCAGACGGCAAAGCGCAGCCCGTGGGCGTTCGCGACGGCCCGCGCCGGCGCCGTCGTACACCACACGTCGGGTTCTAGCCCGTCGACCAAGGTCGGCCCCGCGGGCTCGCGGGCCATCGACCACGGGGCTTGGCCGAGCTCGACGAGCTCAGCGTTTTGCGCCAACTCGAGCGCGTCGTCTTCACCGGGTCTGAGGGGGCGGAGGTCGCCGGCGGCCGCGCTGCGGTTCAGTCGCTCACGAAGCTCGGTGACCGAAAGCTCGAGGAGCGAAATGGCTTGCAACAACCGTTCGGTCATCATGGCCATGTCGTTGCCTCGTCATACCCGCTTCGGTCGCGTTCAAGTGAACTGCATTGGTGGTGGCCGCCCGCCCTCCACGCCAACGAAGCTCGCTCTAGGTTCGGCCGAAGAGGCGCTTGAGCCCGGTGAGCAACCCCTTGGCCCGAACGTCTTCTTCTCCGGGCAGCGGCGCGTCGGCCAACAGCTTCGCGGTCGTCTCGTCTGACGCCTCGGCGGTCGCGAACGTGATTTCGACGTTCTTGCCGGTGGGCGTGCTGGCCGACAGGGTGAGCCTGCCGTCGGCCGTCACCGAGAAGCGCAACGCCAAGTCACCCGGCTTGTCTGACACCGCGCTGATGGCGCCCAAATAGTCATTTTCTTCGGCCCGTGGGTTCGACCCCTGAAACACCGCAATGGCCACGGTCTGGTTGGCCTGCACTGGCACCGCGAGCGTCTTCTCGGCGGGCAGGCGGGTGTTGCGCTCGAGCACCCGGCGCATGCCGCCGCCTTTGGCCGCGACGCCAATGGGCGCCGACAGCACTTCTGAGAGCGATACCCCGCGCTTGCCCCGCTCGCGCATGACGAGCGAGTGGCCGAGCAGGGCGGCACCCAAGGCCACCGCGCCCTGGGGGTCGACGTCGCTGCGCGGCTCTCGGCCCAGCAACGCGGTGATGCGCCGCCGAACGGCCGGGGCGCGGCTCTGGCCGCCCACCAACAACACCTCGTCGAGGCTCTGCGGCAACAGCTTCGCCGTTTCGAGCACCACCTGCGTCACTTCGGCCGTGCGCTCGACCAGGTCTTTGGTGGCGTGCTCGAGAAACGACCGCTCGACGTCGACCCGCAGCGCCATGGGTTGCCCCGTGTCGTCGGTGGTGGCGAACGGCACGTGCACCGGCGCTTCTTTTTGATCAGACAAGCTGATTTTGGCGATTTCGGCGGCCGCGCGAACCCGTTCGACGATCATGCGCGAGGCGATGAGCCGGTCTTTGGGCCCCTGCGGCAACGTCGAAAT
>JBGAIY010000517.1:0-5160 GCA_044225205.1 Myxococcaceae bacterium | reverse complement strand
TGCCGAATACCAAACGGTGCTCAAGGCGCGGCCCGACTACGTCGACGTGTATTTCAACCTGGGCGTCACCCACCTCGACTCCGACATTCAGGGCATGGACGTGATCGACCGGTTTCGAACGGCGATTTCGTTCTTCAACCAGTACAAAGACAAGGGCGGCAAAGACGAGCGCGTCGAGCAGTACGTCAAAGACGCGAACAAGGGCATCGACAAAGAAGAACGCCGCCGCGAGCGCGAAAAGAAAGACCAGATCAAGAAAGCCGACCAAGCGCGCAAGGCCGACGAAGACGCGAAGAAGAAGGCGATTGACGACGCCGCCGCCGCTCAGAAAAAGGCCGCCGACGACGCGGCCGCCGCCCAAAAAGCCCAAGCCGACGCGACGAAGAAAGCCGCCGAAGACGCCGCCGCCGCCCAAAAGGCCCAAGCCGCCGCCGCCAAGAAAGCGGCCGCCGAAGAAGCCGCCGCCGCCAAGAAAGCCGCCGCCGAAGAAGCCGCCGCCGCCAAGAAGGCCGCCGCCGAAGCCGCCGCCGCGAAGAAAAAGGGCGGTGCGAAGCCCGCTTCGAAATTGGGTGACGACGACGCGCCCGCCCCGGCGCCGAAGAAGAAGACCTCGGGCAAGTTGGGAGACGACGAGAAATGAAAACGTTCTTCTGGCGATTGCGGTGGCTGGCGGTGTGCGGTGCGCTCGTCGGCTCCACGGTGGCGCACGCCCAGGCCCAGGGTGCCCCGAGTACGCCCGCGCCGGCCAAAAAGAAGAAGGTGATTCGGCTCGATGCCATCACCGTCGAAGGGCGCATTCAGAAGCCCCAGGCGTTCTACATTTTGCAGCGCTCGACCTTGAACTTCGACGAGCTGAACCGCGCCGAGTCGTTCGTGCCAAAAATCGAGAAGAGCATCGAAAAAGACGCGTTTTGAACCCGCGTCGAAACGAGTACCAGACGCATGCAGGCGCTGCAGATGTTGTTGGCCGACGGCATCATCGACGAGGTCATTGGCCAGCTGAAGACCGGCAAAGAAGCCGAAGTGTGGTTGGTGCGGCACCGCGGTGAAACCGTTGCCGCCAAAATTTACAAAGAGCGCGAATTTCGCAGTTTCAAGAACAACGCCGCCTACAAAGAGGGCCGGCAAGTTCGAAACAGCCGCACCCAGCGCGCCATGAACAGCGGCTCGCGCTTCGGCCAGAAAGCCGCCGAGGCCGAGTGGAAAGCCGCCGAGGCCGACGTGCTGGGCCGGCTGCACGCCGCTGGCGCGCGGGTGCCCAAGCCGGTGCTGTTTTATGAAGGCGTGCTGCTGATGGAGGTGGTCATCGACGCTGAAGGCCGAGTGGCGCCGCGGCTCGTCGACGCGGCCATCGCCCGCGCCGAGGCTCAAGCGATGTACGAGGTGGTGCGCGCCCAGGTGGTGAAAATGCTCAGCGCCGACCTGATTCACGGCGACTTGTCAGAATTCAACGTGCTGCTCGCGTACGACGGCCCCGTCGTCATCGACTTTCCACAAGTGGTGGGGGCCGCGCAGAACAGCCGAGCCGAGCATTTTTTCAAGCGTGACCTTGAAAACGTTCGTCGGTTCTTCGCGACCATCGACCCGGCGTTGAACGCCCGACGGGGAGACGGTGACGAGATCTGGCGAGCCTACGTGCGGCGAGAACTCACCCCCGACTTCGTGCCAACCGGTCGCCCGCCGCCGCCGCCTTCGGGCCAGGGGCAGCGCCCGCCGGGCCGCCACGAACGGCGGGGCCCCGGTCGGGGCGCGGGAGCGAACCAGGCACCCAACGCGGGTCAAAGCCGAAACCAGCCCAATGCCAGCGCGCAACCACGGCGGGGCCCCGAAGTGAGCTACCGCGGCTCGTCGACGAACGCCCCTCCAGGCAAGGGCGGTGGCGGCGAGCGAAGCAACTCGGGGGGCAACAACCCACACCGTCGGCGCCGAAGGCGGCACTTCTGAGCCGTTCTCCGGAGTTCAGTTGGCATATAGACCTCTCGCATGAGCACGAGCGACCGCTTCTGGCTGGTGAAGAGCGAGCCCGACGTCTTTTCAATCGACGACCTGAAGAAAGCCAAGGTCACCGGTTGGGAGGGCGTGCGCAACTACGAAGCCCGCAACACCATGCGCGACCTGATGAAGCCGGGGGCGCTCGTGTTGTACTACCACTCCAACGCCACGCCGTCGGGCGTGGCGGGGCTCGCCAAGGTCCACGGCCCTCCGGTACCCGACCCCACCCAGTTCGACCCGAAGAGCGAGTACTTCGACAAAACCAGCCCCCGTGACGAGCCACGCTGGGTCATGGCGAACTTGGCGTTCGTCGAACGGTTTGCCGAAGTGGTGTCGCTCGAAAAACTCAAGGCCGACGAGGCGCTCGCGACGATGCCGTTGCTGCGCAAAGGCCAACGGCTCTCGGTGCAGCCGGTCGAACGGGCCCACTTCGTGCACATTCTCAAGCTCGCGAAAGCCAAAACGAGGGTGACGTGATGAGCGACGTACTGAGCGACAACGGCCGAGTGTTGGCGACCATTGACCCGAAGAGCCCCCAGCGCATTCACCTCGTCGGCGTGGCGGGCACGGGCATGGGCAGCTTCGCCGGCATGCTCAAGGCGGCCGGCTACGAAGTGACCGGCAGCGACGAGAACGTCTACCCGCCCATGAGCGACATGCTGAAGACCTGGGGCATTCGTGCGCTGACGCCCTACTCGGCGGCGAACCTCGACGTGGCGAAGCCCGACCTGGTCATCATTGGCAACGTCATTCGCCGGGTGAACGTGGAGGCGACGGCCGTGCGCGAACGGGGGCTGGCGCAAATGAGCTTCCCCGCGGCGCTGGGGTCGCTGTTCTTGTCGACCCGCCATTCGGTCGTGGTCGCGGGCACGCATGGCAAGACGACCACGTCGTCGCTCATGGGGCACGTGCTCGCCGACGCGGGCCAAGACCCGTCGTTTCTGGTGGGAGGCGTCACCCAAAACTATTCGGGCAACTACCGGCTGGGCCGCGGGCCACACTTCGTGGTCGAAGGCGACGAGTACGACACCGCGTACTTCGACAAAGGCCCGAAGTTTTTGCACTACCAGGCCAAGACGCTGATTCTCACCAGCATTGAATTCGACCACGCCGACATTTACCGAGACCTGGCGCACTACGAAGCGTCGTTCGAGAAGCTGATGTCATTGATGGCGGCCGATTCGACGACCGTGGTGAGCGCGTCATGGCCCAATGCCGTGAAGGTGGCCCGGGCCTCGAAAGGCCGGGTCGTGACCTACAGCGGGCACGCCGACCGCGACGCCGACGTTCGGCCCGCCAAGGTCGAGCTGGGCGCCTTCGGGGCCCGGTTTGCGGTACTCGAGCGGGGGCAGAACCTCGGCACCGTGGTGCTGCCCATGGCCGGCGCCCACAACGTCGAAAATGCGCTGGGCGTCTTCGCGGCCGCTCGTGGCTTGGGGCTCACGTTCGACCAAATCGCCCATGGGTTTTCGACGTTTTCAGGCGTGAAGCGACGGCAAGAAGTACGGGGGGCTCCGAACGACGTGCTCGTCATTGACGACTTTGCCCACCACCCGACCGCCGTGCGCGAAACGATTGCCGCGGTGAAGTCTCGTTGGCCGAGTCGCCCGCTGTGGGCGGTGTTCGAGCCCCGTTCGAACACGAGCCGCCGCAACATTCACCAAGACGACTACGCCCACAGCTTCGTCGGAGCGCACCGGGCCACCATCAAGGTGCCGGAGAAGCACGACAAAATACCCTCCGGCGAAGAACTCGATGTGCCACGGCTGGCCCGCGAGCTGAGCCAGCAGGGCATTGCGGCCACGGCGCCGACCACGGTTTCGGAGGCGCTCGACGAGGTCGCCCAGGGCGCCCGCCCGAACGATTTGATTCTGGTCATGAGCAACGGCAGCTTCGGAGGCTTCATCGACAGCTTGCTCGCGCGACTGTCGGCGCGAGGCTGACAGGGCGCCGGCTCACTTCGTGGGGTCCGACGTGCGGGGGTCGGGCTCGCGCCCCACGACGAGCAGGTCGCCGGTCGTCGAAAGCACGGCGAAGCGACCGTTGCCGAGCGAAACGAAGCCCGCGATGCCCGAAGACACGCCCACGGCCAAGGGTTCGCGGCCGTAGGCCATCGGCGCCACGCTCTGCACCTTCTCGAACAGCAGGGTCTCGTCGACCACGCGCACCAAGTCGTTCTGTTCGAGCGCGAAGAGCGACTTCGAGTCAGGGGCGTACGAAATCGCACGCAGGTAATGGTCGTCGACCGATGGCCCTTCGCGCAGTATTTGGCCCTTGGCTCGGTGAAGGCGCACGCGGGTCGAGGCCATCATGTGGCTCATCGACCAGGCGACGGCCCAGCCGGCGTCGGCCCACGTCACGCCCACCGGGTAACCGAGCGCGTCGTAGAACCGGTTCCACTTGCCGGTCGACAGGTCGAGCACCCAGAGGTAGCCGCCCCATTCGCCAAACCCCGTGCCAATGGCGAGCAGCGCGTCGTGCGAGGCGAGCGAGACAGACGCGCCGAAACCACGGCCGCGAATTTGGTCGTGAAATTCGGGGCCCTTGAACGAGCGCCCGTCAGAAAAGCGAAACACGTTTGGCCCGCAGACGGCGACGGGCTGGCCCTGTACCACCGAGAAGGCACGACACGGCAGCTCGGCCTTGGGCTTGAGGGGTTGCCACCGTTCGCCGCTCCACGAAAAGGCCGAGTGCAGGTCGAAACCGAAGAGCGTCGCGCCATCAGCCGCGACGCCGAACAACGGAGTGGCTCCCAGCGCCGACGTCAGGGCGACCTGGGCCTGGCCGTCGCCGCGGTACGCCCGAACGGCACCCGAGCCGTCGGCGACGACGAGCGTGTCTCCCCACCGAGCCAGAGAAGCAGGCACGCGGCCGCTGTCGGCCCCTGCACCGACGACCAAGCAACCAACCAAGAGGGCGAAAGTGGTCATGGTGCTCCGAGGGGCAACTTCACCACGAGCAGACGCCCTGCCCAAGCGCGAGGTTCCGCGGAGCGGTAGAACAGGGGCCATGAAAGACAAGGTCGTGGTCATCACCGGAGCGAGCGCGGGCATCGGTGCCGCCCTGGCGCGGCTGGCATCGAAGCAAGGGGCCCAGGTCGCCCTCGTGGCGCGGCGCGAACGAGCGTTGGCTACCGTGGCGGCCGAATGTGGGCCGAATGCCTTGCCG